>CASEBB010000185.1 GCA_949286015.1 uncultured Succinivibrionaceae bacterium | reverse complement strand
TGTTTGGAACGGTGCTGAGGTAGGATTGTATTCTTGTTCAGGACCCTCCCTATTAAAACGGGAGGAAGCCATGTGCGTAAGCACATGGAGACTTCACCATGGCTGCAAAAGCGCGCGCACTGATAACCTGCATCTTGTTACACTGTTCTACCGTGGTACAGGACTCCGAGGCCATAAAGAACTTATCCGCCAAGGCAAAGGCCTTTTCTGGCAGGATGCCCACATTAATAGCCACACGGGAGACGATAGCGGTGAGGTTGTGCACGTGGTTTTGCGCCGAGCGTAAGGGCGTTGGCCCTAAGACGCCCAGCTTGCCTTGTAGCGGAATGGTAAAAGCGCGCACCACCTTATCGACATTGCCCTCAGCTACAGCATCTAAAATGGCCAGCTCGTAGCGGTATTGGTTGTGCGGGGCCTTGAGCTTAATCTCTTGGGCAATCGGCTTGAGGTTAGCTGGAATAAAGCTGTCGACGTCAGCGTAGAGCTGATTTTCGTTTTCGGCAGGGATGACGTCGTGCAAGACGATCTGGCTAATCATATCGAGCCAGAGATTGACGACGCGGATTTTGAGGCTCCAGACGCTGTCATGACTGAGGTTATCTGGAGTGGACTCTGCTCTGTTCTGGCTGCTGTCAGTATCTGCAGCAGTTACTGCCGTCTCCATTGCTGTCGCGCTTGAGTTGGTAGCGGTAGTTGGCTGCGCTGCTGTTGCAGTCGTTGCGTGTACCGCACTTTCTGTTATTGCGCTCGATTTGTCTTGGGGGTCTGTGCCCTGAGGCGTAGCGCATTGGTGTGGTTTGGCTTTCTTGGCTGCCTTTGCGGCCTTTGCTGCCTTGGGCTGTTTGGACGGTGTCGCCTGCTTTGGTTCTTTTGTCGCTTGCAGTGGGCCCAGCAACACCAGTGTGCGATCCGGCAGTACCGTGGCGGCAATGTCGGTGTTACTGCGCAGGTACAAGTGATCACCAATATTGAGCTTAATCTCCTGCGCCATACGGTTAGCCCTGTCTTTGAGGGCCGCACTAAAGCCACGTGGCTCGTAAGACTCAATCAGCTCCATATGCCCCTGCGCGCTACCAGCGTTGCTGCTCGCCTCTGTGTCCGTAGCGGCAGTAGCGGCGGCATCAGTAGCAGCTTCAGGTGAGTGGTCGCGGTGTAGCGCGTAGCGATGCACCGGAATGCCTATGGACGCATAGAGTCCACGTAAATACGGTCGGTAGAGCATACCCCTCCCTTGTAATCACTTGCAGAGGCCGCCTCTAAGCTCTGCCTCCCGTATTAAAGTTTAGTTTCCAGTGAAAGCATGAAAAAACGCCTTGTGGGCTTGCTTAGGGTAATTGCGCATAAACAAGCCGTTTCTCCGCTGCAAAGTCAGGGAGCACAGCGGTGTCTAGAGGTGCTTTTTGCACAAAAGCGATATTTTTTTCATAAAAGCGATACTAGTGTAAAAACTGCCAAAAAAGTTTGGAGTTAGTCACAAATTGCGTGCAGCGCTCTTTTTAAGATGACAGCAGTTGAGAACCACGCCAGAGCTTAGCTCTTAGTGGCGCACAGCCCTGCTGTGTAAAGCTACGGCGGTTGGCGGTAGATGCCCATCTTGAGGCGTGTTGAGATAGTTGTAGTGCTGACTTTGGTGACTATCGTCAGCAGGTGATGGGTGTCTACCTGCTTCTTGTTCTTGGACTTGTACCTTTTTCCTTTGGCCTTGGCCTCTTTACTCCGCTCCGATCCACTCACTTCTCTCCACTTCCAATTGCCTCACTCCCCTTGCTCCCGCACACTCCTGTGCCTTGAGGCACAAACTTGATGATGATGACAAAACTGTAGTTCCTTGCCTACGTGTGGCAAGGAGCTCCGCTTCCTTGGAGATATTCATGGCTACCATGGATCAGGCCCGCGCAGAACTGGCGTCCCGCACGCCGTTTGCCTGCCGCATGAGTTTCTTCCTGACAGACTTCTGTGGCAATCTGCTCTTCTGCATTATTGGCTCATACCTGCTCTACTTCTACACCGACGTATTTGGTCTGCCAGTTACCGTTACCGGTATGCTGCTGTTACTGACCCGTATCTTGGACGCAATCGATGCTCCTATCTGGGGCTCGATCGTCGATCACACCCACTCCAAGTACGGCCGTAGCCGCCCATTCTTCTTATGGCTGGCTATTCCTTTTGCCGTCACCATGTGGTTGACCTTTACCACCCCATCTTTCCTCTCGGATACGGCCAAGATCGTCTACGCTGTCTTCACCTACCTCTTAGCCGGTATCGTTTACTCCGGCGTGCAGACGGCTATCACCTCGATTCTGCCAAACTTAAGCTCCAACCACGATGAGCGCATCATCTTGAACACCTTCCGTATGATGGGTGGTGCTATCGGTGCGTTCATCTCCATGACCTTCACCCTGCCACTGGTGAACCTCTTAGGTAACGGTGATCAGCAGTTAGGCTTCTCCTTACGGTGGGCCTCTTTGGTATCTGCGTCATTATTCTCCTGATCTTTGCCTTCCGTCACCTGCAGGAGCAGAACGTCGAGCGCAATGTCTCCATTCCGTTCAAGGATTCCTTACGCGCTATCAAGAACAACTGGCCATGGATCATTCTGGTGACCGCTAACCTCTTAGTGTGGGTAAACATCAGCGTGCGTCAGAGTACCGTGATCTACTACGCTAAGTACGTGTTAGATGACGAGAGCATTACCCCAATCTTCAATGGCATCTTAACGGCGTTGCCAATGCTGGCTAACCTTTCCATGGCCTTTGTGGTGCGCTTTACCCACAAGTTTGGCGCCATGATCTTAGGTGCCGTCTTAATTGCCGTGGGTCACTTTGGTATTTCGGTGGTGGGCACCAACCTGCCTCTGCTCTTTGCTTTCTGGGCGATCGTGTCCTTTGGTCACGGTTTAATGTGTGCCATGCCGTTCTGCATGCTGGCTGATACCGTGGACTATGGCGAGTACGTAAACGGTGTGCGTGCCGCAGGCTTCTTAACCGCCATTGGTTCGGCTCTGTGCATTAAGGCAGGCTCGGGTATCGGTGGCTTTATCCCAACCATGATCATGGGCCACTACGGTTATGTCGCTAACACCCAGCAAACGGCCGAGAGTATCTTTGGTATTCAGCTCTCCTTCATCTGGGTGCCAATTATCTTAAGTGCGATGATCGTGGTCATTATGCTCTTCTACGCCAAGTTTGAAGCCCAAGAGGGCAAAGTGGTGGCGGAGTTAAAGCAGCGCGCACTGACTGACATCAAGAGCAAGGCTTTAGACAGTGGTGCCAGTGCTTCGTAAGCACGAGAGGGCACCAAGAGCCCAGTAAGTTCGTATCTCCAACTGAGGGTAGTGATCATTCTCTGCGGTGTCATGGCTTGGCGCGCCCTGCGGGGAAATGAGTGATTTCATAAGTGACGTATGCAAGGCTAAGTGAGGGTAAAGCTCACACCTCAAGATGAATGGTTTAGTAGAGCATGAGCCTCTCTTAAGGTTAGGCACGCATGCTTGCCTTAAAGTACGTCATCTTTTAAGTCAGTCGTTTCTAAGAGGCCGCTTAGCGCTGCTCAGTGCAGCTAAGCGCAGCTAAGAGCAGCCTAGGCCGCCGCGCCAAGTTAGCTCCGCAGACGCCACCACCACTCCCACCTCTTTGCAATGTGCAGGTGACCCCTGCGATAACCATATCAGGCAAAAGAGCCGCCGCATAAGCAGTAATGATCACTACAGACGGAACAACAGCGCAAAGATAGAGGCGTGCGCTACCACAGCTCTGCTGTGTAAGAGAGCAAGAGATAGCTCTTAAGCTCCAGCCAGCATCCAGCATCCATCAGCCAGCATCAAGCAGCCAGAGAGTACCCTCTATCGTTTGCTACAGGATTATAGGATTTGTTGCCATGTTAGACAGCATAAACCTCACTTCCAAATTCTGGTTAGAGCGTCAGCGCGTTATTCGCGAGCAGATGATCCCTTACCAGTGGGATATCATCAATGACTTTAAGGCCGTCACCATTGCCGTAACCAACACCGGCGGTGATTCTGATGCCTTAGACAACGACAAGAGCTACGTCGTCGAAAACTTTCTCATTGCCGCTGGTAAGAAGCAAGGTAAGCGTGGCGGCATGGTCTTCCAAGACTCCGATGCCTACAAGTGGTTAGAGGCTGTGGCCTATACCCTCGAGTGCTGCCCCGACCCACAGCTTCAAGCCAATGCCGATAAGCTTGTCGACATCATTGCTGATGCCCAAGAGGACGATGGCTATCTCAACACCTATTTTCAGGTAAATGAGCCTGACCGCAAGTACCAGAGCCTGTACATGAGCCACGAGCTCTACTGCGCCGGTCACTTTATCGAGGCTGCCGTTGCCTACTATCAAGCCACGCACAACCAAAAGGTGCTGACCATTGCCACGCGCCTTGCGGATAATATCGACGCGCACTTTGGCCCTGAAGATGGCAAAATTCACGGTGGTGATGGCCATGAGGAAATTGAGCTGGCCTTACTGCGCTTATATGAGCTCACCCATGAGGAGCGCTACCTTAAGTTAAGCCAGTACTTCCTCTTAGTACGTGGTCAGGATCCTGATTACTTTGAGGCGATGAAGCGCCGTGATGTGGAGCTGGGCCGTAAGTCAGTGATCCCTGGCATTGAGATCATGCAGGACATCTTCAACAATGCCTACTTCCAAAGTGACCTGCCAGTCTACGAGCAAAAGGATGCTAAAGGCCATGCCGTGCGTGTGGTCTATCTCTGCACCGCTTTAGCCTTAGGGGCGGCCTTAACGGGTGATGAAAAGTTAAAGGCGGCGGCACACAACTACTGGCAGAGCATTGTGCAGCGCCGGATGTATATCACTGGCGCCATTGGCTCGACTTGCCACGGTGAGGCCTTTACGGCCGATTACGATCTGCCAAATGACTCCATGTATGGTGAGACCTGTGCCTCGGTGGGCTTAACCTTCTTTGCGCACAACATGCTGCGCCTTGAGGAGAAAGGTGAGTACGCGGACGTGATGGAGCTGGCGCTCTACAACACTGTACTCGCTGGCATGTCCTTAGATGGCAAGAGCTACTTCTACGTTAATCCGTTGGAGGTACGCCCAGAGTACTCTCAGCTCAATCCTGGCTTAAAGCACGTCTTAACGCGTCGTGCCGGTTGGTTTGCGTGCGCTTGCTGCCCACCAAACTTAGCCCGTATGGTGATGTCGCTGGGTCATTACGTCTACCATTGCAAGGACGAGACAATTTTTGCTGACCTCTTTGTGGCAAACACAGCCAACTTTAAGTTTGGCGAGCGTGAGCTGACCTTAGAGCAGAGCACCGACTACCCATGGGATAGCACCATGACCTTTAAGGTCACGCGTGACAATGGCAAGGGTGGTGCGGTAAAGCTGGCGTTGCACTTACCTCAGTGGTGCCCACACTTTGCGCTCTACCACAATGGCAAGCTCGTAAGTGAGAGCGACAAGCTGGGTGCAGTAAAGTGCGAGCAGGGCTATCTCTACCTGCCAGAGGGCATCAAAGAGGGGGATGTCTTTGAGCTGAAGCTTAAGATGAATGCCGTCTTAATGGAGTCCAATCCACTGATTGCTGCTGACTATAACAAGCAGGCGGTACAGCGCGGCCCAATCGTGTATTGCGCTGAGGCCTGTGACAATGGCAAGGAGCTGCAAGAACTGCATTTAGGTGCTGAGGGTGACTTACAGGGACACTTTGAGCCGGAGCTCTTAGATGGTGTGTATGTGATCACCGCGCACGGTGCGCGCCGCGTTAATGACTTTGCGCAGGGGGCGCTCTATCGCCCAGCCTCGACGCGTAAGTTTGCAGAGCAAGAGATTCGTCTCATTCCTTACTACGCATGGTGCAACCGTGAGGAAGGTGAGATGCGCGTGTGGCTCAACCCTAAGCCTTAAGAGGCAAGGCAAGGTGCGCTAAACGCAGTGTCGTGGGCGTGTTTTGCGCACGGCACGCGAGCAGAGTCACGATCTGACCCCACCACTGTTTTGCCGTGAGCAAGGAGCAGCCTCGGCTGTGTGGCAAACCACAGCTTAGTGGTGGGTAAGGCGGCTGGTGGCACTACAACTCAGACTCCACCCAGTAGTTGTCAGCGCGGCTGCGTGTAAGGTAGCGTCAGCAGCGATGGCCACTGTGCACGTCTTTGCTCAAGAAGAGGCTGTGATCTCCTAACCTGATAGCCATAGCCATGTGTGGTGTGTGCCTCCACGGGCGCAGACGGCACATGGCTATTTTTATGGGAGCGCCCCAAGCACCGCTTGAGGGAGAGAAGAGTGAGGGGACGGCGTTTACTCTTCAGGGGGTGGCTGGTGCTGGAGGATTAACTCAAGGTGAAAACGGCCTACAATCAGGTGTCTTACCCTTAGAGTAGGTATTTGCTGAGACGCTACTCTCGAGATAAGGCGCCGTTAGGCGCTTTTTAGGACACCTACAGTAGAGCCTGCTCCAGCGCCGCGTCCGTAGCCTTTGGCACTACCACCATAATCATGATGGTCATCATCATCATCATCGTAGACGGCTGCTTGTACGGATATGAGCGGCCGTTTTTTACGTTGTGCGGTGCATTGGCGCACACGCTGTTTCTGCGTGCTACCTTTTAGTGGCGTAGCCCAGAGGGCGTTTACCACCAAGGAACGACTGACTTAAGAGATAGCGGGCTTTAAGGTAATCATGGTGCACCGTCCTCAGGTGGGATTAGGCTCACCTGTATGCACCATTCATCTCGAGGTGTGTGCCTTTGCCATCACACATCCCCACCTCCGTCAGTTATGAGATCACTCCTTCCCAGCCGCTCGGCATGACAGCATGCTTACCTTAGAGCAGCGTTAGAGTCAGCTTGAGAGCAGCGTTGTGCTGCGACGCGTTATCATCAGGAGTGAACGAGTGCTAGCACCCAGAGCTCGTTAGCGCTGCAATTGCGCAAAGATAGCCTGACGCACCCGCACGCCATGCTGACTAGGTAAATCCGCACTGTGCAGTAACAGTGATCCCGCCGCATGGCACAGCCCAATCAGCTGCTGCTCATCTTTACGCTGCACGCCGTCCTTTAGCAGCGACAGCAGAAGCATGCCGTTTTCCGGCTCACTGAGGCTCCACAACGCCAGTACCTGCATCAGCTCCAGCGTCGCTTGCTGCTCCTCTTTGCCCGTTAAGCGCATTTGTTCAGGAGTGCCCGAAAGTTGGTAGTCAATAGCATTGGATGTGATTTGCAAGAGCGTTTGCAGATCAGGTGTGGTGAGATTGGCAAAGACAGCTTTGACCTTATCACTGCTGTTGCCATCCTCTCCAAAGAGCAGCACACAATCTTGGTCACGCATATTGCCGAGGGTGTTACCCAGTGCTTTAAAGAGCTGTTGGCGCTCCTCATCATTAAGGCGCATGATGCCGTCAGCGGCTAAATCAAGGGTACGCTCGCCCATGGCCTGACCGATCTTGAGCATGACATCAGCTACCGGCAGATCAGCGTTGAGCTCAAATACCGGTAGGTGCTGGATGATGTCGGCGGTATAAGCCTCATTAGAGCACAGCTGCTCTACGGTGTGGGCTATTGCGGCTTGCTGCTGTGGGTTGTTGGTAAACACCGAGAGCAGGCCTTGAGTGATGCGGCCTTGCTTTAAGAGATCGAGCACCATCTCAGCTGCGGTGCGGGAGTTATCAATGCTGCTTGCAGTAGCGTAAGTGCTGTCTTCTGCCATGAGCTTGGCAACTTGCTCGTTATCTAAAGATTGCACAGCGGCAAAAGCGGTGCTTACCAGTGAGCACAGGATGGTGGAGCTTAAAAAGGAGGTGCGCAGCAGGGCAGAAAAAGAGAACATGAGTGGGCTGGCCTCGGGAAAAAGCGGGGGCAAACGCAGGGTACAAGCTAAGTAAGAGACAGTGGTGCAGACCTGCGTAGTGGTTGGTGGTTGTGGTGGTAAAGAAGTGCGCGCTGGCTGTAAGCGCAACTAAACTAAACTAAGCTAAACTACACATCAGCTTAGGTGAGGCTGCTGCCTCGTATCGTTACCTATTGTAGTTGAGGCTGCATAGGCTAATCTTAGCAAGTGGCAAATGAGTGCTTGCTGTCACTGTTTGCCTCAGCACAGAGGACAGGTGTCATGGCTTAGTGGCTGCTTTGGCTGCTGCCGCCGCTCTTGTTCTCTTTTGTGCTTGGTACTGTCGTTTCTTTGGTGTTGTGGTGAGGTGTGTTGATGCGTCTTGGAAGATGGTGTGGCTGGCTGACGGGGGCGACCTTGCTGACTGTAGGCAGTGCAGTTTGGGCGCAAACGCCAGCCTTTACCGGTGAGATCGCCCCTGGCTTTGATCAGTGTATGACGGAGCGTGGTGAGACCACCATGGGGGAGGTGGATTGTTACAGCCAAGCTTATGACTACTGGGATGCCGAGCTGAACCGCCAATACAAGGCCGCACAGAACTATTGCGATAGCCTCAATGTCACAGGCTCTGATGTGGACAAGGCTGTTGCTCAAGAGTGCCGCGCATCATTAAAAGAGATGCAGCTGCGCTGGATTCGCTACCGCGATGCTATGCAGACGTCCAACTTCTTTTTGGTGCCTGACCGCGATAACCAACGGGGTAACATTGAGCACCTACGCACCATGGTTTATGTGGTCATGACGCAGGCTCAGCTGCTTACACCCCCACCACAAAAACAACAGCAGCAGCAGTAAACGCTCCTTTCAGGTGTGCCACCCAAGACCAGATGCAGCTGCTCCTTAGTAAGTCTTTAGGGAAGAGCCATCTGGGGATAATGTGGCATGAAGCGGCACCCTATGTTTAGCCCTAGCGAAGAGTAGAGCCTATGATGGCAATGACTGGTTTTTCTAAACTGCGAAGCCCAAATGCTTTGGATCGCTTCTTGTCAGCGAGCAAAGAGCAGCTGACCCCTGCCCAGTATGAGGAGGCGGTGACATTTTTTGCTGACATCACTACCGCCTTCATGTCGTGGATGATTCCTGCAACTGACAGTTATACCCGTGCGCTAAACGCTTGTACGCAGATTCCTACGGTCTTTCCTCAGCTCACAGCTTCTGCTGAGTTTCGTGAGGCTTATAGCTTATATGGCACATTACACAAAAATGCCTTAGAAGAATTGCATGCCGTAGTGGAAAATAACGCGGATATGTACGCGGTTGCCTTGGGTTCTGCTCTGGCGAAAGAAGTAGCACCTATCAGTGCAGAACAGCGGGCTTTCTGTCGCGAGCAGGCTATGTCTGAGGGGCAAATGGCATTGGGAGACATTCCTTATGTCGATGACTTTGGCGTTGTTGATGACGGCCTTGTCGGCCTTGCCTCGGTCTTAAAAGGTGTGGCGCCACAAAAGCCACAGGCCTTAGCGACAAGCGTGAGCGATGATCTTATTAAGACGTTGTCACCAAAGACAGGTATGATCATGCCCTTGGATGGTGGGGCCAATGAGTTTGTGGCAGCGCTAAAGCGTATACCTGCTTTGCAGGAGGTGTGTAACACCACGTCGGCAGATTGCGCTACGGCAGCAGAGGGTAGGGCTTTGTTCGAGGTGCTACCAAAGACACTTAATTTTTTCCGTGGGACAGAAAGAGATAGCAACGATCTGAGTCTCCATCTGGCCAAGTTCCCGCTCTTTTTTGAAAAGGCGTTACACATGTGGGAATGGCTTAAGGAGCAGCAACGGGCTACAGAGGACGAGGTTGCGGCGGTAAAGGGACAAGTGCTGTATTTGCTGCGTTTTGAGTTGGCAATAAATCAGTTCTTTGGTCTGATGTTGACCTCGGCAACGGATCAAATTATGTTTTTGAATATTTTGCATGAATTAGCCGAGCAAAATGGCAAATGGGGATCGTCTGTGATTGCACGTCAACACAAGGCTAACGCCAATAAGGCGCGCAAAGTTGATCGCAAGAAGGCCAAGCAAAGCCGTGCGGTCAACAAAAAGCGCCGCAAGTAGGGGCGGGAACTGAGGAGGTGCTTGCAGCTTGTGAGAGTGCGTTAGGAGCAATTGCGCTAAGAGCGATGCTTCCTGCTTGCCTCCCTTCATTCCTGTGCCGCTCTGGTGTACTGCAAGTCACCATAAGTCACGTCGGCTGGAGGTCACAGTGCTCTTTGGGTGTTGTTGTCCCTAGAGGCCTGCAAGCTCACTGTGCGCACACTGTGGGCTCACTGCGGGTATGCCCTGAAGCCTTGGGGTAGCATGAGACCCATCGCTCACCACATCGTATCCTGAGTAGCGCCGGTTCTATGTAAAAAGAGGTGAAATCGCACTCTAAACACACCGCCGCCGTCACCGCCCTATAGTGTGCCTATGTTTGATCTATAATGATCTAGCCAGCA
>CASEBB010000184.1 GCA_949286015.1 uncultured Succinivibrionaceae bacterium | reverse complement strand
ACGATCCCTCAAAGGCTGAGGATGTGTGTACGCTGTGCTTGGCTAAAGCCCCAATACTAAATGTCGGCTAACCCCACTCTTACGAGTGGGGCATGTGCCGACAACTCTAGGTCAAGATATCATCCAGAAGAGCCATATCTGGCCTTTTGCTGCTCCGCCCTGAGTGGTTATCCATATCCCAGAGGTGGCGCCTGTACAACCTCTGGGAAAGTAGTAGCCAGCGCTGGTAGTAATAGCGCCGTGCTATCTGCAGTTGCTGCTCGCTGTCAATCTCCTGCGGCTGGCTTAGTTCCTCATCCGTCTCCGTATGCGGCTTAGCTGCACTCATCAAGGACTCAAGTGCCCGAGGCTCCAAGATCTCGCGTAAGATGCTCTTGCCATCCTTTAGCAGCAGCTTGCTCCCAAAGTCAGCATGCAGCATTTCTGACTCTTGCAGTAGCTCTTGATAGGGCTCAGGCAGCAGCGACTGTGGCACGTGCCGTAATTGCAAAATGAGGTGTTGCAGCTGATATTGCATCTCAAACACCCACAGCGCATGCACATTCGCCTCCTTGGCTTGATTTGCTGTCAGCTGTGGGGGCAGGTACTGACCATCAGCGTCCTTTTGCACCTTGTCAGCAGGAGGTATCTCCATACCCAGCCAGTTGTCTACGAGTGTTGGTAGGTACTTGTCATGAAGCCCAAGGAGCGCCTCCGCAGCAGTACGATCGTGCGCCATGGTCTCAGGTAGTCCTTGGTGCCGTGCTCTGAGCGCTGTCAGTAAGTGCTCCAGTGAGTAGTCCAAAAGGAGCGGGTTGACGTTGATTTGCGGATACGCAGCAACGCGCTGCAGATAGAAGTGCTCGTTACTATCGCGTTGCCACTGTTTAAGGCGATCATCAGCATCATTGAGCTCATCTGGCAGCTGATTGGTGATTTCCATGGGGAAAACCTTGACGCTAAGAATCTTGCCTAAGCGCAGCGCTAACTCTGTATGGGTAAGCGGCCCTAAGACGATCTCACTTAAGCGTAAGGTGTAGAGCGCACAGGCCTCGTGCTTAAAATCATGCAGGAGGAAAAAGAGCATGAGGCTGCCCCAGCGGTAATGCCTAAGGATCTCCACTGGCGCAAAGTTATGGCGCAGGTCGTAGAGGTCTGAAACAGGCTCACCATTAAGTATGAGCTGCTTGCCGTCAGCAAATAAGTGCAGACTCTGCGCTTGCTCCAGCGTCAAAAGGCACTTCCGATCGGTGTAGCTGGGCGTGCACGACGCAACTATCTGCTGGAGTTCTAAAAAGCGGCTATAGAGCGCAGCGGCCCGCTCACGCAGCCGCGTGATTTCATCCGTAGTAAGTTGCGTGACATTAGGTGGCTCCGCTGCATCAGCGGCGAAATCATCATCAGCTGCATTGTCATCATCTGCATCGTCATCAGCGTCAGCTTCGTCATCATCATCATCATCATAGTCAGCAGCGTCTCTGCTCTGTGGAGCGCAGTACTGCTGCGTGTTGAGATAACCTTTAAGCTGCCAGCTGGGCGCTGCAGCGGTTGGTGCTGACGTTTCTTCTTCTTCTTCTTCTTCTTCCTCTGTGATTGCGTTGTAGTTGCGTGCGCATGCTGTGTTGTTGCTTAAGCTTAAGCCTAAGCTTAGAGCTGTTGCCTGCTTGGTGGTAGTGGCAGAAGCTGTCTCTACTCGGGGTAGCGTCGTGAGCGCAGTGTTGCTGCCGCTTACAGGTGAGGTGGCATCGTTAGCAGCAGAGGTTGCATGTGCAGCTGTGTCCTTAGTGGTAACGTTTACCGTTGCTGCTGCTACCAAGGAACTAAGGGAGCTTAGGGGGTGAGTCTGGTTTCGGGCAGAGCGAGATTGTGGTGGTGCGCCAACGTCGCTGCCCACTTCGGTAGGAGCAGTGAGAGATGTTGTGTTTGTCATTAGCTTGTAAACCAGTGTAGGGAGAGCTGTAAGCTTAGGGGGCGCAGCCAGCCCCATGAGACATTGCTGCTATAATGAGCGCGCCCCATTCAAGAAAAGTATGCGGTGGTGATCGCGGTGCAGACAGGAAAAGCTGTGCCTGTGCCTCTGCTCAAGAGAGTCATCTCACGCTGCGTGCTCTTAGCAGCTTGGGTGCGCATTAGGAATGAGTGATCTAATAAGGACGAAAGAGGATAGGCGTGATAGCAAATACTCTCCTCGAGATGAATGGTGCAGGTGAGTCTAAGCCTACCAGAGGACGATGCACCATGATTACTCTAAAGTCCGTCATCTATTAAGTCAGTCGTTCTTTACCGCCGCTTGGGCGCAAAACAGGAGCGTGGTTTTGCTATTGGGCACAAGGTAGCTTTCCACGTGCGCTACTGCTGCAGCTGCTGTAGATGCAGCTGCTGACTGCTGTGCTGACGTGCCTCGGGGCGTAGTTTCGGTCAAGGACAAAAGAGAAATATGAGTGAGCCAACCATTTTAGCGATTGATACTGCTACTGAAAATTGCTCTGTGGCGCTAAGCCATAACGGTAAGCTCTATGTCCGCTCCGAAGTGGCTCCGCAAAAGCATGCTAACTTAGTTCTTCCCATGATTACTGCGCTCTTAGACGAGGCTCAGATTACAAGACAGGATCTCGACTGCATCGGCTTTGGCTCCGGCCCTGGCTCTTTTACCGGTGTGCGTATTGGTGTCTCGACAGCCCAAGCTCTGGCTCTAGGCTTAGATAAGCAGGTCTTTGGGGTGAGCGACCTAAAGCTCTTAGTGGGCAGTGAGCTGATTGCCGTGCAGGAGCAGCAGGGCTATACCGCTTACGGCTTAGGCTGCATCGATGCGCGTATGGGGGAGGTCTATTACGCCTTATATCGCTTAGACCGTGAGACGCGGCAGTTACCAGCGCTGGTGAGCGAGCGTGTCGGTAAGCCTGAGCAAGCCTTAAGCGAGGTTATGGCAGCCTTACAAGCAGAGCCAGCAGGGGCAAAGCAGGTGTTAGTTGCTGGTACGGGCATTAAGCTCTTAGATGCTTTAGGCTTAGAGGAGCAAGTAACCTCGGGGGCGCAGTGTGCGTTACAGCGTACCGAGAAGCTCTATCCAGAGGCGGAGGCGATTTTGGCGGTAGCATCATTTGCGGGGATGACTCTTACAGATGCGAGTTTAGCCGAGCCTCTGTACTGCCGCAATGAGGTGACGTGGAAAAAGGTTGGGGAGCAACAGCACCACTAAACGGAGATAGCAGGGCGCTGCTGCGCCTTCAGTCTAAGCTCGCTGTTGCGTGGTGGTAAGTTGGCTGCGTATCTGGAGACAAAGGCCAGCCGTAACGATGCGCCTCAAGAGCGGTGCTGTGCACAGCTGGCTATGAGCGCGTTTCTCGTAACTGGTAAAAGTGGTAAGACAGGTAAGCAGGTAAGCAAGGCTACTGCGCAGCCTTGGTCGCAGAGGCTATGGCGGGCTTGAAGAGCAGAGTAGGGGGGCTTACCTGTAGATTGGGCGGAAGCGCGATAGCTCGCAGCGGGTTTAGGCTTAGTGGCGCTGTGGTGCGACAAACAAGAAGCGGTAGCTGTTGATGATACGCTCGCACAGTGGGCTAAAAGCACGGAACTGCTCCTTACTGGAAGCAGCTTGTGCTTGCGTTCCTCTAAACTCACAGCTTAAGGTCGCCATGTAGTTATGGCTTAAGACATCACGCTCGTAAAAGAAGTTCTGCATGTCAGGCAGAATGCCATCCTCAGCCTTCTTCAAAAACGCCCGTAAACTTAAATCGAGGTACTGCTCATCAGCCTGTAAAGGCAGAGCCACCTTTCCCGCCGCGAGATCAGCAGGCACGGCTAATAACGCCGAGGCACTATCACCCTCACGTGCTGCCGCTAAGGCCTCAGTAGCACTGCCTAAGGCGCGCAGAATTGTGTACTCACCATAGAGCATGTTTTCCTTGTCGCTAAAACGCGCGGTGAGCAGATCGCGGAACTTGTTAAAAGTGAGCTCCTTGGCTTGCTCCGTATCTAAAGGGCGCAGCTTAAAGCTAATGAGGAAATTACCTTGCTCGGTGCCATAAGAGATGATTGTGCTGTCACCTGCCACCATAAAGCTCTCTTTTAAGGTGGTTGGGTGCTCAAAAGACACGATAAGCTCTTGCGGCGCGGCGGTGTTGCTGGACGCCTCAGCAGCGTCAGCACCAGTCATGAGGCTTAAATTAAGTAGGTGCTGGGTGCGCTCCATTTGCAGCGTGGTGCTGCCTACTGCAGGGGCAGCAGCACTTTGCGATTGCACTAAATCCTGAGCTGAGGAGTAGTTAGCCTCAGCAGACTCAGACGCAGCGGCATGAGCAGTAGGCGCCGCATCTGCTGTGACTGCTTCTGCTGCAACTTCTGCTTTTTCCTCTTCCTCTTCTTCCGAGAGCGGTTGCTGCGCAGTTAATAACGAGTCTTGGGCGGCAGCAAACTCTGGCACCGCGACTTGGGCTAAGAGATCAGATGCAGCTGGCGCTGGTTTAGCTAAAGCACCTGCACCCTCTGCTGCTGCTGCTGTTGCAGTGGCAGCGGCTACAGATTTGTTAGCAGTAGTAAGGGAGGAAGCCACAGACACAGCATCATCCTGCTGCGTCGCAGTGGCTGTGAGTAAAGCTGCGATGGCCGCATCGTCAGGGGCGGGCGCTGCCGAGAGCTGACTTAACACTGGTGGTAAGTTGCTGTTACGGTGCCATACCTTTGGTGGGATGCGCTCTGGAATGGCTGGCTTACTCTTAAGTGTGGAGTGCGTGCTAGCACCAGCGGTAGGGAGCGCGGTAGTTAAGACGGTAGCAGCTTGCGCGTTTGCAGGCTCTGGCTGCACCCCATTTTTACTTACGACCTGCTCAAGGACACTGTTTTGCGCTAAGGCTGGGGTAGGGGCTAAGGAGTCAACAGCTGGCAGAGATACGCTGTCTTGTAAGGAAGCGGCCTTGCCTGCGTACTTGCGAGAGTTGGTAGAAGCGGTAGGAAGCTGCGGATTAAGGGCACGGGCATGAATGGTGGCGTTATGCGCACCATTGCGCGGATGGATACGATTAAGCTCAGCACCACCGTCAGCATAGGCAGCGGCATTAAAAGAAGAAGAGGTCAGCAGAGCTAAAAGCACGCTGGTAGAGAGAGAAGAGAACTTGTTCATCTCAACAAATAAATGCCAACTACCACAGAGCGGCTGCGTGACCTGCTTAACTTAAGAGCTTAAGTCAGAGAGGCACCTCTAAAGGAGGCAGAGTGCAGCTTCTGATTCGGGATAAAGCGCGGGATAGGCGCCGGAGAAACCACAGCCTGAGCTGTCGCGGCTTATTTTCGGGAAATGAGGCTCATAAAGCAAGGGCAAAGATGTGAGCTGTGACTGATTTTAGGGTGAAATAATTAGCATGGCCTTAGTTTGCATCCCCTACAGTGGGTGCGATGCCCCCATGCGGAGCAGTGAGCGCTTACATGAGGTGCGCGCCAAGGCGCGCTGGCGCGTGGTTGGCCCTGACCCTTATGCCCTTTGGCGGCACATTAGCCCTGAGGTATGTTACTGGTATCAGAGCAGAGATTGAGGGGGCGTATGGTTTCAGATCCAAGATAGGTTCTTGCGCCCTGCAAGTAGATAACCTCAAAGAGCCTGACGGCGCCTTATCTCGAGATAGCGCCTGAGCAAACGCCTTCTCTCAGGGTAAAATACCTGATTGTAGGCAGTTAGGAACGACTGACTTAATAAATGACGGAATTAGGGCAATCAAGCATGCCCAGCTAAAGATAGGCTCAGGCTCACTTGCACCTTTTATCTCGAGGTGTTGGACGTTACCATCACTTAACCTTGCATCCGTCACTTATTAGATCACTCATTCCTTACCTCCTTTGAGATTTGCTTTTTGGGAAGCCTACCTGTTGGCACTTCACTGTAACCCAGTAACCATGTGCACCACCTCAGGTAGCACCGCCATTACCACGAGTGCTCTGCTCACCATTAAACCGTCACCACCACGACCATAACCATAAGATGGCTGCGGATACGCCATCAGCGGCGGCATCATCTTTAGATGTGGTGATCTAAGCCACCGCCAGTAACCACCACCATCACCGAGCGTTATCTCCAGCGCCACCACCACCACCTAACCACGAACAAGAGGTGGCTGGCTAAGCTACACAGCCACGCGTCTTTATGGCGTTACCCAAACGTTCCCAAACGCTTCTTTGTATCTAGCTAACAGACATAAAAAAAGCAGCCTCAAAGCTGCTCATTCTGGCGGTGAGAGCGGGATTCGAACCCGCGATAGATTATTCACCTATACACGCTTTCCAGGCGTGCTCCTTCAGCCACTCGGACATCTCACCGCACCATCTGGCGGGGCTGCTCTCTTGACTGCGTGATCCTAAGTTTTTCTGGCGGCTATTCACCTATACACGCTTTCCAGGCGTGCTCCTTCAGCCACTCGGACATCTCACCAAAACTTAGTCTCCACGCGTCACTTTGCTTGCGCCGCGACGGAACGGGGCTCATTATAAGGATTTTTACCCCTGATGCAAGGTCTTTTGTGTTTTTTATCGGCCATGTGGGGCTTACTCCTGCCCTAAGCCTCTGTACTGCTCTACATGTCTTTGCTCGTAAAGAGCTTATTTATCAGCTTTTGTCGGTGTCACGCTGGTAAATGGACTTTTGAGCAAATCTTATGGAGGATCGTGCTAAGCGCCAGCGTGGTTGCTTTCTATAATGCCGCCATGTACTGCTACGCGGTGGCTGAAGTAGACGGCAGAGCTGCATTTGCCTAGAGGCATTTGCCTGTCTGCTACCCGCGTCGTGCCAGTTTAGTGTGGACATGAAGAGGCATTACCATGGAATTCGTTACCCTCAACAATGGCGTCAAGATGCCAATGTTAGGCTTTGGCGTCTATCAGATCGAGGCCAAAGACTGTGAGCGCTGCGTCTTAGATGCCTTAGAGGTGGGCTATCGCCACATCGATACCGCTCAAGGCTACTGCAATGAGAAAGAAGTAGGTGCCGCCGTTCGCGCCTCAGGCCTCAAGCGTGAGGAGATCTTTGTGACCGACAAGGTCTGGCTCTCCAATCACGGCTATGACCAGACCAAGGCCTCGGTGTATCACTCCTTGGAGATCATGGGCCTCGATTACCTTGATCTGATGCTGGTGCACCAGCCCTACGCAGATTACTGGGGCGCTTATTCGGCCTTAGCCGATCTGCAAAAAGAGGGTGTACTCAAGGCCATTGGTGTGAGCAACTTCTTCCCATGGGCCTTAGCCAATCTGGTGGCTTTCCATGAGGTTAAACCTCAGGTCAATCAGGTGGAGTTCAACCCACTGCAACAGGAAGTTGCGGCGCAGCAGCTTGCCGATAAGCTGGGAGTGAAGCTGGAGGCGTGGTCTCCTTTTGGTCAGGGCCAGCAAAACTTATTGGCGCACCCACTACTTGCTGCGATTGCAGCGAAGCATCACAAGAGCGTGGCTCAGATCATCTTGCGTCATATCATCCAGCGCGGTGTCGTGGCCTTAGCTAAGTCCACCCACAAAGAGCGCATGCAGGAAAACTTCGCTATCTTCGACTTTAACTTGGATGCGGATGACATTGCCCAGATCGCTACGCTTGATACGGGTAAGAGCATGTTCTTAGACCACGCCAGCCCAGAGATTGTGGATTTCTTTAAGCAGTTCGCCGCCGACTTAGGTAGCAAGTTACAGTAGGCCGGTTTAAGGGGCGGGCGCTGGTAAACGCTTGGGTAGTAATCACGTGCCTTGTTTAGGTGACAAGGCGCTGCTGTAAACGCGTTAGGTGTGAAGAGAAAATGGAATGCGTAACCTGGAATAACGGCGTGAAGATGCCGCTGGTGGGCTTTGGTGTGTATCAGATCCCAGCATCTGATTGTGAGCGCTGTGTCCTCGATGCTTTGGCGTGCGGCTATCGCTTAATCGATACGGCGCAGGCCTATCTCAATGAAAAAGAGGTGGGAGCTGCGGTGCGCTCCTCGGGCCTTAAGCGTGAGGAGGTCTTTGTCACCTCTAAGGTCTGGCTCTCTAACTTCGGCTATGAAAAGACCAAGGCCTCGGTGTATCACACCTTAGAGCTGATGGGCCTTGACTACCTTGACCTGATGCTTTTGCACCAGCCATTTGGCGATCACTGGGGTTCATATTCGGCCTTAGCCGACCTGCAAAAGGAAGGTGTCCTGAAGGCCATTGGTGTGAGCAACTTCTTCCCATGGGCTCTTGCTAACTTAGCCCGTTTCCATGAGGTGGTGCCACAGGTTAACCAAATTGAGATTAATCCTCTCTACCAGCGCCAAGCTGAGATCGAGCTCATGGCTAAGCTTCAGGTGCAGCCAGAGGCATGGGCGCCGTTTGGTGAGGGCAAGAACAACATGTTTGCCCAGCCTGTCCTTGCTGCGATTGGGGCTAAACATCACAAGAGTGTGGCGCAGGTCATTGTGCGCTATCTCACCCAAATGCAGATCGTGGTCTTAGCCAAGTCCACCCACAAAGAGCGCATGCAGGAAAACATTAGCGTCTTTGATTTCACCTTAGACGCTGATGATATGGCCAAGATCGCACAGCTCGACACGCATACTCCACTGTTCTTTGATCACGGTGATGTTAGCCAAGTTGAGGTCTTTAAGCAGTTTACCGACGCTGTGGGTAAGATGCTGGTCTAAAGCCGCTAGTCTCAGAGCAGTGTGGATGGCAATGCTGTGAGTTCTGGAGCGCACTCCACACTCAATACAGGAGGAGCTGCCTGTGCTGCTCTCTGCTTGGCAGCACGGCCCTCAGCTGTGGAGTAAGAGGCAATAGCGCTGCACTTGCAGCAAAATGTACATTAAGCCCGCTTTAGGTGGGCTTTTTGACGCCCGCAGTAAACGCAAGGGTAAAGAGAAGATGAGGTATTTAAGGCAATCAGGTGTCCCCATGCCTAAGATAAGCTCAGGCTCACTTGCCCCCTCATCTCGAGAAGGGGAACGTCACCAAGTTAACCTTGCAGGTGTCACTTATTCCTTGGCCGTAAGCACGTGTAGGGGCGGGCGCTGGAACGTGGGGTATTAGTTGGTGCTGGCGCGGCCAGCGCTAAGCACTCTCCCATCAGGAGCAAACCAAGCAGAGAGCAATCTGCTGACGTCGTGGAGTTGAGCCTGATTTTCCAAAAACCGCTAACTAAAGCAGTGAGTATGCTTGAGATCGTTTAGAGGTGTAAAGCAGAAACGGCTTATTTATCAGGAAAAATAAATACGAGCCAACTCCCCGATGTCAGATCTGCTCTTAGGGTATGGGGTTATGGGTTCAGGAAGGGCGAAAAAGAGACGTGAACCGTCAGCGGATGGAGAAATGAGGGAAAAGGCGGGATCAGCAAAGAGTAGCCTAAAAGAGGCCGGTAAGGACGGTGGGGATTTGTAACAAGATGCAGTAGCGTTGCCACGTAGGTGTGGGATCGATTTAGCCACGCCACTGCATCTGTGGCAGGATCATAGTGCTCAGCACCGCGCCCCATGGTCAGATTGATCTGATGGGGGCCTGCGCATACCCCACTCGTAAGAGTGGGGATAAGCAGGCCAAGAGTGTCCGCTGCACATATAACGCGAACTTTACACGACAA
>CASEBB010000183.1 GCA_949286015.1 uncultured Succinivibrionaceae bacterium | reverse complement strand
TTGGAACGGTGCTGAGGTAGGATTGTATTCTTGTTCAGGACCCTCCCTATTAAAACGGGAGGAAGCCATGTGCGTAAGCACATGGAGACTTCACATACGCCGCTAACTGGTTCTCTTTTTTTCAAAGCAATTTGTGGCGCTCACTAGAGCACCCTTTATCTCGAGGTGTAGGTGGTTGCCATCACTTACCCCTGCATCCGCACCCAACTCATCAAGACAAAGGGCAGCATCTGCTGCCCTCTTTGTGTGTGCACAGCGCCGCATGGTGCGACACTCTTGCGTGTGACGCGCGGCCTTTAGCCTTTAGCCTTAGACGCTGTCAGCGTTTAAGTCGCCGCTTTGCACGAGACGCGACATTAAGTGCGAGTGCACGAGCTTGTCCATGTTCTTCTCTGAGGTCAGCTCGCTGACACCACCCACGATGTCCATGCGCAGAATCTTAATAGAGTGCGCCGCACTCATGCTCTCCAAGCCCGCCTCATTGGAGAAGCGCCGTGGCGTGCCATCTTCCTCTGAAGAGTCCAGCACCGCATGCCAGAAGCGGTTGTGGAAGATGCTCGGCATCCTAAACATTAAATCACGGTCTTCGTTGTTGACCATGACGCACCAGCGCTCGCCCTTAAAGTTGCGATCACCAATGTACAACAGGAAGTGGTTGTACTGGCCACTATTCCAGTCACTGTCCTGCATCAGCGTGCCGTCGCACTTACGCCACTTGGCGATGTAGTCATCCTCAAACTTGTAGAAGTAGTCATCAAAGAGGTTGATCTCACGCAGCACGCGGCTCGACTGCAAGAGCGTAATGAGCTTGCTGATAAACTCCATAAAGTAGCGCTGCTCTTGCGAGATGTTCCAGTGGTAGTAGCTGAGGTCATTGTCCTGGCAGTAAGCGTTGTTGTTGCCCAGCTGTGTGCGCGAGAGCTCATCGCCACCTAAGATGTGGGGAATGCCTTGAGCAATCACCATCGTGGTCATCATATTGCGCTTGAGTTGCAGACGCTTCTTGGCAATATCGTAATCCTTGGTCTGGCCCTCAACACCGCAATTGCAGGAGAAGTTCTCCGTGGTGCCATCGTTGTTATTGTCGAGGTTGAGCTCATTGTGCTTGCCACTGTAGGAGACCAGATCCTCAAGCGTAAAGCCATCGTGGTAGGTGACGTAGTTGATCGAGGCGTTAATCGAGCGCTTGCCTTTGTGGAAGACATCACGGGAGCCTAAGAGGCGGGTTGCCAGCTCACCCAACATGCCAAGATCACCACGCCAGAAGCGGCGCACGCAGTCACGGAACTTGTCGTTTTGCTCAGACCAGCCACGTGGGAATTTACCGAGCTGATAGCCATTAACACCGATGTCCCATGGCTCGGCAATCATCAACGCCTTGGAGGTCAGCTCGTTAGCAAAGCACGCCTTGACAAAGCCACTGTTATGGTCAAAGGCATAGAACTGCTGTGGGCCGTGACTCTCACGGCAGACCGTAACGCCAAGGTCAAAGCGGAAGCCGTCGACCATCATCTCGCCTAGCCAGTACTTGAGGCTATCCATCACAAGGCGCAGCGAGATCAGCTTATCGGCATTAAAGGAGTTACCGCAACCGGTGGCGTTAATGTAGCGGTTATAGTCAGGGCTGCCATCAGCATGGCGCTCAAAGGCGTAATAGGAGCGCGCATCTAAGCCCTTATAGCAGAGCACCGGCCCCTCAAGACCAGCCTCAGCTGTATGGTTATAGACCACATCCAAAATCACGGCAATGCCGTTTTGGTGGAAGGTCTTCACCATGGTCTTAAATTCGTTGACGGCATTGGCAGGGTCAACGGCGTAATCAGGGTTAGGGGCCATAAAGCACACAGGGTTATAACCCCAGTAATTACGCAGGCCCTTACGCACTAAGAAAGGCTCGGACATCGAAGCCGCCACTGGCATTAACTGCACGGTGGTAATGCCCAAATGCTTTAAGTGCGCGATGACGCTTGGATGGCACATGCCTAAGTAGGTACCACGCTGCTCTGGAGGCACCTCTTCTTTGAGCTTAGTCATGCCCTTGACGTGAGCCTCATAGAGGATCACATCAGCGCGGTCACGAAAGACACGCGGCACGCCTTCCCAGTTAAAGTCGCTTGGCCCTTGGATGATAGCCTTAGGGATAAAGGCTTCACTGTGCTCGTTGTAGAGCTCGTCGGTATAGACAAAAGGTCGATTTAAGGCCTTGGCATAAGGGTCGACGAGAAAGCGCCCCTCTTTAAAGAACAGACCGCGACTTGGGTCGTACTCACCCTTGGCTTCTAAGGCGTAGCAATCACCGGCCCGCAAGCCCTTAATAAAGCCATACCAGATGCCACCCTTTTTCTTGTTCAGGGAAAACTGGCCCAGTTTGATTTCCTTAACGGTGTACAAATGCACGACAATCTCTTGGGCATTTGGCGCCCAGATACTAAAAAACACACCGTCAGGAAACACCGTTGCGCCTAAGCCGACCATGCGCGGGCGATCTTCGGAAATAAGTTCTAGCATCGACACCATCCTTATCCGACTCTTGTGCCGTTTACCCCAAGGCTAAAGGAGCATACCAAGCTTTGAGCCCAGCTCACAGCTTTAGTCTCCCCTACTCTCTACTACTTGCCACTGCGACGCTTAAGCTTAAAAGGCTAAGCCACAGCCTAAGCTGCGGGCTTTACCCTGAGCGCCGTAACGCCAGCGGTAGTGAGATTGTGTCCTTTATGGGTACGGATGTGCGAAACACATCACTGCTGAGAATGTCTCAGAGCGCAGCCAGTCGGTGCGGGTTCCCTAAAAAAATAGCCTCCGCCAAAGCAGAGGCGCGGAAATCAAGCTGCGGCAGCTGCTACCTCAAAAGAGGTACCACGCAGCATCTTTTGCTTGATGTTGGTTGCAAGTTAATAGTTGACAACAAGCTCACGCGCGCCGAGAGCGCGGCGTACAGCCTTAAGTACCAACACCATGAGGAAAAACAAGTTACTGGGTTATGACCACCTTAGCCACACAAGGCCAGAGCAAAACAAAGGAACGACTGACTTAATAGATGACAGCTTTAGGGTAAGCAGGTGTGCCATCTGCAGATAGGATCAAGCTTACCTTCACCATTTATCTCAAAGTGGGGTACGTTGAGTCCTCACCACTGCATCCATCACTTATGAAATCACTCACTCCAAAATAGAGCAGAGCAGCTTACAGCAGAGCATAACAGAGCAGAACTGTATACAGGCTCAGCACAAGATGTCGTCACTGCCCAGCTAGCACATGATACAGAAGCATTACATGAGCCGTGATGGCCGCAAAAATGTGATATTTAAGCGCTATTGACACTCTGCCCCTGTCGGCAGCAACACAAAAAGCATGGGCAGAACTGAGGCGGTATACCAAAACGCAGCATCCGGCATTGTCTGCATGCGCTCGTAAGCTGACGCTCGTGCCTCAAGCAAGGCTAAGCGCTTACAGCAAGTTGCGAGAAATTATCGCTACCAACAAAAAAGGCCTGCCTCCCATATTGAGATGACAAGCCTTTTTCTCACCATTGGACTCAAGGCAGGCCTATACACTGCCCTGAGTTTCTAACAGCTCTTAGTCACCAATGCGCTTGACGAAAATGGTGGCCAGAGGTGGCAGGTCTAACACTAAGCTGTGATATTGACCCTGCCACGAGATGTTGGAAGCCTGTAACTTCTCAGGGCCAGTGGAGTAGCCCGAACCCCAGTACTTCTTATCATCGGTGTTTAACACCACTTGATAAGTGCCTGGGCATGGCACACCTAAGCGGTAAGCCACATATGGCACTGGGGTAAAGTTCGAGACCATGATCACCTGATCCTTTGGCGTACCGTCGCTACCTAGATCGCGGTTTGGAATGGTACGCAGCATCGCAAAGACCGAGTGCTCCGCATCGGAGACGTCGAGCCAGCGGAAGGCCTCTGGATCGTAGTCGTTGGCGTACAGGGCAGGGGTGTTGCGATAGAAGTTATTGAGATCCTTGACCAGGGTCTGCATGCCCTTGTGCTTGTCGAACTGGAGCAACCACCACTCCACGGCAGCATCGTGATTCCACTCATCACCCTGAGCGATCTCCGTGCCCATGAAGTTCAGCACCTTGCCTGGGTGACCATATTGGTAACCTAAGAAGGCACGTAAGTTAGCGGCTTGTTGCCACTCGTCACCAGGCATCTTGTACAGCATCGAGTGCTTGCCGTGGGTGACCTCATCGTGGGAAATGGAGAGGATGAAGTTCTCGTTGTAAGCGTAAATCATCGAGAACGACATCTCACCGTGGTGATACTTACGGAAGTAAGGATCCTGCTTCATGTACTCGAGGCTGTCGTGCATCCAGCCCATGTTCCACTTGAAGCCGAAGCCTAAGCCGCCGGTATAAGTAGGACGCGACACGCCGGTAAAGGCAGTCGACTCCTCGGCGATGGTCATCGCACCAGGGAACTTACGATAGACAGTCTCATTGAACCACTTGAGGAAGGAGACCGCCTCGTAGTTGATGTTGCCGCCATTGACGTTTGGAATCCACTCACCATCCTTACGCGAGTAATCCCAGTACAGCATCGAAGCCACGGCGTCCACACGCAGACCGTCAACGTGGTAGTAATCGAGCCAAATTAAGGCCGAGGCCACGAGGAAGTTACGCACGGTGTCACGACCGAAGTCGTAAATGAGGGAATTCCAGTCTGGGTGCCAGCCACGACGTGGGTCTTCGTACTCATAAACTGGCGTACCGTCAAAGCGAGCTAAGCCGTGGGCGTCAGTTGGGAAGTGGGCAGGAACCCAGTCTAAGATCACGCCGATGTTGTTTTGGTGGCAGCAATCGACGAAGAACTTAAAGTCATCGATGCCACCAAAGCGCGAGGTTGGGGCGAATAAGCCGGTTGGTTGGTAACCCCAAGAGCCGGAGAATGGGTACTCCATTACTGGCAGCAGCTCAATGTGGGTGTAACCCATTTCCTTGCAGTAGTCGACCAGCTCTTTGGCCATCTCACGATAGTTTAAGCTCGAGCCGTCTTGGTGACGCTTCCACGAGGCTAAGTGCACCTCGTAGATGCTCATTGGCTGCACCAGCTTGTCGTTTTGCTGGGACTTACGCCACTCGTCATCATGCCACTGATAGGAATTCTGATCGGAAATGATCGAAGCAAAGGATGGGTATTGCTCGTGGTAGAAGCCAACTGGGTCAGCCTTGTGAGGCAGACGGTTACCATTGACGTCCTTGATTTCAAACTTATAGCGCTGGCCTGCACCTAAGCCTGGCACAAAGAGCACCCAGTGACCTAAGAGCGAGCGAGCCATTGGGTGACGGCGGCCGTCCCAGAAGTTGAAGTCACCAATGACGCTGACGCAAGTTGCCGAAGGAGCATAGACCGCGAACTTGGTACCCTTGACCTTAACGCCGTCGATATCGATCTCGACGAGTTGTGCACCTAAGGTCTTATAGAGGTTCTCTGGGGTCTCATACATGGTATTAAGACCGTAGAAAGCCTCATCGCGGAACTGATAAGGATCGACCACTTCCACCTTAGAGTCGGCGTACTGCACCTCAAAGAGGTAGTGGAATGGCTCGGTAACGTTTTCTAATACTTGCTCAAAGAGGCCATCAGGATTGATGAGATTAAGCACACAAATCTCTTTCTTCCCTTTGAGAGTTAAGGCGCGACATTCTTTAGCGCCTGGCAACCAAGCACGCAGAATGAAGCCCTTGCCATTTGGGTTAGGTTGCAAGCCTAACACCTCAAAAGGCTTAATTAAGCGGGCGCTGTTAAGTTCATCAATAAGCATTACATAGCTCCTTCGTGATTGCTATCCTCAAGAGTCTGGGAGGCAAGCGCTCACTTGCCCGCACCTTAGCCTACATACGGCAATCTCTTACGGAGGTGTGTGTGACCGAGGGTAAGAGCGTATATATGGTGCCTCTCCACCTCAGCTCCACGGTACAGGCTGAGGACAGAGCTCTTTGAGCCAATAGACAGCAGCGGCTTCATCTCAAGAGGTACGAGAATGGTGGGCGCTACTGCTTGCAAAACCAGAAAGTGTCCTAAGCTGGCACGGGCACGGGTAAAGCCCTGACGTAGCAGCTTAGAGTAATCCCGAGCTTAGGGGCCTATACAAAAGGCAGCGGCTTGGGTAAGAGCGCTGATCTTTTTGTACAAAGTGATGAGCAACTAATGCAGAGGAGCCAATCATGGGAGTTATTGCCCATCGCGGCCAGCTCTGAGGAACGAGCGTAACTCATTCGCTCAAGTACTATCACTCCCGTATAGTCTATAACACGGTAGTACAAAAGCGCTATGGAATAAGCCACGTAACGTGGGCGCAGTCGCAAAATTAGCAAAAATGAGCTGCAAGAGCGGCTCTTTAGGTGTAGGGCGCTGGCCCAGCGTAGTGCACCAGTGCTGAGCTGTTAACATAGAGCAAGGTGTGAAGTCTCCATGTGCTTACGCACATGGCTTCCTCCCGTTTTAATAGGGAGGGTCCTGAACAAGAATACAATCCTACCTCAGCACCGTTCCAAACA
>CASEBB010000182.1 GCA_949286015.1 uncultured Succinivibrionaceae bacterium | reverse complement strand
CCGAACACAGAAGTGAAATGCAGTCACGCCGATGGTAGTGCAACGAACGATTGTGCGAGAGTAGGTCATCGCCAAGCTAAGTAAGTGCGGAGCGGTAGTTCAGCTGGTTAGAATGCCTGCCTGTCACGCAGGAGGTCGCGGGTTCGATCCCCGTCCGTTCCGCCAATCTTTATGAAGCAGTAGTGCTGATATGGCTCAGTTGGTAGAGCGCACCCTTGGTAAGGGTGAGGTCCCGAGTTCGATTCTCGGTATCAGCACCATGTTTTTTTAACCGCCGTTTGAGCGGTTTTTTTGTTTTTGTGCTCTTAATTTCACGTGAAACAAAAAAATTGGCTGGTAAGGTGGTTCGCTCCTTAGCAGGGGGCGGCTTGCAGCTGCGATATGGCTTTGCGGTCATGATCGCGCGCTTAAAACCAAAAGAGCAAAGTGCTAAGAGGCTGCCAGTGTGTGGAGCCTATCTCGCTCACAGCAGGGGCAGAGCGACTTGGGCCCCTCATGGATAGGGAGGTGCTAACTGCGGTTTGCCGCATCTCTTAGGTTCGTAGGGAGGTTTTGCTGGTGGTGCAGGCTGCTGGCGTGGGAAGTGGCGTGTGGATTAGGGATGGGGTGTTTTAGCTGTATGGTAGAGTGTAGAGCTGCTGCATCAGTAGGGGATTAAGTAGAGATATTTACCAAAAGTTGTGACCCTCTCTGATGCGGTAATTTTTACCAAAAGTTGTGACCCTCTCTGATGCGGTAATTTTTACCAAAAGTTGTGACCCTCTCTGGTGTAGTGATTTTTACCAAAAGTTGTGACCCTCTCTGGTGTGGTGATTTTTACCAAAAGTTGTAACCCTCTCTGGTGTGGCGATTTTTACCAAAAGTTGTAACCCTATCTAGTGTGGTAATTTTTACCAAAAGTTGTGACCCTCTCTAGTGTGGCAATTCTTACTAAAAGTTCTACCCCTCTCTCAAGTAGGTCTGTTAGCCTGCTGCTATCATTGATAATAGAGCGTGCGTGCCCGCTATGAAGGCTGCTTCAGTGTCACTGTTATCTCGGATTAAGTAGCGTGCTATCAGAGCGCTTAAAAGAGCGTGTAAACTTATAGTAAGAATTGATGCACTGTAGAGGTACGTTGGACAGCAGCAAAAGCCAATAGGAGTAGGGGGACTTTGCGCATAGCAGCGCAGCACCACACAGAGGGTTATCCCACCGTCTAGCTGACGCTGTAAGAGATGTCTGTGGGGCGTTGGCTTTACCCGCCTTGCCGCGCTTTCTGCGTATAGCTCGTATTGGCCACTGTGTGCACCGCCCCAGTGCTATAATCTTCCGGTTTTCTTGCTGCATGGAGGGGCTGGGCATGTCCACTGTTATCGATGAGCGTTTGCAGGATTTTGACTTTGATGCTGTCTTGTCAAATAAGCTGCCCACATCTGCCAAAAGAGCACAGGTCGACGAGCCGCTGCTCTCTGATTTGCTCGCTCTCGAGTACACCAACCTTGGTGTCGGTACCATCGAAGCCGAGGTCACTTTACAAGCGCAGCACTGCCGCAGCTCTCCTTTGGGCTATATCCTTCATGGCGGCGCCTCGCTAGCCATGGCCGAGAATATCGCCGGTTTTGGCTCAATGCTGCTCTGCCACGCCTTAGGCTATAAAAACCTCACCCCTGTGGGAGTGAGCGTGACTGCTAATCACATTAGCATGGCCCTTTACCGCGAGCGTCTACTCATCAAAGCTACCGCCATCCAGCAAGGCCACACCCTGCATGTGTGGAATATCGACCTGCTCCACAGTAGCAATGGCTCCTTAGTCAGCAGCGTGCGGGTAACTAATGCCTTAATAGAGCCTCGGCAGCCACGACCAAAAGAGTCGCAGGCGTAGAGCCAGCGCTAATGTCTCGCCTGAGCGTCGCGCTGTTAGCTTAGCTTGGCTTATCTAGGCCCATTCCATCCTACCGTTTACCACATGCTGCCTCGGCGTTGTCCTTCTGTTTTATCTGTCTGTTATGAGTGATGTGATTGTCACTGAAGAGCTGTCCACTAAGCTGCGTGTCCTGTTGCAAGCTCTGGTGCTAAGTCAGCTGCCCTTTGTCCTCTATCGCCTCCCCGAGGGGCGGCCGCATTTGCAGGTGCTCACCTCCGGTGCCTGTCAGAGTCTGACCTCATGGGAGCAGCTCGATACGGTCTCGGGCTTTGTGCTGGCGCCTTTTGCCTTAACTGAGCGCTATCCGCTGGTACTCTGGCCACAAGAGCAGTGTGTGCACGCCTGTGGCTACGACGAGATCGCGCACATCCTCACAAAGCTTACAGAGACTAACGCCCTGTATCAGGAGTGGGTAGACAAAGCCGCAGCCGCACTGCCTCTAAGCACCGCTGAGGTGGAGCTCACCATCGAGCACGCCCCTAAAGAGCAATATGCACGTGACTTTGCCGCGTTTATTAAACCATTGCGTGCGCAGCGTTATCAGAAGCTGGTCTTGTCTGCGCGCTTTGCGCATCACTCACCACGCTGCTATATCTGGGATAACTTCCAGCGCGCCTGTGCCGTCAAACCGCAGCTAATGGTGGCCTTAGTGCAAGCGCCACAAGTGGGGACGTGGTTTGTAGCCACCCCAGAGGTACTGTTACGCACCAGTCCGCGTTCTGCTGTGCAGCAGCCTTTGCAGGTGCATACCATGTCTTTAGCGGGCACCATGCCTTATAACGAGGACAACCTGCTTTTGGAGGCGTGGTCGGCCAAAGACCGTCATGAGCAGGCTTATGTCACCTCGTACCTTACGGAGCTTTTAGGCCAGTATGACTCTTTTGCCACGCAAGGGCCGTATCCCGTAAAGGCTGGTCAGGTAGTGCATTTGCGCACTGACCTTAGCTGTGAGGTGCCTGCCCAAAAGGGCTTAGGTCAGCTTATCTCGGCCTTGCACCCTACGCCTGCTGTCTGTGGCTTACCAAAAGCTGAAGCCCAGAGCTTTATCCAAAGGCACGAGAGTGGCGAGCGCTCCTATTACGCTGGATTCTTGGGTGAGATCAATTGCGCCTCTGACCGTGGCGTGCGCTCTAATCTTTTTGTGCACTTGCGTACTATTGAGTTTTTGGAGCTTGATGATTGTTGGGGCCCATGGCGCTTCCGCTCGTATGTCGGTGGCGGCTTGCTGGCCGAGTCTGAGCTTGACAGTGAGTACGCTGAAATCTGCGCCAAGAATCGCAGTGTGCTCAGTAACCTTGTACCAAAGCTGTGGCAGCCTTAACTACAAGCATCATCACCAGTAGCTAAGGTTACCGTCTCTTACCCACAGGATGACCCATTTTCAGGTAAGGATGCAGACGCTGCTGATGGCGCTGCTACAGCGGCAGGTGTAGGCAAGCACGACAGTGTGGGCATAAAGCTCTGGCGTAAAGCTGGGGATGCAATGGTGGCGTCAGCCACGTTAAAGAGGGAGGAGTGAGACCATGCTCTCCAATAAACAGAATGTGCTGCAATTGGTGGCTTTGCTTTATGCTCATGGCGTCAGAGACGTTGTGATCTGCCCAGGCAGTCGCGATATCCCCCTGACGCAGACCATTAGCCATGTCCCGTACTTTCGCTGCTACAGCCTCACTGATGAGCGTAGTGCGGGCTTCTTTGCGCTGGGTATTGCCCAAGAGCAAGGAGCAAAGGTAGCAGTGGTGGTCACCTCCGGCTCCGCCCTTGCAAACTTGCACCCAGCTGTATGCGAGGCCTTTTATCAGCAGGTACCGCTCGTGGTGATTTCTGCTGATCGCCCTGAGGCGTGGATTGGGCAAATGGATGGGCAGACTATGACGCAGCCTAATCTCTTTCAAACGCTGGTGCGCAAAGCGGTGTCACTACCGCAAGTGCACGATGAGGAGTCATTGTGGTACTGCAACCGTCTCATCAATGAGGCCTTGCTGGAGTTAGACCACGGCGTAACAGGGCCAGTGCACATCAATGTGCCGATCTCCGATCCCTTCTTTGATTTCACAGAGGTGGAGCTACCAGCTGTGCGCGTGATTAAGCGCGTGAATGGCTGTGACTTTAGCAATTGGCTGCAACGTCACCTTGACGAGATGACGCAGGTACTCCTTGTCGTGGGGCAAAATAATGCGGCACGCTGGCTACCGTTTACTCTAAACAGCAAGCACATCTTGCAGTTGCAACAAAGCATGCAAGTGTTCTCTGAGCTGCCGAGTAACTTTGCCTACATTGGTCAGGCTAATGCGTTAGGTGACAGACAAGGTGCTACCCCTTGTGCTTATTGCGGGCAGCAGTTGGATTGGATCTTAACGGCCTTAGAGCAAAGCTGTAGTCCAGAGGAGCTTGATACGTGGACACCGCAAGTGGTCATCTCGCTGGGCGGCCAAATCGTCTCCAAAAAGCTCAAGCAATTCTTGCGTAAGCACCCACCAAAGTACCATCTGCTTATCAACCCACGCGGTGAGGTGAGCGATCTTTACATGCATCTGACCCATGTGGTGGAAGCACCATGGCCAGATGCCTTGAGATGCCTCCTTAAGGAATTAAGTTCTCCTGAAGGCGCGGACGCCCGTAAGGCTTATGTCAGCAGATTTGCGGCGTTATATCAGAGTGTGTTTGCGCAACCGCTCGTGGATACCGAGGGTATGGGCTGCGTTAACTTTATCGCTCAGCTTTTAGCCAGCATGCGTAAAGGCAGCACGCTGCATTTGGGTAACTCCAGTGCGCTGCGCTTTGCGGAGTTTGCCCGTGTTAGCGCCAAAGGTGAGATTGCAGTGCACTGCAATCGTGGCATTAACGGCATTGAGGGCTCGGTCTCAGCAGCGGTGGGCGCGGCTTATCGCGCCTATCAGAATGCTCGGGAGCTGCACGCTAAGGAGTATCCGCTGCACTATCTCATTGTTGGGGATCTGAGCTTCTACTACGACTTTAATGGCCTTTGGCATAGCCAATTGCCACCTAACTTGCGTATTGTGGTGCTCAATAACGGTGGCGGTGAGATCTTCCGCTTGTTACCTAGTCTGAAGCTCGATGATGAGGCTGACCGCTTAGTGCGTGGCGTGCATCAAAGCCCTGCCTTAAGTACCATGCGTGAGCGCTTTGCCGCGCTGGGGATTAAGTATCTGGAAGTGGGCACCAGCGCCGAGGCAAGGGGTGAAGCGCAAACTTCTGTGTCAGCAAAGCAGGAGGCCAGTGCTGTGGCCATGAGTGAGCTGCTTAGCCCTTGCATGGAGGACAGTGCGCTGACCTTAGTGGAGTATCACTGCGCCCCTGAGGAGAGTCAGGTCTTTACTGCGGCCATTAAGGACTTATGTGCACGGGTGCGAGATTATGTCGCGCATGACCAACAACAGTAGCTGTTGCTGCTACTCCGCTGCGATCTCTCGAAATGGCATGGCGGGCAGCAGCTAAAGTACCGTGCCCACTACGATTCACAATTCATTTCCGTACCTTTGAACTGAGGAGGATATATGGGGCAGCCTCGTGAGTGGCGTACCATTAAGGAATATCAGGACATCCTGTTTGATTTCTACGAGGGCATCGCCAAGATTACGATCAACCGTCCACGTTATCGTAATGCCTTTACCCCAACCACGGTCTCAGAGATCTCCGACGCGCTCTACTACTGCCGTGAGTGCCAAGACATTAACGTGGTGGTCTTAACCGGTGCCGGTGATAAGGCTTTCTGCTCCGGTGGTGACATGCACGTGAAGGGGCATGGCGGCTATGTCGGTACCGACGGTGTGCCTCGCTTAAACGTCTTGGATGTGCAAAAGCAAATTCGCTCACTGCCAAAGCCTGTCATTGCCATGGTGAATGGCTATGCCATTGGTGGCGGTCACGTGCTGCACGTCGTTTGTGACTTATCCATTGCCTCAGAAAATGCCATCTTTGGCCAGACGGGCCCACGCGTGGGCAGCTTTGATGCGGGCTTTGGGTCGTCGTATCTGGCGCGTATCGTGGGACAAAAGAAGGCTCGTGAGATCTGGTTCCTTTGCCGTCAGTACAGCGCGCAAGAGGCTTTAGAGATAGGCCTCGTCAATAAGGTGGTACCTTTTGACCAACTTGAGGACGAGGTGGTGGACTGGGCTCAGACCATGATGCAGCACAGCCCATTAGCACTGCGTATGATTAAGGCCGGTCTTAATGCCGAGCTTGATGGTCAGGCTGGTATCCAAGAGCTGGCTGGTGATGCCACCATGCTCTACTACATGACCGAAGAAGCCCAAGAGGGTGGTAAGGCTTTCCTTGAGAAGCGTAAGCCAGATTGGTCGCGCTATCCAAAGTTCCCTTAGACCCAGCGGTAGTAGGGACACAGACAGACGCGCGGGCATAGTCTGTCCCCTGCGCGCCCCCGAGCGCCCAGAGAGAGGCGCAATATTACCCTGAGGAACAAGTGATCTAATAAGTGATGGCTGCATGGTTGAGTGCTGACAATGTCTCAACCCAGCACCTCAAGATGAATGGAGCATGTGAGTCTGAGCTTATCTTAAGCTGAGGCACGCATACTTACACCAAGTTCTGTCATCTTTAAGTGAAGTCTCCATGTGCTTACGCACATGGCTTCCTCCCGTTTTAATAGGGAGGGTCCTGAACAAGAATACAATCCTACCTTAGCACCGTTCCAAACAAGCAGTTTGGGCGTATGTTAGCCCTTGCATGCTAACGCCTCGCGCTAAAGCGCACGAAGCTCCGCGTGTAGTTTAATTAACGT
>CASEBB010000181.1 GCA_949286015.1 uncultured Succinivibrionaceae bacterium | reverse complement strand
GCTGCTTTCTTCAGCGGGAGTGTCGCCACTCGACGCCTTGCAGTTCACTAACCGTTCCCACCAGCGGGGTCGGTTCGGGACTTTAACCCTATAGATAGCCCCCATACTGTGCGCACTAAAAAGCCCTGCTCACCTCGCGGCAAGCAGGGCTTTAAGCGCACTTACGGTGCTATCCACGCTTCAGTAGCGTCAGCTGCGCAAGCAGCGCGCAACAACGCTAAAACGACAGCTTGGCATCAGTAGAGGTTGGCAACGCTTCCTCTGCGTCTTTAGCGTCAGCATCAGCAGCACTTTTGCCCTCTAACTTCGTCTTGAGGTCAGAGTCTGCATACTGCTCCAAGTGCGCTAAGGCCTCACTGGCGGTTGTCAGCGTATAGCCCTCATCCTGCGGCAGATAGGTCAGCACCTTATCGTGCTTGCTGATAAGTGTAGAGCGGTGACCCACCGAGATCATCACCGTGTGTGGCAGCTCTTGACGTAAGAGCTCGTAGGCAAGGCTCTCACTCTTTTCATCCATAGCCGAGGTAGCCTCGTCAAGGAAAAGCACATCAGGACGATTGAGGAGCGCACGCACAATAGCCACACGCTGTTGCTCACCTAACGAGAGTATATGCGACCAAGTGTCGACCTCATCTAAATGCGGAATTAAGTGCTCTAAGCCCAGCAGCTTAAAGTAATGCTCCGTCTTACCCTCGTGCTCACTCGCGCTCGGATATGAGGCCGTAAGGCGCAGCGAACCTTGCGGCAAATACGGCTTCTGACTCAAAAAGAGCGGATGGGCATCATGAAGATAATGCACCTCACCACTGGCATATGGCCAGATACCAGCAATGGCCTTGATCAGAGTGGATTTACCACAGCCCGAAGGGCCACGAATTAAGAGCGACTCCCCCTCCTTGAGCTTAAAGTTAAGATCCTCAATGAGCACCTTACCCCGTGGGCTCTTTAACTCGAGGTTCTCCACTTCCACCGCATCACGGTCATGTGGCGTCTTTAAGCACTCAATGCCCTCCATCTCTTCCATCGACAGATAGAAAAGCGAGAGACGGTCAACCACCGACTTCCATGATGCCCATGAATTGAAGTTGGAAATTAAGGTCGACAGGCTATCTTGCACCCGACCAAAAGCAGAGTTGATCTGCATGATCGAGCCCATGGTAATCACCTTTGCAAAGTACAGCGGAGCTGAAATCAAGATAGGGAAGATCACCGCCGTCTGCGCATAGCCTAAGGTCAAAAAGCCTAAGCGCTTGGTGCAGACAATGAGCTTAATGTAGTTGCTAACCAGATCAGCAAAGGAATGGCGCAGGTACTTACTCTCTTCCTCTTCACCCTTGTAAAGAGCAATGGACTCGCTGTTTTCACGCACGCGAATTAAGGAGAAACGGAAGTCAGCCTCGTAGCGCTGTTGTCTGAAGTTTAAGCGCACTAAAGGACGGCCTAAGTAGAAGGTTAAGGTCGTACCGGCAATGGCATAAAGCAGCGCTAAGTAGCACATGTAGCCATCTGGTAAGGAGAGCTCATAGCCAAAGACCGTAATGTCCACGGCATAGGATAGCTCCCACAGCACGATACCAAAGGTCACCATCATGGCCAGATCAGTCACTGTGCCTAAGATCAGCACAATGGTCGAGGAGACAAAGAGGTTAAGGTCTTCGGCAATACGCTGATCAGGGTTATCCGTGTACTTATCTGCAAGCTGCAACTTAAAGTAGTTGTCGTCTTGCAGCCAGCGATTCATGGTCTTACCAGTGAGCCACTTACGCCAGTTGATGGCTAAGCAGGACTTCAAGTAGGCGTTATAGACCACTACCAGCACATTGATGGTGGCAATGACCACAAAGACCACCAGCTGCTCTTTAAACCCGTCCAGATCGTACTCTTGGATGGTATCCCAGAAGGTCTTATACCATGTGTTTAGAGTGGTGGCGATGTACACCGAGCCACCGGTTAAGCCCAAGATAAGAGCGAGCAGAAACCACGATTTGAGGCTATCCCTGCACCCCCAGTAGCTTTTGAGCATGAGCCAAAAAGCTTTGAGGGTGACGCGTAAGGGAAGGTTATCGATCGGTTTGCCATCAGATCCAACCTTGCCATAGGCATGGGCGTATTGGTGTTGGCTACGGGCGGCGACATCAGCCTTAGGGGGCTTTTGTGGCGCACCTTGATCGTTTTGTGGTTGCTGCATTACAGAGGATCTCAAGAACAAAGAACATGAGGAGTGGTAAGGCTGGCAATGTCAGCGCCAGTGCTGCGTGCCAGTAAATGCTACAGGGTACGGCCGTAGGGATAGCATCATAGGCACAGCCGCGATGAGGCTTTAGGGATTAACTCTGCTCAAAGCACAGGCCAGTTTCAGAGCAGAAAGCGCAGAATGCCCCTCACCCAGTATGCACTTGCTTTGCTAGCGTCAGTAGCGTGGAGACTGGACTACCTACCCCTTTAAGACACCATGGAGCCAAGCTATTGTCCTGAAAAAGATATAGGCTGGCCTTAGGCAAGGCACCAAGAGAAGGAAATATTCGGCACAGAGGCAAGGCGCCCCCTATGACCCGTCATAGGATATAGGTAGCCACAGCAAGCTACTTGGGGTGGTCTCCGCTTATCTCTGCACCAAGGCCAGTGGTGCGCTCACCATGTCCCGAGTCACGCCCACAGCTAGCAGAGCTCAATTCCAGCGCCCGCCCCTACCACACGCTGCCCGCAGCACAACGTGCACCGTGCGCGTAGCTGGAACAAGGAGATACTACAGGTGGTAGTTTGGTGATGGTGCTGCCCCTACTCCCGCAGCTCTTGCCTACCACCATGCAAATGTGTGGCTTTTTCCCGCATCATGGCAGAGCTTATGGTCTGTGCGTCAGAGCGCATGGCCCTTAGCCCTTAGGCTTTAGGCCTTAGTCCTTACCCAATGTCGCACACCAATGGCTCACCGAAGTGATCTTTACCCGCAGAAAGGCCCGAGGCGGGTAGCTGCGCCACCGCATTACCCGCAGGCACAAAGCACCACCAGCCCTGAGCAGCACAAGAGAAAAGCGTAAAGTCAGAGTAGAGCGCACCTCTGCACGCTGTACTCTTACTTACTGGTAGCAGTACGGCGCCACCATTAATGGTGAGTCACCGTGCTCTGCCCACGACTGCACTGCACTTAGAGTGCACTACGTGCTTGCCTCTAAAGGGAAGAACATTGGCTTACAGCAGAGCACGCTGGTGTCATGACGCTCTGGGGTACGACTACCATGAACTTACTATGATGGCTGACTACGCCTCAGCGTCACCATCTGGCAGACCAAAGAGCTTCTCTAAGTAGATAGCCACACCGTCTGCCATGTAGTTGTAGGTGCGATAAGGAGTCACCTCCTTTAAGGTGTCCATGGCATTAGCTACCGCTACGCCCACACCAGACATACGCACCATTTCGATGTCGTTCTCGGCATCACCAAAGGCCACTACATTCTCTAAAGAGCAGCCAATGAGCTTGCACAGTTGGTCTAAGGTGGCGCCCTTAGAGCAGCCCTTTTGCATAAACTCAAGGAAGTTAGAGTGGGTGCGGGCAATGTTAAAGCGGGTATGGAACTCCGCTGGCAGATTACGGCGCATCTCCTCTAAGTGTTCAGTCTCACCTACTGCAATGAGCTTATAGACCTGCTCATCAGGACGCACCTCATCAGGGAAGAGGATCTTCTCAAAAGGCTGCATGGAGGCGGCAATTTCCATCTCCGTGAACTTAATGTTGCTCTCCGTGAGTAACACACGGCGCGTGCTGTAAGCATGCACCGCACAGCCATGTAAGCGTGCTTGCGCCTCAATATCAATGAGGTCAGTGGCATCAAGCGTCGATACAAAGAGGTCTTTGGTGATGTCTTTGAGATTGATCAGCGCGCCGCCGTTAAAGCACACACAGTAACCAGAGTACTGATCTAACTTGAGCTGACGGGAAAAGGTCAAAACGCTCTCGGGAGCACGACCAGAGCAGATGGCAACAGTAACACCGCGCTCTTGTAAAACGGCGATGTCCTTAATGAGGCGTGGTGAAAAGGTCTTATCCTCACGCAGTGTAGTACCGTCTAAGTCGAGAGCGACTACCTTGAGCGGAGCTAAATCCTTTTGCTCAGGCAAAATCAGCTCTTCCTTGGCACCTGTGTTAGCGGCCACCGACATGTATTGCACTTCACGTTGGTGTTGCGCGCTTGGGTCTAAATGTTTCTGCTCCTGCATGGGGGAAGCCTCAAAAGCAAAAGGGACAGCCAACCCACTGTTTTTGGTTTACGCGGCACAGACGTTGGAATGATGCCAATTGGATACCATAAGTGCACACAAAAGCAGATGCCACTACCAAAAAACACGGGCCTTAACAAAACACAACAGTAACCTCGCAAACCGAAGCAGCGACTAAAGTTACTGTAGCCAGAGAGGTACGGTTGTTAGCAGAGTCATTTTACCCCACCCGTGATTTTCATCACACTACCTACGGGCCATAACAGGGCGTGATGTAGCCAAAGAAGCACACCTGCGGCGCAAGCATCACGCAGCGCAGCAAACCTGAGCGTAAGGCGCATCAGCACTGTGCAAGGCCACCTCCAAAGACGCCTATCCCAAAGGATACCTCTATCTTTCTGCGATCAATGCGCAGCATCAGCAGCGCCCGCCCTATTGCGCCCTACTCCTACTCTCTTACTACTCCGCTTACCGCACCTTATTGCTACCGCCCCTGCTGACTGCAAATGCGTAAAGACAAGGCACCAAACTATTCCTCTTAACCAGCCTGCTGCGCGTGGTGTGATCAATAGCCACTCACGCTCTTACATTGGGCTAATAGTGGACGTGATCTCCTCACGCTCTTCTGTAGTAAGGCCGTACTTAGCAAAGAGCTGCTCATCAAGCTCAGCCACGGACTTCGTCCAGTCGATATCAGAGCTGGCGCTAAAGTCCTGCAAGGGGACAAAGACAAAGCGGTCACGGGAGATGTTCATTGTAGTGAGGGCCTGCTGCAACAAATAGCGCACAAAGGTAGTGTGCATGTAAGCATTAAGCGCCTCGGCCTCATATCTTTGCGCAAAGCAGCCAATAATGAGGTATGAGTCGGTGCACACCTCTTGAGGCTCTAACACCTTAAGCCGCGCCAGTACCTTGTAAGTGCCATTCTTGGAGGGTATGCCCGCGTGCTCTGACGTAACCTTTGAGCACAAGATCTTATAAGAGCAAGTGTAAGCGTTGGCCAGCAAACTCTCTGTTGGCTCAATGTACCCCACACCATCTGAGGTGTAGAGCGTCAGCTTGTCTGCACCTTTAGTGGCTACGCCTCGTTGCTTAGAATCGATGCCAAAAGGATTACGCGTGGACACGATGAGCGTTAAGCTCTGTGGCTTATGGTGCGTGGCCTTATGCAATATGCTGCAGGCTGTATTGCTGCGCACAAACAAGCCATACTGCGCAAACTCATCAAGCGAACGCGACATGGTATCGAGAGTACCATTACTCACATTGGTAACAGAGCAGGTGCCCGCATGCTCCCGATCCCACAAAAAGAAATTAACACCGCCTGCAATATCCGCATTAGCAAAGCAGTCTTTGGAGTTAGGGAAGTCCACCATCACACGCATGTGATGATCATGGAGCATCTCCTCACGAAAATCATCCAAACCTTTGCCAGCTGCGAACCAGCGTGACGGCGTGATAAAAGAGAAGTAGCGAGGCGCCAGCTGCTTAGCAAAGCGAATAAAGTACTGATACAACGGTTTGGCGCTACTTTTTGCGCCACCGCCACCATCCATAACTTGGTATGGTGGGTTACCTACAATCGCTTCGAATTGCATGGCAGGATCACTCTGATGAGGCCACAGGTTTGGATCCTTGTGTGCAATTCATGGAGTTCCATGTAAGAATGATGGTGGGCATGACAAGGAAGTGCCATCTGACAAGGAAGAGCCTTCAATGGCCGTGCTGCCAAAAGCATTACCCCATGAATTGCACACTAGAAACGCCAATACTCAGAACAAGTCCACAAAGCGCACAATTTTGCCTAAGCCACCTCTGGACTTCTGTGTCCAGTCCTTAATCATGCAGTAAGTGCCATTGTGCTGCGTATTCAGTAGTCCCTCTTTTTGGCAGCCTGCACACCGCTCGGCCACAGTTTCTAAGCCAAAAAGCGTGTTGTCATACGTAATCTTCTCCTTGCAGGAGTTCGGGATAACGCCTCTCATGCCATCCATCTGCCACAAATTCCATGAGATGATCTCGGCAAAAGACAGCAGCGCATCAACCTCAAGAGGCGCAGGCTCTCCCCAGCGCTCCTCATAGAACTCGCCTAAGGTAAAGAGCAAGTTCTCACGAGCAAGGAGCAGGCTATCGCCCTGCCACTCAAAGCCATAGACACTGCAAAAGGCCACACGTGCCCACTCCAGCCACTCCTCAGGGCTGTGCGTGTTTTCACCTACCACACGCAGCTTGCGATCCAGCAAACCAATGCGCTCAGGTACTGGGATGTAGTCGCCTGTCGTCATATCGTAACGACTGACTAAGTACGGAGCCTCACCACAGGTAATCTCAAGGCGCACCGCACCTATGTAGTCTTGCCACGTCTTACCTTGAGGAAAGGTGATGGGCTCAGGATTGGCCTGCCAGCCCATGTAGGTAGTTTGATCTGATGGGGGCCTGCGCATACCCCATTCGTAAGAGTGGGGATAAGCAGGCCAAGAGTGTCAGCTGCACATATAACGCGAACTTTACACGACAAG
>CASEBB010000180.1 GCA_949286015.1 uncultured Succinivibrionaceae bacterium | reverse complement strand
CTGAGGATGTGTGTACGCTGTGCTTGGCTAAAGCCCCAATACTAAATGTCGGCTAACCCCACTCTTACGAGTGGGGCATGCGCCGACAACTCTAGGTCATCTAAAAGGCCCGTGGAGACGGTGATCAGCGGCTTCCCATCTGCACCACCATCGTCTATGTCCGCTGGCAGAGGCAAACACTCTCTGGTAACGCCAGTCATCGGACTAATTAGCACCATCGTGCGCATGCGCATCGGGCCCATCTTGTCTCGCGCTGCCCCGTCAGGCAGCGGCCATAATTGCCGGACGCTGTCATTATTTCTTGAAGCCACCATCTATCTCCTGTTTTGGCGGATCTTGATCACATGGCAGCAAGCGCTGCTCTCTCCACGTCAGCTCTCAGAGCTTGTCTTACCCACGGCTCCCCACGAGCGCTCTGTATAGCGCTAAGACCTGTGCTTAGCGCTTGCGCCTAGCGGTGCGCTTGGCCGCTTTGCTCTTTGGCTTGGTGTTAGGCTTACGCACCTGTGGCACCTTACTCAGCAGCGGCTCTTGCTCTACAGGCTGCATCAGAGCATTTACCTTTTTGCTCGCCTCATAGCGCACCACCTGACTTTGCACCTCGCTTTTAGATATGCCTGTAATTAATGCGGCACTTTCAAAATCCTCATCAGCGAACTCGAAATCCTCAGATCGCTGGATCACCTCGTCGATCATCACCTCCTTGAGCTCAGGGCTATAGCCCATCATGCTGCGCACAAACTCCCTGAGTTCTTGCCCCTGACAACCAGCCATGATTTGTAACTTCACCCGCAACATCAGCATGCGTGAAACGGAGTAAATCTCCTCATCCGGCGCAAAGGACTCAGCCATATCAACCGGCACCGGCAACTGCGCGCGCACGATGCCAGTAACATGGCTAATAATGGTCACCCAGCGCATAACGGTACGCTCTTGGTCAAAGCCAGACATGAACACAGGGGCCTTGCGACCATACATGTCCTTGCTATACTTAACTGTCATTGCATTACTCCCAAAATGTCATTACCCACACTGCCACGCAGTGCCACAGCGGCTGCTGTGCACAGCGCCAGCGCAGTGGCTTACAGTGCTCTCTGGCCTTCTTGGAGCGCCCTAGCGCCACAGGCACAGCTCACCTTAAAGTCCCGCGCTTAGCGCTTACGCTTGCTGCGACTACTGCTCTGCGGAGCAGCTGACTTAACCTCATTGAGGACAAACGCTTGGGTCATCGGTAGCCGCTCCTCAGGCAACTTAGCAGCCTTGGTCGCCTCATAAAGCGCCAGCAGATGCTTAATCTCTTTGAGCGGCCGCTCCATCATTTCTGCAAGGCGCTCATAGTCCTTTTCCCGCAACTCGAAATCGTCAGACTGTACCAGCACACGGTCGAGCATCTTCTCTGTGAGGTCAGGATTGTGGTGCATCTGTTGGCGCACAAATGCCTTTATCTCTGACGGCTCTACGCCATTAGCAAACATATACTTCACCTGAATAGCAAGGGCCGTTGAGATCGAGTAGATCTCCTCGTCTTCACCATACGGATTCACGGCGTTTGCTGGCACAGGCACCATCTGGCGAAAGATGCCATTTACAGGGCTGATGACAGTGATCCAGCGCATTACGGTATCTTCCATAGCTTTCCTCTTTGCACACTCTTCTGAGCTCCACTAACGTAGAGCACGCTGTAATCTTGGGTCTGTAAGCTTGCGGCCTCACCACAAGCCAGCCAGCATGCATTGCTGGCTGGCTTGCACAAGTAGTGAGCCCCTGCCGCATAGCACAGCTATGCATGGCGCTTAGCGCTGCTATTGGTCTTAGCAGCCGCTGTTGCCGCCTTTGCGTCTGGTCACCCAAAAATCTTGTGGCCTTGCCTCCAATCTGCCTGCCGCTGCTCCAGAACAGCAAGGCGTCTTTTCAGCTCTTCTACTGGCAAGAAGGTTCTAAGCGCGATCTGCACCAAAACCATCTCTTCCAGCTTGAAATCCAGAGATTGTTGCATCAGACAGCACAGCCGCGTATAGGTAAGCTCTGGGGCATTACGAAACATGCGGCGCACCTCTTCTACCAGCTCAGTAAAAGTGGCTCCACAGAGGATTGATGCTTTGAGGCTAATCAGCAGATTGGAATTTACCGTGAGGATTTCCCAATGCGGATTAGAGGGGTTAGTAGTCTCTACGGGAACTTCTCTTTGTTCGCGCTTGACACCCGTATCAGGGTCAATCACCGTGACCCAGCTGAGCACTGTTTTGCCCATAGTCACCTTCTCCTCAATATCTTCTCAGCTCCACTAACGCAGAGCACGCTGTAATCTTGGGTCTGTAAGCTTGCGACCTTACCACCAGATAGCAAGCATGATTGCTTACTTGCAAAAGAAGTGAGCCCAATCCGCACAGCACAGCAAATCAAAGCTGTGCATGGCGCTCAGCGCGTCGCCTCACGCTGCGCACGCCGCTTAGCGCTTGCGCTTAGACCGAGCATGGGGCTTAGACGTTGTCGCTCTCTGGCGCTCGGTGCTCTTTACCGCAGCAGATGCAGCCTCTTTTACCGTGTCCACGGTATGAACTACCGTAAATAATCTTTGCCCATGTCTCCACTCGTTATTCTTGTGCGCCAGAACAGCCATGCGTCTCTTAATCTCAGCTACAGGCTGATTGAATTGTTCCGAAATTTGCTCGAACTCGGACTTGTCAAGTTCGTAATAGTACCCCTGATGCAGCACTGTATCCAGCCGATCATCAGTAAGCTCTGGATCATCATGAAATATGAGGCGCAAAGTTTCCACCACCTCTGGACATGTGGCCCCCATAATGATGATAGCCTTGATAGCCAACAGCAGCATATCCGACACTTGGAGAGTTTCCTCGTCATCAGTATCAGCGCAAGCAAACTCTTCTGGCACCGGCATTTTCTTCCGCGTGATGCCCGAAACGGGGTCAATCACCGTGACCCAGCAGAGCACTGTTTTGCCCATAGCTCCCTTCTCCACAAACTCTTCTGAGATCTACTGCGATCTACTAAGGCGGTGCCCGCTCAATCTTTGTCTTGGCATCTGGCGGCCTCACCACCAGAAGCAAGCAAAAGTAACAACCACACCGCTGTCGCTGCTGGCCGCATACAGCACTTAGCGCTTACGCTTAGACCTACTATTGGTCTTAGTCTTGGCCTTTGCCTTGGCCTTGGCCTTAACCGTAATCATTTCCCGCACTAAGTCAGGTATAGCAAAAAGCTCGTGGCCTTGCTTCCACTCTTCCTTCCTCTGCTCCAGCTCTGTAATGCGTCTTTGCAGCTCTTCTACTGGCATTTGGAACTTAACCGAGAGCGCGTTTTGCTCCATACTATCAAGCTTGTAAACAAGAGCATGCTCCAGCACACCATACAGCCGCGTATCGGTAAGCTCTGGGTCATCATGAAACTGAGTGCGCACAGCATCTATCATCTCAGGACAAGTGGCGCCTGCAAGGATGGACGCTTTAATGGCACACAGCAGTTTTGACGTAACCGAAATGATTTCCCAATCAGGGTTAGCATGGTTAACGGTCTCTACGGGAACTTCTTTTTGCTCCCGCCTGATCCCCGTAACAGGGTCAATAATAGTGACCCAGCGCCGCACTGTCTTTGCCATCGCTTTCCTCTTCTCCTCTTCCAATACTATCAGGAGACCTACCCTTGTTAGGGAGATCGCCGCGATCTTGGAGCTTTGTAGCTTGCGCTCTCACCACCAGCAAAAGTACATAGCCCCTAACCGTAACGTCTCCCGCCCATGATCGCTCTTAGCGCTTGCGCTTAGAGCGCTTGACCTTGTCACTGCTCGCGGTATTACGCGCCTGCGGCTTCGTTGCTGACTCTATGTATCCGCCAACGAAAATTTGTTGCCCCTGAAACCAGTCTTCCTTGCGCATCTCCACATAAGCGATGCGCAGCTTGACCTCATCTACCGACATTTGGAGCGCCTGAGCAAGCAAGGCTAACGCCCCATCGCTAAACTCGTAAGCAAAAGCCTGCTGCAGCAATATGTCGATGCGATCATCGTTCAGCTCAGGATCATTGTGAAAGCTTTGGCGCACATAGGCCTCGATGTCCTCACGCGCGATGCCAACAACGATGCGTCCTTTGATGTCGCACAGAAACGACGGCACGACAGTGATGAGCCCTTCCTCGTGCTCATGCTTAGCCAGCTCTTTTGGCACCTGCATTTGCTTGCGCGTAAAGCCCACCTCAGGATCCATTATCGTGACCCAGCACAATACCGTATCAGGGCTCTTGCTACTGTCCACGGCCTGGTCTTGCTGCGCATTCACTGGAAACATCTTGCGAACTTGATGCTCTACGACCACTGCACCTCTCCTTAACAAACGTATCTCACATCACCCACCAGTGCAGAGTCACAGCATGCTCACAGTCTGCCCTCTGCTTGGCGTTCATAGCTTTAGCCCTTTAGGCCATGCCGTAATCAGAAAGATTCAACTGCTCTGGCAAGCGCCAATCAATAGGCTCTTTACCATGCGCCACTAAATACTCATTAGACCGCGAGAACTGGTGCTGCCCAAAAAAGCCACGGTAAGCCGAGAGGGGACTTGGATGGGCGCAACTTAACAGCAAATTGCGGCTGCTATCGACGTGGGCACACTTGTCCTTTGCCTTACGACCCCAGAGGATATACACCACGTGCTCAGCGTGCTCATTGATTTGCGCAATCACCGCATCCGTAAACTGCTCCCAGCCATGGTTAGCGTGTGACGCCGCCGCTCCACAGCGCACCGTGAGCACCGCGTTTAACAAGAGCACCCCTTGGGTAGCCCATGGTAAGAGGCAGCCATGTGGTGGCGGCACAAAGCTAGGGATATCATTGCTGAGCTCTTGGTAGATGTTCACCAGCGATGGCGGAATGGTCACGCCAGGGCGCACCGCAAAAGATAGCCCCATGGCCTGCCCTGGCTCATGATAGGGATCCTGCCCTAATATCACCACCTTCAGCTTATCAAAAGGGGTAAAGCGAAACGCATTAAAGATCTCATGGCGTGGTGGAAAACACTGTACACCCGCAGCGACCTCGGCATCGTAAAAAGCTAAGGCGTCTTTGAAAAAAGGCTCCTCTTTGATTGGGCCTAACAGATCGTGCCATGTCAGTGGTGCCGCCATGGAAAACTCCTTAGTGCAGGAAAAGAATGCAGTGCCGTGCAGTGCTGTACACCCTTAGCTTAGCATTTTCTGCTTACAGGCGGGCAAATTTATGGGCTCTCCACAGACTCTTTGGGTATAGGCTCAAGCCCCAGCCTTAGGTGGTTGGGCTAAGGCCAGTGCTAATCAGCAATTAGCCGTCCCATTGCCGCCTAAGCGACCCACAAATTCTGAGTAGAGCCAATTTATGCCCTTTTTGCTTACTGCGACCAACATCCCGAGCAGCAGTATGCCCCAAAAAGACTCATAGTCTTACCGCCGGTGGCACCAACACAGTGTGCCTAAAGACACCTTAGTGCCAGCACCACCAAGCGCTATCTTAGGTCTTACTGGTCAGGAGCAGAGCCAAGCCCCGCTCCGTTAACGGAGAGCGTTTTTTCCCTTGTTCCTTCAGCGTTGCTATGAGCTTGCAAGCAAGCACACCGCATCAGGATGAATTGCTGGGCTAAGAGTTATTGTCCCCGCTTGGCAATAACTCCGATAAACATCAGCAAGCGTCGCTACCGCGACGTATCTCTAAGGAAGGTTAATGGCGATTAGCTTTGCTCACACATGGGGAAAACGCCCTCCGTTAACGTCTGCTCCCGACGTCGCTCTTTGCCATGAGCCAGATCGTGCTCCTTACTCTCCAGCTCCGCTCCTATTGGTGCGTACTCCCAGTGGGTGGTGCCGTCGAGAAACTCTTTGAGGCGCTGTGGCAGGCTGTAGAGCTGTACATGCTGCTCACGCAGCGTATAGCCCTGTAAAGCCTGCTCATAGAGCTGCTCCCCTTGCTCTTGCGACCATGCAGCCTCTGCAGCAAGGCGGGCCCATTGTGCAGCCTGCATTTTCTCCTGCACATAGTGCTCGTACCACCCTCGTGGCAGCTGCTCATACCACAGCGGTGTGTGCTCCGCAGCAAGCTCATTTGCTGCGTTGAGCTCGCTTTGCTCCTGCCTCTCACTCTCCACACGTAGCGCACTCTCTGTGTATGGTAACGCCGAGAAAGGCTGCACTGCTGCTATTGCAGGGGTTGCAGCTTGAGTGCTGGTGGTGCTGGTGTTGTTGTTTGTGGCAGGCGCGGCTAACAGCTTTTGTAGCTCTCCCTTATCGCTGAGCCACAAGAGAGCTTGCTGCTCCAGTGGGCTAACATCGCCATTGTCGTGTGTCAGCAGTGCCGAAATCCACTGCACACAGCTCTCGGCAAACCACTTGTGGTGTGCTGTCATCTCCTGACTCCACATCTGCTCACCACGCGCTGCTGGCGGTAACAGCATTTCCTGCGGCAATGTCTGCGTACCCCAAGAAGCGCTCAGGGCCGCATGCTGGTAGCTAATCGCGGCGTCATCATAGGCTCGATTCCAGCCTGCATACTGCTGCTCACTCCCCACGACGAGACTTAATGCCATAACGGCATCTTTACCTCTTAAGACCATGTCGCTTTGCAGCATGTCTTGCCAGCGTTGCTCTGGGCTCTGGTACTCACCACTGTAACCAAAAGACAGCACTAAGTGTGCAATCTGTGCGCTAATCTCAAATCGCACCGGTGGCAGTAACAGGCTCATAATCACGGCTTTTTCGGCGGCAGCCAGCGGGTGGGCAATCGCTAAGTCTGCTGTGGTCAGTGACGTTGCTGTGGTACTAAAGCGCCCTGCATATAAATCAGCAGGTTCTTTATTGAAATTAGGGGATACGCCTATGTGCACACATTCGGTGCGCCAATATGCATCTATGAGATTTTACTCTAGATTTAGCGGCACACCTATG
>CASEBB010000179.1 GCA_949286015.1 uncultured Succinivibrionaceae bacterium | reverse complement strand
GTTTGGAACGGTGCTGAGGTAGGATTGTATTCTTGTTCAGGACCCTCCCTATTAAAACGGGAGGAAGCCATGTGCGTAAGCACATGGAGACTTCACCGCAAAGACTAATATCGTGGAGAGGGCTACGCAGCAGCGAGCCTTTCTTGTCGTTAATCTGCGTAAGCCGGTAATGCAGCTGCTGCATGGCGGCCTGTGCGTCTGCGTCTTTGCCGCTTAAGGTCGTACTGGCACCTTACGCTTAAGAGCGCACTCTCACGTCAGCATAAAGGCTTCTCGGTGGTGATGCTGCTGTAGCTTTAATCAACGCCCGCTGTTTGAGGTTAAGGGGGCGTAGTTGTCAGGATACTGTAAGTGGTGATCATTACCAGCGCAGCGGTCTTGTGCGAAGATGGCTGGCTTAAGCAGCCTGCATGGTCGCTACTTTTAGTTGGTGCGTAGGGTGGCAGCTGTCGTGACCTGCTCGCAAAAGGCGGTGCGGCTGCATGGTAGCAATGCAACTCAAGCATATGAGGCTGTTTGCCCCATGTGTGAGCACAGATACTTGCCATTAACCTACCTGCCTTGAGGTACGTCGCGCTAGCGACGCTTGCTGCTCCATATCAGGTGCTGCCTCAAGGGGCTTGAACCTACCTCAAAGATCGATTGTCAGCCCATACCCTACTGGGAACACGCTCTTGCTGTCCTTCCTTAAGACCTTACGCCTCTGTACGCAACAAAAAAGGCAGTCTACCGGAGCAGACTGCCTTTATGTCTTGTTTCAGGTGTATGTCTCTTTATTGCAGCAAGCTAAGGCCTCAACTTAGCTTGCCGCAGGCGTAAAACGCTTTCTCTTAGAGCAGCACGATAACTGCGCTACCCTCGTTCACAGTGACCTTGCCGCTGGCATTGTCAATCGTGGCTGGGCCAGATGCTAACAGAATGCTCGACTCTGCATTCACTGGGAATTGCACTGGAGCAGCACCAAAGTTGGCCACCACCATCAGGGTCTGCTCATGACCTTGACGTAAGTAGGCAATAGTGTGATCGTTTGGATTCTCTAAAGCCACAAAGTTGCCGTAGGTAAAGGTCTTGAGGTACTTTGGATCCTTACGTAAAGCAATCAGCTTCTTGTAGTAGTTGAGTACCGACTCTGGATCCTTTTCCTCGACCGCCACGTTCATGGTGGCGCGATCTTGGTGCAGCTTCATCCATGGCTTAACCGTGGAGAAGCCAGCGAGCTCGCTGTCGTCCCACAGCATTGGCACACGGCCGTGGTCACGGGCTTGATCGTTTAAGACTTGCATGGTCACAGCCTCGCTTAAGCCGTGAGCCTTGCACATCTTGTACTGATCCTTGCTCTGGCAATCATCAAGCTCGTCGATGTTGTCGAACTTGGTGTTGGTCATGCCCAGCTCTTGGCCTTGGAACACGAATGGGATGCCCTTTAAGGTCAGGTTCACCGTACCTAAGGACTTAGCACCCTGAGCGTTCTGCCACATTAATGGTAACCAAGTGCTCACACCGCGTGGCTCGTCGTGGTTCTCGATCACTGGAGCTAAGAAGCCAGTGGTGTTGGCAGTCTCTTGCGCACCAAAGATCACATCACGGTATTCCTTGACGCTCAGCTTCTCAAAGCCGTAGAAGCAGTAGTGCTGGGTTAAAGCCTCACGAGCAGAGAAGTCAAAGATCGAGCTGAAGACACCATTGTCACCAATGAAGTCCTTGACGTTGTCCTTGGTGATACCAAAGACTTCGCCCACGGAGAACTTGTCGTTAGGGCCAAAGGTGCGCGAGTTCATCTCACGTAAGAAGTTGATGGCAACGTCCACGTTCTGGGCATTCATCACGCCGCAGCTGCACAGGCCATCACCCACGTCATCTGGCTCGTACATTGGGAAGGATGGATCCTTACCAATGCACATAATGGCGTCGACGCGGAAACCGGCAATGCCCATGTCGACTAACCACCAGTTCATCATCTTGTAGATTTCTTCACGCAGCTCTGGGTTGAACCAGTTGAGATCAGGCTGCTTCTTGTGGAAGAAGTGGCAGTAGTAGAGGTTGTCGTGACCTGGCAGCTTGTCCCAGACGTTGCCACCGAAGCAAGCGCGCAGGTTGTTTGGCTCCTTGCCGTCCTTGCCCTCACGGATGATAAAGTATTGGCCGTACTTGCCAAATGGATCGTCGCATGCCTTCTTGAACCACTCGTGCTCATCGGAGCAGTGGTTGACGACCAGATCCATGATGATGCCGATGTTGTACTTGTCAGCTTCGGCCTTTAACTTCTTGAAGTCCTCCATCGAACCGAAGATTGGGTCGATGTCCTGATAATCGGCGATGTCGTAGCCTTGGTCAGCGAATGGGGACTTGTAGATTGGAGAGATCCAGAGCAGGTCAATGCCTAAGTCGTGAAGGTAAGGGATCTTCTCCATGATGCCTGGTAAATCACCGAAGCCATCACCGTTGGTGTCCTTAAAGGACTTTGGATAGATCTGATATGCGACTTTGCCGTGCCACCACTTGGTTTGCATGTGCTCACCTATAACAAAAGCTCGTAACCGTGTATTTGCCTTAGGCCCTGGGCTTGCGCAGTTGCCCTGAAGCATACCGGTCAATACCTGATTGGTACTGAGAAGGAAATCTGTTCTGTAAAGTAGAGAGCTCCTATCCGTCCGAACCGCAGATATGAGGCTCTCTACTGGATTAAGGTGCAGTTGAGAAGGTAGTCTCCACTGCTCTTTAGCGCTGTCTATATTAAGCACAGATGTGGTGAAATTTTTACGGCTTCTTAGCTAAAAACTACGCCATATTGACTTTATTTGGGTTATGGACAAAAACTTTGAAGTTGGTCACAAATGCGTGGTGGTGGGGCGAAAGTGAGGAAAAAGGGCGGTTTGATGGGGTTGAGGAGAGGTAGGGGAGAGGCGAGTAAGTGGCCAGAGAGGAGGTGCGGGCAGAGGAAAAAAGTGACCTATTTTGATATGTGGGGTTGCGGTGGTGGCTGGTAGCAGAGGTGAGCGCTGTTGGCTCTGGGCTTGTGCTAAGGGCTGGTAGTGCTTTGCAGTGTGGGAGGACGGGTACTTTTTCTGAAACAGATGCCAGTGGCTGTTACCACGCAAAGCCGAGCCTAACTCTTACGCTAAGCCTGTGAGGTGCCTCTCTGGTCACGATTAGCAGGACGTTTTCCCCATGTGTGAGCACAGCTACTTGCTATTACCCCACCTTAGAGATACGTAGCGGTAGCGACGCTTGCTGCTCCAGATCAGTTTTCTGCAGCAAGTGGCTTCACCCCACCTCAAAGGCCGAGTTTAAGCCCATAACATAGGGGGTAATACTCTGAAGAGTCAAGGGGAAGACGCTCTCACTATTAGTGATGGCGCTGTTAGGCGTGCTCTAAGTAGTGCTGCGTTAGACGCTGGCTCTAAGAGGGCATGAGCCTCAGCCCCAACCTCAGATCGGGGCTGCCTCCTCTCAGCACTCTCAGCAGAGAGCAGCAGCTTAAACGTCCAGATCGTCGTACTGCTGCTTCGTCTTGAGGTCGTCAATCTTGGCTCTGATCTCCGCCCGTGACTTTGGGGCCTCAGTCTTGTTCTTCCTTGCCTGTGCAGCCTTGACTACGGCCTTCACTGGCGCGACCTCCTTTTTTACAGCGTTCGGTTTGGCTTTACTGCCGTCATCTACAGGAGACTGCTTTTGATCTGCAGCAGCTTGGCTGGCATCATTATCATCATCAGCACCACCTGCCGCATCAGCAGCATCAGATTCTTCCTCACTGCGCCCGCTGATCACATGCACGCCACTGCGGCGACGCTCAGCTACCTCCGCACTGTCCTCAAAAGTCTGCCCCACCAAATGATTGCTCACATTAAGCGCCTGTGCCGCTGCTTTTGCCGTAGCAAAGGCCGTAGCAGCCGCTTGCTGGGCCTCATCATTCTCTGCGAGGATAGCCTCAGCAGTGCTGCCTCCAGCAACCGCTGCAGCCGCCGCTACAATTTGCAAATCAGGCACATTGTCCTTTAAGTTGCGCATCGCGTGCACCGCTGCTTGCGCTGCGGTTTTCACCGCCTCTAAGCGCTTGTACTCGCGCTCTTGGGCTTGCTGGGCATAGTGCCGCTCTGCATCGTTATCACGGTTCGCGGCATTGCTGAGTGTTTTAGAGGCCGAGGCAGTGTTCTTAGCAGCGTTGCCTTGAGGCGCAGTCTTTTTCTGGCGTGCTGGCTTTGGCGCTTGCTCTGTGGCTGCAACCAGCTGGTTATAGTCGTAGTCCTCACCAAAAGCAGAGTCATCCCACGAGGCGCTGTCACCAGCGGCATCCAGTATGGCTTGCACCGCCGCATGCGCTTCTGCCGCCTCTTGGGCCGCATCCATGGCCTTTTGCGCCGCAAGAGTGGCCTCCTGCGCAGCTTTTTGTGCATCATCCTGCGCAGCAGCGACTTCGCCTTGAGCTTTGGCTTGAAACGCCGCGATATCGTTTTGCGCTTTGGCCATGGTCTTAGCCGCTTTGGCTTGGGCCTTGTCTATGACCTTTTTGATGCGGGCATCGGCCTTCTCTTGCGCTGATTGCGCCTTGGCCGCTGCTTTTTTCGCGGCCTTGTCCTCAGCTGCGGCTTTGGCAAAAGCCTCCTTAGCGGCGACACGGGCCTGTGTTATTTGCTGGCGTGTTACTGTCGGTGCGGCCGTAGTAGTTGCTGTACTGGCTGTGGTGTCAGTACTGTCAGCCCTGTCTGTAATGACAGGGTGGGCTGTAGGGGCCGGAGTTGCGGCTGCTGTGGTGTTGCTCGTTACCGAGCCTAACCTCACACCTCCGTCATCATCGCCGTCGTCCAGCTGCACGCTACTACCCTGAGAGCGCATGGCACCTGGAGCACGTGGATTGGCGGCAGCCGATGGAGATAGTCCCGAGGTGCCATGGCGCGCCGTGGTCGGTGTCGTGGCCCGATAGGCATAGTCAGCGCTGCTATTGCGCTTATTCCGCGTAAAAGGCTGGCTATTGCCTCCGAGGTTTGGTGCACTTGCTCTGTGGACGCCTGCTGCGGCAGAGTCAGTACTATCGTACTGAGACGTGTCATTGCGCTTATATCTACGCGGTGACAAGCCGTGCTGGCGCTCATAGTCCTCTTCCACCTGCTCGATGTCAGCGGCGTCTTCTGGGGAGAGGCGCGTATCAGGACGTCCCAGCATCACCTCAGGGCCGGTAGGGCGGTTGGGATCAGCAACTTGCGCCAGACGTGGCGTTAGTGGGTGGTCAGCAAAGACGCTACCCTCGAGGTAGTCATTGGGATCAAAGCTGTAGAAGCCGATGCTGTGCAGGTAGCTTAAGTACGCCACTTGATCCTGATTCAGCGGTGGATGCATTGGGTTGATCAGCGCAAACTGCGACGATGGCAGTGGGATCTGCTTATTGAGCGGACGGGTAAGAGGAGCACGCTGTGGCTGCGCTACCTTGCGCTCTGGCAGAGCGGCTTGGCGGCTATTTACAGTGACAGTGTCAGCGGAAAAAAGCTGAGCGCTCTTAGCATCAGCTGCACTCAGATGAGGGGTGCTCATGTAGGTAAAGCCGTTGTTAGCCTCACCTCTAAAGACGCTTTGTTGCTCTGGAGTGCCGCTGCCAGCCAGCTCTAGCTCGGCATTGTCTGCCACATCAGCAGCAGTGTGCTCAGCTGCCGCGATCGCAGCATCCCCAAAGAGCGCCGCTGTCGCTGCTGATGGCGCTGTCTCGGTACCGGTACCATTTGGCGTCATCGTGATGTTGCCACTTGCTGGCACTGAGAGCGGGTTAGCGGCGGCGTTTTTCTTTTGGCGGCGCTTGCTGCCAGTGCTTTCTCCTGCAAGCTGGGCTTGCTCTTGTAAAAAGCGCTTGCGGTACTTCAGCGGAGTGATGCCGTACTTGAGCTTAAAGCTCTTAAAGAAGTAACCGGCGTTCTCAAAACCATGGTCGTAGGCAATGTCCGAGATGGATCTTGAGGTCAGCTCAATCTCCTTAGCGGCACGTCTTAAACGCAAGTCGTTTAAGTACTCCGTAAAGGACATGGCCGTGACGCGCTTAAAGAAGCGGCAGAAGTACTGATCAGTGACGCCTAAGCGCTGCGAGGCGTCCTTAATGGTCATAGGGCCCGCGTAGTGCGAGTCAATGTAGTTAAGGAGCTCCTTGAGCTTATCTTGCTTGGAGCGCTTCACCTCATTAGGCACTTCTTTGCGCGAGATCAGACCAAACTTATGGTAAATAGAGAGGATCTCTAAGAGCTTAGCCTTAATGATCAAGCGACCGGCGGCACTGCTCGTGGCACCATGAATCGAGCAATACTGGTAGAGCGCATCGATACTAGCAAAGGCCGGATGCTCTGGGGTAATGATCGGTGGCAGTGGCATATTGCCGGAGATAAGCGCCTCAAAGATCTCTGATTGCACCTCATCGTAGTTTTGCATGAGGAGCATTTTAGGATCAAAGACGATGGCGCTTTCTTCACATTGCGAAGGCAGACTAATGGTGTGCATGACGTTGCCTGGCAAGAGCATAAAGGCATCGTCCTTGACCACCAGATCCTGCATGTCGACGCTGACTTTAAAGATGCCATGAGTAAAGCGCACCAGTTCCATTTCGCGGTGCCAGTGCAGCATCACACGCGATGGGTAGTTTTGTGGTACCCACAAGTAGGAGGCAAAAGGAAAAACCGAGGTGCCGTGCTTAATGTTTTCGCACAGCTCTTTTTTAGGGTGGTTGTTAGGGCGGATACCACCTTTAAAGGAGAGGGTAGCATTGTTGCCCGCAGGAAGTGGCGTTATGGTCGTATCAGGGCCGTCTTCGACGTCAGCCGTAGCGTAAGTTGCGTTCCCGTCCATAAAGCCAGAGTTGTCGGCAAAGTCAGAGTTGGCTGTAGCTGCGAGCTCCTCAGAGGAGTAGGGGGCGGCTAAAGCGGCGAGGCTGAGTTTTTTACGAGATTCACTGCGTGGCATTTTGGTCTGTGGGGAGCGGGCGTTGCTCACTTGTACGTGGCGTGGGACAGGAGCCTCAGGGCTGGCAGCGGCATTAGGACTGGCGCTGTTAGCCGTAGGGGCTGCTGTGGACACCACCGTAGAAGCAGCGTTTGTCGCTGGAGTAGCTGGTGCTAAAGAGTGTGGAAAATCGCGCTTACTAAGGGAGTTCATGTCACTCAAAAGGGAGTTGCATTTGCCATCGGGACGAAGCAAATACGCTCAACAAACAAACAAGAGAGGTAGCTGGCTTTTATTTCCCCAAGCTGCGTCTGTGGCAGATATCTGTAGCAGATAGTTGCTGGGTAAGATAGCTGCTGTGGCGCGAGACACCAGGAGACAGTCTGTAGGCAGGCTGTAGTCACAAGCGGCGCTCAGGGAAGCAAGGCGTTTAGCCTAAAGCTAAGCTAAGTTGTTAAGCTGTTATCACGGCATCGTGGTGCTTGGCTGTAGAGACAAGAGTGCTGCCCTCAAGATGCTATTTTTTGCATTATGGCACAAAACTACACTACCTTGACCTCAAAAATACATCAAACTGACCAAAGTGTGCCATAGTTCACGCTGTAGGTGAGAACAAAGCATGGTTAGAGGAGTGCGCACGCAGCATGTGACGGTCACGCGGCCATAGCTAATGAGGCGTGGTGTGCATTTGTCAACAAAAATGGCTTTTGGGAAGTTGGGGGCCATACCAGTGTGGTAGGGGCGGGCGCTGTTAAGGCTCAGGGTGGAGCAAGGATGTCCTTGAGGCAAGTTAAGTCAGGAGCGGGCTGCTCCTTGTGAGGCAAGGTGGGGTAGGGTGAAGTAGCAACTAACACTGGGTGGCCATAGCTTGCACTGCCCTCATACCCTATAATGGGATGGAGATTGTCTTTTGTTGCTCCCATCTTGCGCTGCACTTACCTACTTCCACTGTAGTGACGGCAGACACGACCGATGAGGTCTTTTTCAGGGAAAAGGAAAAACTATGGCCGACAAGATCTTTGAGACCGAGCGCCTCTATACCCGCCTGCTTACAGAAAACGATTTGGACTCCATCAGAGAGCAGCTGCAAGATCCAGAAGTGATGTTCGCCTATGAGGGCGCCTTCTCGGATCTCATGGTGAAGTCGTGGTTGCACAAGCAATTGGAGCGCTATGAGCAATATGGCTTTGGCTTGTACGCGCTGCTCACTAAGGACGACGATATCTTTGTCGGCCAGTGTGGTGTGACCCTTCAAGATTACGAGGGCCGTATGGTGCACGAGGTGGGCTATCTCCTCTCCAAGCGCTTCTGGCATTTAGGCTATGCGACGGAGGCGGCAGCTGGTGCCCGTGACTACGCTTTTGAGGGGCTGAACGCGCCCTTAGTCTGCACCCAGATTCGCGATATTAACGTGCCTTCGCAAAAGGTAGCAGAGCGCATTGGCTTTAAGCTCGATGGCGAGTTTGTCAAGCACTACCGTGGCTTTGCCCTGCCACATAAGGTGTACGTGATGACCCGTGAGCAGTATCAGGAGCTCAAGCAAAAGGGTGAGTTGTAGGCAGTAGCACCGCTGGCGCTTACCACGTGGCGGCTCAGAGTAGCGGAGCGCGGTAGGCACCTTTTGCCGAGAGACGGCAGCCCAGATCAGAGCTGGTCTGGGCTGTTGCCTCATTGGCGCTACATCACCTTCCTCTTAGCCTAATATGCGGCCTGCGGTCGCTCATGGCTTAACGTTACTCTCTCTGATCCCTCCTGACATCACCTCACCTCAACTCACCTCAGCACGGTTGCTCTGCTCTCCTGCTACATGCGCAACAGCAACAACACACCACAGAGCACCGGTTCACTGTAATAAGCGGCGGGTCGGTCTGCGTGGTGGGGTAGAATCAACCTTCCATTTGTTTTTACAGTACCTCCTATAGATACGTAACACCATTT
>CASEBB010000178.1 GCA_949286015.1 uncultured Succinivibrionaceae bacterium | reverse complement strand
GTTTGGAACGGTGCTGAGGTAGGATTGTATTCTTGTTCAGGACCCTCCCTATTAAAACGGGAGGAAGCCATGTGCGTAAGCACATGGAGACTTCACGCAGATTACTGCACACACGAAAAAGGCCGCTTCATGCGGCCTTTGGCGTATTTAGGGGATTGCAGCGCGTAATGCTTGGGAGCTGCGGCGCTGGCGTTTTAGCAGTGGCTTGGCAGCAACTCCAAGAGGACGTCAGATCGCCAGTCTGAGGCAGGCCTTAATGGCAGCTGGCGCTACTGATTGTCCTTTTGGGGTTATTGTGGTTCTACCGCACCTTCGGATTGTGGCTGCACCTGCGCTTCTTTCGGCTCTTGCTGCACAGGAGCCCCCTGAGTGCCTTGCTGCACAGGAACCACTTGAAGCCATTGTTGCACAGGAGCCCCCTGAGTACCTTGCTGCACAGGTGACATTTGAGTTCCTTGCTGCGCTGGAACCACTTTAGTCCCTTGTAGCAACTGCAGCAATTGTTGCACTTGAGCTATCGATTGCAACAAAGTCCCTTGAGGATCTTGCAGTAACTGCAGTCCTTGTAGTAACTGCAGCAATTGCTGCAGTTGCGCCGCTTGAGGAACTTGGGCACTTTGTGGTAATTGCTCTCCTTGCTGCACCTGCTTTTGCGTGCCAATATGCAAAGCTTCAATGAAGCCCTCAGTGCGTTCTATGCCGCCAGATGCCACCGGAGCAATGGTGCGCCACGCACAGATCTGCCGGTATTGGTCGCAAATCACCAAGGCCACGCCTGTAATCGGTTTGCCTTTGTCCATGTGACTGCTGCCATACTCGCTGCTTAGCAGCTGCTGTTCCGTCTCATCTAACAAGGAGTGCTGATCTGCTTGAGTAGCAGTAGCTTTGCTCAAGCGCTTGAGTGCAAAGACGTAGATGCGATCTTTGGTCTCAGCCACGAAGTCACTGCGTCCAAGGTTGTTTACCTTAGAGCGTGCTGTTGTAATCTTCTTTGAGCGCAGTGCTTGTTCGATGAAGAAAGCGTATAAGCCCTCTTTGGCGTCATGCAGGATGCTAGAGCCCACCTTGCATAAGCCTTGGTTGAGCTGCATACACATTTGCTCGATATTAGCCTGAAGCAGGTTTTGTCGTGCTGCCGCGTTAGCAACCTCAAGCTCACTGAGCTTCTTATCATTGAAGCCCAGCAAGTATTGGGTTAACACAGGGACAAAGACGTTTTCCACATCTTTGTTGGTAATGCCGCAGGTAAATTTGCGCTTCTCAGGTGGTTCTGGCTCATCATCTTCATCAGCGTCAAGCTCATTCCCAGCGATAGACTTTATGGAGAAATAGCCAGCGTGCATCAACAGCTGCTTAAACTTTACCGTGCCGAAGCAGTTGGCCTCAGTGATTTCCTGATACGACAAAGTGAACTGTTGCTGGCAAATTTGCTCAAGCTCAGCTGCCTCCAGCGGGTGTTCGCGCAAGTAAGAAATTAACGCCAATCTAGTGAAGGATACATTAATCACGCCTGTCCCCTGCCCCTAATTGATCACATTCATGCGCCTGCACGACTATGGATGTGGTTCCTCGTTAATTTTCGAATCTACCACTAGCATTAGCGCTGTTCATCCAGAAGGAGCCAAAATAAGGCACTTCTGTCGTTGATTTCACCAAAGAGAAGAACTTGTTAATGGCATACGGGCAATACACCTTGACCGAGGCATTGTAGTCAAAACAAAAACCGTCATAGTGCGTCCGCAGCCGCTCAAACAGCTCATCTTTAGTGAGGTGCAGCTGCTCGCAAGCAAGAGGAATGTAGTCCGCAAAGGCGTGCTCGATATCTTCTTGGGTATAGCCCAGCAAGTCTGCAAAGGCAGGAGCCATGCTCAGGTCTTGGATATCCTGATCCAAGAATAAGGTGGTTTCATGGTAGCGCATGATGCCAGTGACCAAAACAAAGCGCAGCTTTGGCAGATCACGCAGCCAAGAGTAGAAAGTGCTAAGTGTCTCCTTGAGGAGATTGAAGTCATCTTCCTTGTCAATGTTGTTGGATAGAGGCACGTCCCACTCATCAATCAGGAATACCAGCCAGTGCTGTTGCGCAATGCCTTCAAAGTTTTCTAAGAAAACACAGAGAAGCTCATTCTTATCAAAGCTTTCCACCTCAGGAAAGCCTGCGTCACTGAAAGCTATAACCAAAGTATCTTTAAGCGACAGCTCGAACTTGCTGAGATCTTCACCTGCGATTTCGTTAAACGACAGGCGTATGACAGGATAGGTACAATCCTTGGCCTCTGGCCAGAGATCGTAAATCTTTTTGCCCGCAAAGCGGCTCGTGCCGTGGGCAAAAAGCTCCTCAAGCATAGAGCACAGGGTAGATTTACCCATGCGGCGTGGACGGGCAAAGAACACTAAGGGCCAAGCCACCAACTCTGCAATTTTGGCGGTCTTATCGACGATTAAGAAGTTGCCGTCCGTTAGCATGTCCCAATGAGAAACTCCCAGTGGGATGTGGGGCAAGGCTTTAAGCACTTCTGCATCTTTTCCGGCTAATGCAAGTTTTTCCTTGGCACTCCTGCTCCTAGCGACTGTACGATCTCAAGACGTAAAGGTAGCGTCCGGCTGTCCCGTGTCTGGCACTTGTGAGAGGTTTCCTCACTTGTTACAGCCATTCTACCCTAAGAAGAAAAGACGGGCTGCTGCCAAACAAGCGTGCGGTTGTGATGGGCTTGCAAGAGCTCACTGTTACTACCTCAAACCAAAAGGCCCCGCACATCGCGAGGCCTTAGGTAGGGAGTAGGGGAGCGGCAGAGAGCCGTTACATCTTTGGCTCAGTTAAAGGCGAAATCGCCATTAAGCTCGGGTTCTGCCCCTGCGCTGCAACCGCCTTTAAGAACTTGCTCTGCTCACGTACTTCCATCAGGCTATACGTCAGCTCATCTGGCAGGATCTTAGCCGATAAGCCAAAGAGGATCTGCTCTAAGCCCATGCCCATATTGCTCTCACCAGGGGCATAGTGCTGTACCTGCAGGTCACCGTCCTTAATCTGAGCTGCGGTCGCTGCGTACTTGATGGCATCTTGGAGGTCGCCTAACTCATCCACCAAGCCAATCGACTGCGCATCGTCAGCAAGGAAGATCTGACCCTCAGCAAAGATTTCGTACTCATTGACCTTTAAGCCACGATTGCGGGCTACCAGCTCAATAAAGTTGCGGTAGGTGTTTTCCACCGACAGCGACAGCATGCGCTGCTGCGTTACAGGCATTTCATCGGCAATAGCCGTCAGCGCTAAGTCGTTGGTCACCACGCCATCTTGGTAAGCACCATAGCGGTTAAGCAGACGGTGGGCACCAAAGCCAATACCAAAGACGCCAATAGAGCCCGTAATCGTGCTTGGGGTGGCAAAAATGGTGTCAGCTTGCGAGGCAATCCAGTAGGCACCCGACGCAGCCGTACCATTCATCGACACAATGAGTGGCTTTCCTGAGCTCTGATAGAGCTCAAGGGCACGGCGGATCTTTTCCGAAGCAATGACGCTACCACCAGGGCTATTGAGGTAGAGCACCACCGCACCGACGCTCTCGTCGTTTTGCGCCTCCTCAATAAGTGGAGCGACATTGTCGTAGGTAAAGGCATTGACGTTATCACTGATATCCGTGATTTCACCAACACCGTAAATCACCGCCACCTTATTGCCTAAGACCTTTAAGCGGCCGGTAGTGCGGGTGCTACCGCTATTGCTAGAGCTGCTACGGGCACTGGCGACATCACCACCTTGCTGGAGCACAGGCTCGCTCTGTTGAGCAGTAGGATTTTCCTGCGCTACCTTAAAGTGCGTGGTGCTCGTATGAGCAGTGTGAGTTGCTTTAGCTGAGGCATCAGAGATCACCGCCGCTAAGTACGAGGTGCCCGCAGTTAAGGTCTCGACCAAAGTCGCTCCTAAGGCCGTAGTGCCCTTGCTGGCAGTGCTGTCACCGCTACCACTGCTCTCAGTTGCAGCGGATAGCAGCGCCGAGGTGAGCGTCTTGGCCGCATGCGTCAGCTGCGCACTTTCTAAGCTCTGTAAAGCTGCGGTCTGGGTTGGTACCTCAATTTGCGAGAGGCTGCCCACACGGTTGGTACCCGTAGTCTTAAAGTGATGGCGTAAGAGGTAGTCCTGATAGGTGATAATCGCAGGGCGATATGGCGCCTCGGCGTCCACATTAACCTCGCGGCTTAACTCCATTAAGTACTGGTCAGCAGACTTAACCTCATCGATCAGACCCTGCACCTTTTGCATTTCAGGCATGTCGCCCTTAAATTGCTCCAGCCACTGTACGTAGGTGGTCGCAGCTGGTAAGAGCGTTGGGGTCTTAATCATGCGCTCTTTAATCACGGAGCGCTGGTAAATGTCCCACGACTTAAAAGCAATGGCCTGATACTCGCGGCGCACGTCAGCGGACATGCCATTTAACATGAAAGGCTCGACTGCACTCTTAAAGTGACCGGCGCGGAAGATATAAGGCGTGATTTCAAAGCGCTCGAGCAGATCCTTAAAGTACAGTGAGGACAGGGCAATACCCCGCATGTTGACGCCACCTAAGCTATCAACAATGATCTTGTCGGCATGGGCTGCTAAGGCATAGGCCGTCTGCGAGATATTGAGGCCTAAGACCACCACCTCACGGGCATTGTCCGTACCCTTGGCGATATCCATGGCTTTGCCAATACGCTCGGCCATGGATAGGGTGAGAGGCCCCATACCCTCTAAGGAGATCACCACCTTTTTGATCGAGCTGTCGTTTGCCACCAGCTTTAAGGCGTTTTCAATGGCAACGATTTCATGGCTCTGGCGGCCATAGAGGGAGAACTCCAGCTGGCGCTGTAAGGAGCTCAGCTGTGAAGAGCCAAATGGGATCTCAGAGATGGCGCCATTGAGGTCAAAGTACAGCACTTCGGCCTGTAACGCGGAGGCAGAAATCTCGGAGATGCCGCTGTCGCTGCCAAAGAACAGTCCGCTCTCTTGAATCGACTGCACAAGGCTGTAGGCACCAAAGAACAAGAAGATTAAGAGCAGGAAGATGAGGTTAAAGACAAGGTTGCGGATAAAGGTAATGACCGAGCCGATGCCTAAGAGCAGATTGCAAACGGCACCGTGACGTGGACGGCGGCGCAGCTCATATAAGTCCCATGGCACATTGACCATGGCTGCGCTTGGGCCATTAGGCGCAATGCCATTAAAGCCACCGCCATAATTACCGCCGCCAGTAAAGTTGCCACCACCGTAGCTGCCGCCACCTCCGGCATAACCACCACCGCCAGCGTAGCTACCGCCACCGCCGTAGCCGCCAGTATTGCCATAGCTGCTGCCGCCGCGATAGCCACTGCTTGCGTTTTGCTGATAGCCGTTATCACGGAAGCGGTCATTGCCAAAGCGATTGTTGCCACGATAGCCGTCATCGTCATCACGGTACTTGCGCCAGTCATCATCGGCGTTATTGTTATAGCCAGCATTGTTACCCGTGGCCGTGCCATTACCAGCAGCGGCGCTTTGCTGGCTATTGTCTTTGCGGTGAAAGAAGCGGCCAAAGCCCTTAGCTTTGCTCGGCTCACTTGCTGGTGCTGCTGACGCTTGATTTACGTTGTCGTCATCATCGGCAAAGCGATTACGGGAGTAGTTGTTGGTACTCTGCGTAGTGTTACGGAAGGATGAGCTACCGTAATTGTTGCGGGAAAAGGAGCCTTGCGGGCCACGGTTGTTACGTGAGCCTTGATTGTTACCCCGAAAATCGCTCATACAGCTATTTTCCTCAAGAAACGGCGCAGTGACTACAAGGGAGGGGCCTAGAGGCGGCACGGCCGTAGGAATGGCAGCCTAGAGGCGAAGTCATTGTAGCAAAAGAGCTTTGCTCTTACAGCGCGCTGTCACTTACTGGGGAGTTTTTTCCTTGCAAAAGGCAGGGGTAAGGTGATGAGGTGAAGCGCACCGGCAGATTAAGGGGCGGGCGCTGTAAAGAGAACGCTTACCTCCTTAGTGCATGCAGAGTATGTTTTCCCTCTGTTAGGGGCTTACAAGCGGCCTTTGCGGTGGGTTCAGACCTTTGAGGCAGAAAACTGATAGGAAGCAACAAGCGATGCTGCCGCGACGTATCTCTGCAGTGGGTGTGGAAGGAGTGATCTCATAACTGACGGATGCATGGTAGAGTTCTGGCACCATCATCATCACCCACAACAACAACAACAACAACAACCTACACCTCGAGATAAAGGGGCTGGTTGGTTGGTTGGGGCTACCTTAAGGTGAGTCAAGCATGATAGCCATCAATCCCGTCAGCTAAGTAAGGCGTTCCTTGGTGGCAAGTAGCTGTGCTCACACATGGGAGCGCTCTTGTTGTAAGCTTTGCCCTCACCACTACAAGCAGCACGGTAACCAAAACCAGATCATGGTGGTAGGCTCCTGTGCGTATCTCTGCTGCTTTGCTCTGATTGCGGAATAACAGTGAAAAAGGCTGCGCAGCGTGTGCGCGGCAGGTGGTGTCGGTCTGTTTCTGCGCACGTGGCTTTACCGTGCGTAACTGCCGTGTGAGTAGGTGTGACCGCATAAGTGACGGACTGGCGTGATGCCAGATGCAATGCTCAGAAAGAGCCATGATGCCTACCTCGAGATAAATGGTACCGGTGAGCCTTAGCGCATCTTAATAGGGGGCAGGAGTGATTGCCCCCAAGCCCTCATTGCTGTCCTTGCTCTCAAGCTCTGCTCACTGCACTGCCCCGCATAGCCTGTCCAGACTTACTCCCTGTAAGTCTTCATTGCCCTCTTAGGGTGCAATATTGCCCTTATTGATATTTTTTGCACAAAAAAGAGGGGCTAAATCACAATAAGGGTGCAAAGCACTAGGCCGCGCCGTCTCATTGCTTAGAATAGTCAAGTTGTGAATGGTGGTTAGTTTTGCTTGCTTTGCTGTGAGGTAACCTCACACCAAGGCCAGAAATATCGCATTGGGCTACAGCCCAAACCCGCGACCTAGCTATTATTCACCAGCTGAAAGTAACTACTGAGGGGTCTTGTCCTGATGAGAAAGTTCAATAGCGTTTTTGCCCTTGCCGCTGGTGTGGCTCTGAGTTTTGGTCTGGCGCAGATGCCTGCTGTTGCAGCTACTGCGGATACCACTGCTACCACTACTGCGGGCACTCATCATCAAGACAAGGTCTGGCGTGTTGGCTGTGATGCGGCCTTTGCCCCATTTACTTACACCGATGAAAAGGGCCAGCTCATTGGTTTTGACGTCGACTTAATCAAGGCCATCGGCGAGGAAATGGGCTATACCATTGATATGAAGGGCTACCCTTTTGATGGCATCATCCCAACACTGATCACCAACAACATCGATATGATCATCTCTGGCTTCACCATTTCGCCAGAGCGTGCCGAGCGTGTGGATTTCTCTGATCCTTACTATCGCTGTGGTCTGACCTTCCTGACTTTAAAGCAAAACGCCGATAAGTTCTCTACTTTCGACGACATTGCTAAGGCCAAGATCTGCGTGCAGATTGGTACTACGGGTGCTCTGTTCCTGCAAAAGACCCTGAAGAACCCTGACATGCGTCAGTTCAATACGCCACCTGAGACTTACTTAGAGCTACAAAACGGTGGCTGCGAAGTGGTGGTGAACGACCGTCCGGTGAATGACTTCTTCTTAGCCCAGTCACCAGAGAACAAGGCTAATGTGGTCTCTAAGGACATCGATATCGCCCAGAACGAGTACTACGGTATCGCCATCGCCAAAGGCAACACGGAGCTCTTAAAGCAGGTGAATGAGGGCTTACAGCGCGTGATCGACAACGGTAAGTTTGCCGAGATCTCCAATAAGTGGTTCGGTTATGACATCACTGACGACTTAAAGGCTCACTCCGCTGAGGCTGCGGCGGCGTTAGCCGGTGGTGGCAGCGGTAAGTAACCAGACCAAGCCTCTTGTTAGTAAAGAGCACAGAGCCTCCCTTGCGGAGGCTTGGTTGTTTCTTGGGGTATGAGGGGAGCTGCAGAAAGGCAGCTGAGCCCCTTGATGATGATGGTGTTTCCCCATCTGTGAGCACAGCTACTTGCCATTAACCTATCTCAGAGATACGGCACAGTAGCGACGCTTGCTGCTCCTTATCAGGTTTCTGCGTCAATGGTCTTAAACCCACCTCAACGGCCGATTTTAAGCCAATCACATAGGGGTAAATACTCTAAAGGAGCAAGGGAGAAAACGCTCTCTTGATAATGGCGGGATCCAGCGAGAGTAACACCAAAAGCAAATCTCACAGGCGGTAACGGCTTACAAGCAAGGGGGGTTACCTTGAGAGGAGGTGTGGTGCTGCGGCGCTTTTTAGGCTACCTGCCAGCGAGGTAGCTTGCAAGCTGCTACAATGCAGCGACCTTGCGCTCCTTGGCGCTGGTGCGCTACTGCAGCGCTGCCGCGCTGCGATCTGCTTGACCTAGAGTTGTCGGCGCATGCCCCACTCGTAAGAGTGGGGTTAGCCGACATTTAGTATTGGGGCTTTAGCCAAGCACAGCGTACACACATCCT
>CASEBB010000177.1 GCA_949286015.1 uncultured Succinivibrionaceae bacterium | reverse complement strand
ACTATGCCTTGTTTTAGGCAAAATAGCAACCCCACAGCCTTGTCCATAAAACCCTATATTTAAGCCATTTCAATGCTTATTTTGGAGAACATGGAAAGCTGTAGTAGTCTTCGAGCTCGTAGCGCACATCTTGCTCGGTTGCTGCCCGATGGTTCTGGGCCCAGCTCTTCTTATTAAGCTGCGTCGCTGCTGTTGCGTCAGGTCTGCCTGTGTTTGCAGTATGCTCCTCTGGCGGGACTGTGTGTGGCGCTTTGTCCTTGGCTGTGGTTTTCGTGGTGCGTGGCATGGAAAAGGGCTCCTCAGTGGCTACAGCGAGGCTATAGCGTGTCTGCTGCGTGGTTGCTAGCGTAAAGTTAGCGCTGTGATGATGTTGTTGGGGCGTGGTCGTATGCAGGGTGCTCTGAGCGCTTTCTTAAGTATCTTCAGCAGAGGTAACCGTAAGCGCAGTATGTGGTCGTTGCAGGAAGTGGTAGTAAGCGGTGGGAAGTGGTGAGGAAATGGGGAGTGGTCTGTCTCTGGCGCCGCTTTCTCAGGCGCCGCAAGGCCCAGCCATAGCACTTGCAGTGCTGTGCGCCCTGTAGAGTACATACCCGCGAGCCTAAAGCCTAAAATCAGGCGAGCAAACGCTAAGCATCTTGACGCCTGTGGGCTTTAAGCTTGCGGGAATGCTGAGCTGCTACCCTGCGCTACGCACCTTTGCTTTGCGCCAGCTTTTGCTGGCAGTACAGCGTAAAGAAGTGCAGGAAGTGATCATCGTTCTTGAGTACCTCCTGTACTCCCTTTGGGGTCGCAGCTTGCGTGTACAGCGCCTTGTTCGCGCTTTTCTCGGCCTTCATGCGCTTGAGCACAAAGCTGTGAAAAGCCTCCCTAATTTGGATAAAGCCAGATGGCTCGAGCATCATGTGCTCAACTTGCGAGAAAACCTGATCCATAGGGAAGAAGGCACAGGCCTCATCGAGCATCATATCGACTTTATCGTTGATGGAGGAAAGCGGCTCCTCGCCTAAGGCGCACGCCAGCTTGTTTGCGTCCTCGGTGTTGTCAAGGTCGATACTGGAAACAAAGGTCACAATACCGCTATCGGCATCTGCATCCACTTCGGCGTGCGAGAGATCGATGCTAGTCTTAACCCAGACGTCACTTAAGCGCTGAAAAGCGCTGTGGCAATTAGCAAATTCCTTTTGCATCTTAGTCATCGCTGGCAGCTTGCCACGAGGAAAATCATCGCTTGGGATGTGCAGCAGGTAGTTGGTGCCAGCTTTGGCAAAGACGGCAGCGGCCTCTTGGGCTTGCTCTCTCGTGCCGGTGCAGCTAAAGAGCGTATAGCTCAGGTCAAGGCCATTTCTCTTGAGCGCCTCGATAATCAGCGGTAAGCCGGTGGTGATATTGGCGTCTTCGTTTTTGAGGAAGTACACAATATCGCGCATGTTTGTGGTGTCGGTAAGACGAACTGGTAGATAGCTGGTGTCAATATCAGCAGATGCAGGGGGAGTCTGGTACAGCGGATCCAGCTCTAATAAGGTAAGCCAGATGGTGCTAAAGCGCGGCGTCGTAAAGGTAGTGTGGAAGGTCGGCCCTAAAGGATGCATCATGCTGCCACGATACTCGCACTCACTTCCATAATGCCAACCTTGCAGATACTTAAGTGACTCCAGCACGGTAGGCATGGCCTTGTCGGCAGCAGTCTTGTTAAAGGCAAACTCATCTAATGCTCTAAAGGATAAAGCCCAGAAGAGCATCGCACGCATCAGATTGTTTTCGTGGTAGTTGTGGTTAAGAGGCAGTGACTGGGGGAACAGCGTGTACAGCGAGCTTCTCTTCCGCATATCTTCATGTAAGCGGCGGCTTAAGGTAGTAAAGTCATACCCCTGCAGATAGCCCATAAAGCCGACCAGAGCAGTGGTGGAGAAGTCAAAGCTCACGAGGAAGGGATCGTTCATCTGCCAACCTTCCTTTTGCACAAACTCATTGTGCTTGAGCATCAGCTGAGAAAAGAGGTTAACCACGTCCTGATCTTGCGCCAGTTTTGGCAGCAGTTCTTCCTGCCGCTCATGAAAAACCGCAAACTCATCAGCAGGCAAACCATCCGCAAGCCATTGTTCCCTAGTGTATATGCCGTTAAAGACCTTGTTGCTTTGTGGCACAAACGAAATGATATTCTCCTCGGTGTCAGGCTTGTTGGCAGTGTCGATGTCTTTTTTGCGTGGCATGGGGAAAACTCCTCACTGGCTACATGGTGGTTGTTATCGTGATGCGGCGCTAAGCAGCAGTAGGGCGCTAAACAGCATGGTACACAGTACAGGGTACTTAAGCTTACAGCGACCTTGTGGCGTGGCCTGTGTTGCCCATTGTAGCGAATTGCGGCGCCGAAAAAGCAAAGAGTGCAGCTATCTCCATGCGTGAAGACTGTTTTCACGATAGGGTAAGAGCTGCACTTGCCTCTCATGGCCGCAAGCAGGTGGTTTTGGTGTATAGCGCGGGGGCAAAGAGCAAGAGAACTGCGGCAGGGGCCTTGAGCGAGGTAGGAGGTGATGTATTGGTGGTGATGGTAGAGCCAACAAAGGGTAGTAACGGCGCGGCTGTGAAGACGACTCCCTTTGAGATATGGTGTTGAGATCGTGTGGTGGTGGTAGTAGCTGTAGCTGTCAGCACTGTGCTGAGCAAGCCCGCTGCCGCTGCGCGGGCTCAAACGAGAGTTTGGTTAACACCGCTTCCCAAGGAGTGATCCCGTTGCACAGAGGAAAACATAGCAGGAAAAAGGTAAAGGAGCATCGCGGTGTGTGGGCTTACCTTGCGGCCGAGGCACAAGACCCACAGGTGGATGTATAGGAAGCGACAGGGAGCGGCAGGGGCTAAGTGGCGTCATCAGAGCCGTGGAGTGCAGGAGCGGTGGGGAAAAGCAATACTGCGAGCTGTAGTGGGGCGGTAGTAGAGACTTGTAGTGCTTTTCTCAGGCGCTAACCTCTTTGTGTAGTTGCTTGCTAGCAGCGCTACTTCGGATCAAGCGCAGCTGTGCTGCTTTGCTCCTTGTAGGTGGCAACTACAGGGGAGGTAACCTTAAAGGGGGAGAACACTTTGGGCAGTGATGGTAGTGTGTGGGGAGTAGGGGCGGTTGCAGATTAAGAGTGCGCGCAGAGAGTGGTATGCGTTGTCAGAGCGGTAGTAGGGGAGGTTGCAACTTGCGGGAGTGGCAGCAAAGCGGGAGTTGCAGTAGAGGAAAAGACAAGAGCGTTGTTGGGGCGTGGCTGGGGCGGGCGCTGTAGTGAGGCGTGCTTACCCGCATCCCGAAAAAGCAAGCACGCAGCACACCGGCCGTTTAGCTAATGGTCTTAATCGCTGTAGCCTGCGCAATGATGCTCGCTAATTGGTTGTGGTTAATGGTCTTCCCCTCAGTGGCGGTAGCCTTGATGTTCTCCTGCGCGTTGCGCTCCTTGCTCGTGAGCGCCTGCATGCGCTTTAAGTACTTGTGCGTGTCCAGCAAAAAGATGCGGTCTTTGGAGACCTGCACCACCATGTCGTGAGGCCGTAATACGCTCTTGATGCGATTGAGTCCATCTTGGGCAAAAATAAGATGCAGCATAAGCGTGTCCTCGGATTGTGGTGGTGCCACTGCGCGCTAGCCCTCAACAGCTAAAGACGCAGCCTAAAGAAACGGACGCACAGAATCATGCGCTGGCAGAAAAGAAAACCAACGGCTTTGTTGGTTGGAGTGCAACTTTAGCAAACATGGTCAGGTAGTAAGAGCTTATATCTCTTGAGGTTGCTTAAAGCGGCAGAGGTCACAAGGCGCAATTTTCGTCAAGTGGCGTTAGATCCATATTAAGCCCAAGCCTTTACATATATCTAGTATCAACTTCACACTTTTGGAAATTGAGGGCAATGTTGTTGTGGGCAGGCTTATTTATGGGAAAGCGAGCGCAGCTTGAGGTGGACAGCAATGGTGCGTGGTGCGCTGGCGTCAGGTGCAGAGGCTTTAAGTGGCGCTGAGAAAGCGCGGTGTGGCGTGGCGCGGTTGTTATCGGTAGTGGTACTTGCTGTAGCTGTCTCTTGTGGTGATGTTGCATGAGGCGACTGGTCAGCATAAGCGTAGGTATCCTAAAAAGCGCCTGACGGCGCCTTATCTCAAGAGTAGCTTCTTAGCAAATATCTACTCTCAGGGTAAGACACCTGATTGTAGGCTGTTTCCTCCTTGGGAATTGGCTTTTTGGGACACCTACCATACGCCGTGAGCAAGATACCTCCATAAGCGTCAACCTCATGGTGCTCTGTTGCTCCCCATATCTCATCTCAGGGTGGCCGCTATGCCGTAAGTCCTACCTCCCTTCCTCGACGCTTTTGTCTCCCCCGATATCCCCTTGCTCCACGCTAGCGCCTTGCCCCTCATTCTTTTCCCGCACACCCCCAGTGCAAGCACGCCTTCCTATCCTTGCACTCTTTGCGCGCAATACCACGCTTTGCCCCGCGCCGCAACCCCTATAGCGCACCATGTTGGTTCGTTTTGCGATGAAGCTCTTGTTTTTGCCCTTTGCCCTTGCCAAAAATTTCGGTTTTGTGATCTTGCTTTGAGTATTTCTCAGTATTAAAATACGTCGACTTGTCTGACGGTGTTTCAGTCCCTATGGTCTAGACTGGCCACCCTCTTCACAGACGAGACACATAAAGTCTGTCTGAAGCTGCTCGCGCCGCTTCGGATTAACAGGAGATTTTATCTTAATGGCTACTATCAATCAGTTAGTACGTAAGCCACGTGTCAAGTCCATTCCAAAGAACAAAGTCCCTGCTTTGGAAGCTTGCCCACAAAAGCGTGGTGTTTGTACTCGTGTGTACGCCACCAAGCCTAAGAAGCCTAATTCGGCTATGCGTAAGGTTTGCCGTGTGCGCTTAACCAACGGTTACGAAGTCACCTCTTACATCGGTGGCGAGGGTCACAACCTCCAAGAGCACTCCGTGGTCATGATCCGCGGCGGCCGTGTCCGTGACCTCCCAGGTGTCCGTTACCACGTCCTGCGTGGCCGCTTAGACTGCGCCGGCGTGAAGGACAGAAAGCAACGTCGCTCTAAGTACGGTGTCAAGAAGCCTAAGGCTTAATCGACTCCCCGCTAGAGTAAGGCCAAACGAAGCCAACGAACAACTGCTCATCGCCTCTTCTGTTGCTTCTAGCACTCTGCTTGAGCAGTTACCACCTCACCGTGGTTAATTCGTTAATTCCCCTTTTTAGTTTTGGATACCCCTGAAGTAACGAGGATTTACCCATGCCAAGACGTCGTGTTGTCGGTCAGCGTAAGATTCTGCCAGATCCAAAGTTCGGTTCTGAGTTACTTGCTAAGTTCATCAATGTCGTGATGTTAGACGGCAAGAAGTCTATCGCTGAAAGCATTGTGTATGGCGCTTTAGACACCATCTCTGAGAAGAGCGGCAAGGAACACCTCGCCCTGTTCGAGGAAGCTTTAGACCATATCCGCCCTGCCGTTGAAGTTAAGTCCCGCCGTGTCGGTGGTGCTACTTACCAAGTGCCAATTGAAGTGCGCCCAGCTCGTGGCAATGCCTTAGCCATGCGTTGGTTAGTGGAAGCTGCTCGTAAGCGTCACGAAAAGACCATGGCTTTACGCCTGGCCGGTGAAATGATGGACGCCGCCGAGAATAAGGGCTCTGCTGTGAAGAAGCGTGAAGACGTTCATCGCATGGCCGAAGCCAATAAGGCCTTTGCCCACTTCCGCTGGTAATCCAAGAGGTTTTTCGTTTAAATGGCACGTACTACCCCTATTAACCTATACCGCAATATCGGTATTAGCGCTCACATCGATGCTGGTAAAACTACCACCACCGAGCGCATCCTCTTCTACACCGGCAAGAACCACAAGTTAGGTGAGGTTCACGACGGTGCTGCTACCATGGACTGGATGGAGCAGGAGCAAGAGCGTGGTATCACCATTACTTCCGCAGCTACTACCTGCTTCTGGAAGGGCATGGCGAACCAGTTCGATAACAAATACCGTTTCAACATCATCGACACCCCAGGCCACGTGGACTTCACTATCGAAGTGGAGCGTTCCATGCGCGTCCTCGACGGTGCCGTCATGGTGTATTGCGCTGTGGGTGGTGTACAGCCTCAGTCTGAGACCGTCTGGCGCCAAGCCAATAAGTACCACGTCCCTCGCATTGCCTTCGTCAATAAGATGGACCGTACCGGCGCTAACTTCTTACGCGTCGTTGATCAAATCAAGACCCGCTTAAAGGGTAACCCTGTCCCTCTCCAGCTGCCTATCGGTAAGGAAGATTCCTTCATCGGTGTGGTCGACCTCTTAAAGCGTAAGGCTATCGACTGGAATGAGGCTGATCAGGGCTTAACCTTCACCTACACCGACATCCCTGCGGATATGGTCGATGAGGTCGAAGAGTGGCGCGCAAAGATGGTCGAGGCCGCTGCCGAGGCTGACGAGACCTTAATGGAGAAGTTCTTCGGCGGTGAGGAACTCACCGAGGAAGAAATCGTTCAAGGTTTACGTGCCCGTACCTTACGTAACGAAATCATCCCAATGTGCTGCGGCTCGGCCTTCAAGAATAAGGGCGTGCAGGCTTTACTCGACGCTGTCGTGATGTACCTGCCTTCCCCTATTGATGTGCCTCCAGTGAAGGGTGAGACCTTAGATGGTCAGCCAGCTGAGCGTAAGACCGACGACAAAGAGCCTTTCTCGGCTTTAGCCTTCAAGATCGCTACCGATCCATTCGTCGGTAACTTAACCTTCTTACGCTGCTACTCCGGTATCGCCAACTCCGGTGACACCGTGCTCAACTCCGTAAAGCAAAAGCGTGAGCGCTTCGGCCGTCTGGTGCAAATGCACGCTAACAACCGTAATGAGATCAAGGAGATCTTAGGAGTTCCCAGATCCTGTGATCTCCGTGGCTGTTGAGCCTAAGACCAAGTCTGACCAAGAGAAGATGGCCTTAGCCTTAAACCGCTTAGCTCAAGAAGACCCATCCTTCCGCGTCCACACCGACGAGGAGTCCGGCCAGACCATCATCTCCGGTATGGGTGAGTTACACCTCGACATCATCGTCGACCGTATGCGTCGTGAGTTCAAGGTCGAGTGCAACGTCGGTAAGCCACAAGTGGCCTACCGCGAGACCATTCGCGGCAAGGTCGAGCAAGAAGGCAAGTTCGTCCGTCAGTCCGGTGGTCGTGGTCAATACGGTCACTGCTGGCTGCGTATCGAGCCTCTCGAGGCTGGCAAGGGTTACGAGTTTGCCAACGAAGTGGTTGGTGGTGTTATTCCTAAGGAGTACATCCCAGCTGTCGATAAGGGCGTCCAAGAGCAGATCGCTAACGGTGTGCTCGCTGGCTACCCAGTGGTCGACGTCAAGGTCACCGTCTTCGACGGTTCCTACCACGAAGTGGACTCCTCGGAAATGGCCTTCAAGATCGCCGCTTCCATGGCGTTCAAGGCTGGCTTCATGAAGGCTCAACCTGTCTTATTAGAGCCTTTAATGAAGGTTGAGGTTGATACCCCAGAGGAGTACATGGGTGACGTGATCGGCGACTTAAACCGTCGTCGTGGCATGGTTGAAGGCATGGAAGATGGCCCAACCGGCAAGATCGTTCGCGCCATGGTGCCACTTGCTGAGATGTTCGGTTACGCCACTGACCTGCGTTCGCAGACTCAGGGTCGTGCCTCTTACGTGATGGAGTTCGGTCACTATGCCGAGGCTCCTAAGAACATCGCTGACGCTGTGATTGCTGCTCGTCAGACCAAGTAAGAGCACTGGTACGTAGGTACCGTTAAAAGATAAGCTGGTAGGGATGGGCGTAAGTCCGTCCCTATCTTACATTTGCACTGAGATAAGCGCCGCAGTTGGCGGTTATTTTGGTGCAATGTAGGTTATAATACGCAATTTAGGGTCAGCTCCTTAGGGTTAACCAAATCACAAGTCGCCATTAACTGGTTTGGTGTCCGCAATAGCGCGGCACTCTGAAGCTGGTAGCCCAATGTTGCAAGGGTACTACTGTTACCCGTATTTTTAGGTAGATCAAAATGGCAAAAGAGAAGTTTGTCCGCACCAAGCCACACGTAAACGTGGGTACTATTGGTCACGTTGACCACGGTAAGACCACCTTAACCGCCGCCTTAACCAAGGTGTTAGCCGAGAAGTTCGGTGGTGCTGCTATGGCCTTCGATCAGATCGATAACGCTCCAGAAGAGAAGGCTCGTGGTATTACCATTAACTCCGCTCACGTGGAGTACGATACCGAGAAGCGTCACTACGCTCACGTTGACTGCCCAGGCCACGCTGACTATGTGAAGAACATGATCACCGGTGCTGCTCAGATGGACGGTGCTATTCTCGTTGTTGCTGCTACCGATGGCCCAATGCCACAGACCCGTGAGCACATCCTGCTGGCTCGTCAGGTCGGTGTGCCTTACATCATCGTCTTCTTAAACAAGTGCGACATGGTCGACGACGCTGAGTTATTAGACCTCGTCGAGATGGACGTGCGCGAC
>CASEBB010000176.1 GCA_949286015.1 uncultured Succinivibrionaceae bacterium | reverse complement strand
ATCTGTGGCCTCAAGATCCGTGGTGGAATCTTGCTTCAACGCATGTTTTGCCAAATGGCTGGCGTATAAGCCACATCTTGCCAGGATCCGTTCAGCTCCATTTCTGCTTTCCCAAATCCCGCCCAGCCTCAAGTAAAGCCAGAAAAGCGCTGTGAAGCACAGGTTACACGCAAGCGCACGCAAGCCCCAGCACGACCTCTAAGATCACACTGAAGCTTGCTCTACCCTACAAGGCAGCGACTACTCCTCTCCATCTGCCGCAACAGATTGGCTGTAGCTTTCCTTAAGGGCAGCGATGATGTTATCGCTGTCCTTGTGGCTACGCCCACGCAAATACTCCTTGAGTAATGGCTCCAGATGCAGACGCCATACTTGCTCTAAGGCCTCTTGCAACTGCTCCTCGCCGATGTCACCCGTAAAATCGAAGAAGTTCAAGGTCTTGAGGTAGTAGGATGGGCCAATCTGGTACTTAGCCCCCAAAGACGCCTCGTTCCTAATGGCACGATTGAGGTTGTTGCAGTAAGCAGTTACCACCTCATAGAAGGAAGCCGCCTTGAGCTTGTCTACCAGCTTTTGCTGCTCTTTGTCACTGAGCTCCTCTTGCTTGGTCGGATCAGGCTCAATCACGTGCGCCAGCTCAAGGTTGTCCTCCTTGAGCATCTCAAGGTTCTCGCGCGGATCAACCTCACGCCACGCGAAACGACGGCGGAAGGCAAAGTCCATACTCTCGACGCTGCGATCGATGTCGTTCATGGTGCCAATGAGGTAGACATTTTCTGGCACATAGAAGCCCTCAGCAAACGCATCGTCTGCTGGCACCAGATTCTGATACTGGGTTCTGATGCGACCTTTGGTGCCACGATAGCCAGGATCGATGGCATAGAAGAGCTCACCAAAGATCTTGTTGATATCACCGCGATTGATCTCATCGATGATAAAGACAAACCACTTATCAGGGTGAGCTAAGGCTGTTTTGCAGAAGGTCTTGAAGATGCCATCCTGACGCTCAAAGCCGATCTGACCGTTAGTTTGGCTTACAGGGCGCAGACCCTCGACAAAATCGGTGTAGTCGTAAGATGGGTGGAACTGCACTTGCGCGAAACGAAACTCCTCCAGCACATCGTCATCGTTGTAGGCGTACCACTTAGCCACCTCTTGAGCCAAATAGGTCTTGCCTGTGCCAGGCGCGCCGGTCAAGATCACGTTCTTGTTGTACCACAAGAGGTAGGCCCCAATCTCGTCAAACAAAGCATCATAGCTAAAGCCATCGGCTTTGGCCTCAAAGCACGTCAAGAACGCTCTGAGCTCATTATTAGGGGCCTTGCCATCAAACAAGCCCAGCTCCGCAAGCGAGGCCTCCTTTTCTGGCTCCTCGTTGTCATAGCAGATCAGCAAACTGCTAACGTGCCAGCGATCCGAGTTCGCGTCTTGCTCCCAATTAGCCTTGATACTCCACGCATCCCCCAGCCAATGTAAAAATGAGGCTTTGGTATCAGCACCGAAATTGCTCACAGTAAAACTTACCACATGATCATCGCCAAAATCACGCCACTTGGCAATGGTCGCGTCGTTAAAAGAGCTACCGTCTCTACAACCTTTACCGCGCTCTTGAAAGTCACCGGCATCGATGTGTGGCTTGATGTACTGGTTGTACCCCACAAAGTTGGTGTCTTGGTTGGTCACGTACTCAATGTGCGCGACGAAGTACTCAAGCAAGTGCTTGAATTGCTCAAGCTTTGGGTTCATAGGTCTTACTCCCATTAGAGCTGGTCAAGGTTACTGCTGGTTCAGGCGTTGTAAGAACTTTTTGATAGTTTCGCCAAAGCGCTCCTCTGCAGCCCGCATCTGCGTGCTGAAGTCATGATAAGTCTCAGCTTGCTGTGGTACTTCTAAGAAGCGCACATCCAAGGTACCGCCATAGCCGTAGAAGTCGTAGTGGCTACCTTTAGGATCCTGCCTGCTTGCTGGGCTTAGCAGCAAGGAGTGCTGTGCGCGCAGCGCGTACATATAGCGCAGCATCTGAAAGACGTCATCCTTAGATGGTTCATTGTCCTCATAGCGCTTGTACTTGGCGTCAGCTACCAAGTTGGTGGTAGGCGGCTTACGGTCATAGCGACTTGCAAAGTGCGGCTTAAAGACAAAGTCAGGGCAGAAGAGCAACTGTGAGGCACTACCCTCCTTAGCTAACTGCCACATTTGCCGCTGGGTATTGCTCTGGTGAGCAAAGCCCACAGACTGCAGCAAGAGCGCTAAATACTCCTCCCAGAGGTAGGAGATATCAAAGAGCACACCGTAGACTTGCTCTTTGTCGGTACTAAAACGTAAGCCCTCATCCTCATGACGCAGAATCTTCAGGCAGAGCTGTTGTAGTGGCAGATAGTCTGTCAACAGCGGATGGGCACAAGGACGGTGGTTGGCCGCAACTACTGCGTGTAGGGCGCCGCGCCTAAAGTTAGGCGTAGCCAGCTCAATTTGCTGCACGGCCTCAATGACATCAGCATCAAGCTCCAACAACGAAGCCCAGTGTGGCTTAGTCCGCAGGAACTCAATGGTGTGGCGAATAAGCTCAGTGACGGGGTTGTCACAGCTCAGCTCGCGGGTGTGATAGGCAATCTTGCCCTGAAACGGGATGTTACTTTTGAGGTGCCGCGCAACCTCAATTGTGCCCTGAGGCTTAGTATCGTTATAATCGAAGCGCTGATACTGCTTGAAGATGCCTTGGTTAAGTGCGCGTACCAAGTAGCTCGGGAACAAGAGCGGCAGCAGATTGAGGATGCTCTCCACTGGAGATGGTGCTATCGGCAAGTTCACCAGATTGAAGCGCAACACCTTGTCCATCAGGTAATGCAGCCAGAAATCACCTTTCTCAGTCGCAAAGCGCGATTGGATGATGATCTTGAGGTCACCGTACCCGATAAACCCAACCAAATTGCCGGTATCGATGCTGTAGGTGTTATCTTGCAGGTGCTGCAACTTCAAAAGCGGGATATTATTGTGCACACCGCTAAGATAGTCTCCTTCTTGCTCTGCTTCTGAGCCAAGTGAGGGGAAGACGATCAAGCCCTTAGACTGCAAAGTATTAGTAGACAGAGAAGCAAGATAACTTAGCGCCTCCGCATGTTGCGGTGACACCACACCTTTACAGTTGTAGGTGTTGTCTTTTAAGGTCAGCGTGTTATTGCTGATCGTCAAATGAGCCATAGCAGGTTTCCCGTTGTGCGCTTACGGTGAAGCGCCCCCACTTTTGTCTGGGAGCGAGTGTAACTCGCTCGCTACGCAGAGGTAAAGCCAAGATGTGTGAATTTTCTTTTTGGCCCAAACAATGTAGCGCCCTTGTGAAATTTTGCTACACTGCGTAACGCGAGAATGCTTGTATACTGGGGCCTCGCACACGTTACCGCTACAGAACATACTGTACAGTGCCTACGGTGCAGTACAGTACTGCAAGTACAGCACTACAGTACGTACTTGGCGCTTTGCCCAAAGAGCGCTTGCACCAAACTTCACAGGAACAGCCACCACCGAGAATAAAGAGATTTCTGCATGGAAATGTCGCGACCACGTGTCTCGACTGTCTGGTCTGCTCGCTCCTTAAGCCACGATACCAGCGGTCTCTTTTCAGCTATTGACCTTGCCAGCATTCCTCTGGTCTGCGCCATCTTTGTAGCCCTCACCATCTCTGCCTCTACAGCCGCCTTTGCTGCTAACACCACTACTGCTGCCAGCCCTGCTTCTTCCTACAGCAACGCCAATCACGCAGAAAGCGCTGTCTACTTTGCGGCCTTTAGCTCCCCTGACGATAATAGTCCCGAGGCTCTCACCCACATCGATAGCCTCACAGGTGCGGCACAGCTTGATGCCGCTACCATGGACAAGCGTATGCGCACCGGCCTGCAGCAGCGGCGTCCGCTGGCCTTGAGGCAGCTTACCAATGACCAAGCCTTAGCGCAGAGCCTTAATCTCCGCTGCTTAAGTGCCACACCTATTAAGCAGTTACCCCTGACTCGTCCTTACCTCAAGAACCAAGAGCGCTTCTTTCTTGAGGATGATCAGATCATCACTTCCCGCGTGCACTGCCTCAATGAGGAGCCGCTGCACTGCTATCTCATTGGCCGCTATTACGACAGTGAGATCAGCCGCTTAAGCCAGTACAAGCCCGCCCTGCAACAGCCACTTGAGCCTCAAGTTCAGCTGCCTACAGCGCAAGAGCAACAGCAGCAGAGTCGTACCCTGCCCCTGCCACGGCTCTCCACAGGCGACAAGGAGCAAGCCCCTAGCGGCTTAACTGCGCCTCCAGCACCACCTGCTACTACCGAGACCGCTCTCACCACACCAAAAGCAGAGCCACAGGTACCGCCAGTACAGCCACAGGTGTCACCTGAGGCCAGCACCGCCATCGCCATAGCAGAAACCGCACAGAACGCCGCGCAGAAAGCCGCCCTGTCATCTACAAACGCCACCGAGCACCGCCTTACCTCCACCCGTGACAATACGACCGCCCCTATAGAGGCCAGCACCAACGCTGCTACAACAGATAGTGCCAGTAGCACCACTACTGCCGCTCACCCCAGCGTCAGTGCCCATAACGAAGCACTCTTCTCTGCCAGCCACGCTCTACGGAGCAGCAGCCATGTAGTCGCCGGTGGCCAAGATGCCTTTGCCCACGCCGCTCACTCTTATCAGGAACTGGCCTTCCTGCCACATGAGCAGCAACCAAGCTTTCATGACCTCCTCATTGTCCGCAGTGGTCTGCGCTTTCCTGCAAACACCGCTGCGCAGAGCCTGATGCGCAACTACCTGCATGCCCTTGTCTACTACCGTCGAGGCTGCCAGCTCCACAGCAACACCAATTGCATCATGTTGGCTAACATTAAAGGCCGTATGGGCAGTGAGATCCTGCTCCATAAGCTCTCGCTTACAGACAAAACACTGGCCTTAGAGTATCTCCACAGTGCCTGTTTTGGCGGTGATGCTGAGGCCTGTGCCAATTTAGGTGTGCTCTACTTCAATGGCCTGCTGAGCGACACTATCTCTGCTCCCTCTGCATCAGCTGCCTTTCCTACCACTCCTGCACTCTCTACTGGGCCAAGTACGCTGGCGTCTGAGATCGCTACCACTGCTACCATTGCGGCTAATGCTGTGCGCAGCACGGCTGCGCCCCACAACAGCGCAGCTGCAACCATTGCCACCGAGCATAATGCCCTGCAACAAGTTGTACCTAAACTTGATGAGATGGTACATATTCCTGCTACCACCTTAGAGCCAGACTACCACCCGCAGCAAATGCTCACCGCCGAGCAGCTGCTTGCCAACATGCAGCGCACTGCGCAGCGCTTACAGCAAGAGCAATATGCCACTCCGGTTAGTGTGGATCTCTTTGCCATGGTCGCAGCGCGCTTACCAGACTATGAGCGCAACTCCAGCTTAAGCCTCTCACAGCAAACCATCTCCCCCGAGTTACCCCCTTACAGCACCACAGCATACGCTGCCACAACTACAGCCACTGCCACAGCAAAGCGTGCTGTGCAAGATGACAACGCCATGGCGCGAGCTCTATCTCACGCTATGGCCACAGCCACGAACACTGCTACGGCTGCGGGCACAGAGAAGGCTGTGGACAACAGCCAGCTCTCCTTACACCAATTGGCAACTCACATGCGTGGTGGTACAGCACCAGCATCACTTCCTCATGGTGCTGCCCTGAGTGCTGACGCCCCGCTGCTCACAAACGTGGACAGTATGGCACAAAGTGACTTTGCAGCTGGTGATTTTGCCAATGAGAGTGCCGCGCTCACGGCGCTGGGCTTTACCACTAAGGAAGACCACTCCTCAGGTGCAGCACTGGCACCTGCAGCGCCCTTGCCTCAGCAAGCTGCCCCTGACCTCTCGTTAATGGGGCCTGCGCAGCGCTCTGTATGGCAGGAGGAGTCCAGCAGTCAAGAGCTTACGGCTACGCTCCCACAAGAATCCTTTACCCATGCCTATATCCACCGCGCACTCCAACGGCACAAGGCACCCCATGAGTCTACGCCTGCGACTTTACGCTGGGACTCCTCCATGGAGAATGTGCTCTCCTCTGGCACCAGAGAGTTATTGCATCAGCAAAAAGTGCTGATTAGACCTAACCTCGAGCGGACCTTACGGCTGCTGCAACACAGCTGCAATTTGGCGCTCATTACCTCCAAGAGCTTTCAACATGATAGCCCTATGGTAGGCACTGGCTGTTACCTCTTAGGACGGCTTTACTTAAGCGGGGCGCAAGCGGCTGATGGCAACAAGTTAGAGCGCAACATGCCTGAGGCGCTGCACTTTTTACGTCACACCTGTGAGCTGGGACATGAGCGTGGCTGCAAGCTGCTACAGGCATTTCTCTTTGGTAAGGGCTCACTTACAGATAACCTCTTAGCGCTGCCCGCCGTACCTTAGGAGCAGCAGCTAAAGCTTAATGCGCAGGCTGTGGCGCCGACACTGACGCCTCGCCCCAAACACCACCAGTCTGCTCTCTTGAGGTGCATCCCGCCGCGCTCTGGCGCCCCCTTGTCTCTTACGTACAGGGACAAGCAGCGCACCAGTGCTGTGCTCAAAGAGCTGCTCTTAAGCAGAGCCAGAGGCACCACGCCCTGCTTGGGCGGTGGTCACCCTTTAGTTTTTCGCGCCTGCCGTATGACTCATAGTGCCATCAGCTCCAGCGGCGTGCGCGGCATGGCGCGGTATGGCGTGCACAGCATTGCGTGCGCGGCGTGGCGCTTATGGTGGCCAAATGGCCAAAGCCCCCAGCTACAGGTTGCTGTTGGCTTCGTTGTTGGTGGTAGTGCCCACGTCGCTGGCAGCTACCTCATCCTGAGGGCACGTTGTGCTCTCCTGTCCTTTCTGCAAGATTACCTGCTGCCGCTTAGTAACGACTAACCTTAGAGATGACTGCATTTAAGGTAACCATGCGCTCTACAGCTTCAGGTAGGCTCTGGCTAGAGCACCTTTTATCTCGAGGTGTTGGTTGTTGCCAGCACTCCCCCCTGCATGCGTCGTCATTTATGAGGTCACTAAGTCCTTACCTTACTGCCTTACAGCAGCAGCCTTTTAGGCTCTACTGAACAGTACAGAAAGTTCCACCATAGGTTTAGGCAGTCTTCAGCTTCTGGCCATTGAGGATTAAATTAGCCAGAACAGTTGGGTCAACCACCTT
>CASEBB010000175.1 GCA_949286015.1 uncultured Succinivibrionaceae bacterium | reverse complement strand
TTGTTTGGAACGGTGCTGAGGTAGGATTGTATTCTTGTTCAGGACCCGCCCTATTAAAACGGGAGGAAGCCATGTGCGTAAGCACATGGAGACTTCACCGTGACCATGTGGCCCGTCAAGAGGAAATAGCCTCGCTGATGATGGAGATGGAAGCTGACTTTACTCCGGAGACAGATGGCGACAAGCACATTGCGACCGAGGTTAAGCTCACATATCCAGAAAAAGCACAGGACATGGTGCGCTATTACAGCGAGCCTCCAGAGTTCCTCTGCGCTAAAGAGGACTTAGTGCCTGGCTTTGATGTGCTCGATCGTGGTATCTACTCTATTTTCCGCAGTGAGCGTACTGAGGAAAAAGCGAGGCGCATGCTGATTCGTGACTGCCTCACCTATGGGGCTAACTCCTTAGTGTCGTACCGCGTGGAGCGCAAGCTGAAAAACGCCATGGGGCATGGCTTTGAGGTGTTTACCTGCCACGGTGTGCCGGTAGTTTTAGGGCGGTTAAACCATAATGGTGAGATGCGGGCAGAAGATCTCAAGCATCGCCTCAATCAGGACAAAATCAAGCGTGCGCACGACATCATTGTGAACACGCGCATCGGCAAAATGGTACTAAAGGTCTTAGGTGGCATCTTACTGATCATCTTCACCATTGGTTTTATCGTCAGTGGTGGCCTCTAAAGCAAGTAGAGAGGGAAATGAGGGCGCGAGGTTTCTCAGACCAAGGAAAGGAAAATCCCTGACAAGTACAGGGGAATGGGAATGGGAATAGCCCAGCACAGCTGAGGATGGGCAAAGCGCACCTTTAGTGCTCGCGTAGGTTACAGACGACCGCTTACCAGCGGTCTTTTACTTTAGAGTAGGGGCTTGCTGTCACGCTGCTCCAATAGCATGGCGCCGTGAGGCGCTTTTTAGTTTGCGGTTACAACTACGCCAAGCAGCCTTTAGGCTCTAATGGCGGCAAAGAGACTGTTGAGCTACATTGCAACGTGAGTACAGCGTGCACGGCGGTCATAATGCTCTGTAGCCAAGGGTGTTTGGTGCTCTCTTATTGTTTTGTGCGGTGGTTTGTGGAGACCGTAGGGTAGGGGCAGTACTAAGAGCGGGTGGTCAAACACAGAGTGCCATAACAACCACCTAAGGTTGGAAGAGCTGCGCTCATCCTGCTTGTAATCAGTGCAGTGCCTCTTGCAGCGCACCACTCAGAGCTCGTTAGCTCCTGTTGCGGCGGGCTTTAGTTTGCGGGTATGGTTCGTGGTAAAGAGCAGAGCGCGTTTCAGCGCGGCTGCTCAACATCGTAGAAATAAAAAAAGCCCCGTCAAAGCGGGGCCTGTAGCTACTGTGCCTTACTACCCGTAGCGCTCATGGTAGCGCTGAGGTAGCAGCACAAGATGCAGAGCACGCCCCCATACGGGGGCTGCAAGTAGTGCTCTTAAAGTCCTTACATGAACTTCTTCTCCGCGTGAGCGATGATCTCGACTAAGCGGTAAGCATCGTTGCACTCGCGAATCTTCTTTTGCTCATCCTTGTCATTGAGGATTAAGCCTAAACGGCCAATCACATTGAGGTGAGCGTTACCGTCATTGACGCTAGCCAGCATGAACACCAGATCGCATGGCTGACCATCTGGTGCGCCAAAGTCGACCTTGCTGTTGGCATCGACCTTCGCAATCACCATGCTGGTCTTCTCAATGAGATCAGACTTAGCATGAGGCAGGGCAATACCATCGGCAATGCCGGTAGGGGCTTGAGCCTCACGTGCCATGACCGCTTGATAGAAAGCGTCTTCATCAGCAGCTTTGAGCTTGCCCGTCTCTACTAAGACATGCACCATTTGCTTGAGGAGCTCTTCCTTGCTGCTTGGCTTGACGTCGATTAAGATCGCGTCCTCGCTGATAGCAGCACGCACAAAGCGGGAGCTCTCCTTCTTGGCCTGCGCCGCATCACGCGAAGCTTGCAGAGCAGACAGCATGTTCTTGTAGAAGTCGCCGTTTAACTTGTAGTACTTGATGTACAGAAGCAGCATCACTAAGAGCACGATCGAGGATGCTACGAACATCACGATACGCAGACCTAATAAGGTGCCCTCAGATTGCACGGCGTTTGGCACATAGCCAACTAAGGTTAAGGTTAAGCCCGAGAGGAAGCCAGCTAAAGCAGTACCGAACTTCACAGTCATGGTCTGCATCGAGAACACGATCGACTCAGAACGGGTGCCTAACTTGTACTCACCATAGTCCACGGTGTCAGCTAACATCACCGTGGTGGACACTAAGGAGTAGGCTACACCTAAGGAAGCCACACCGTAAGCGATACCACCCATGACTAAGCTTGTGCCGGCGAAGAACATGCCGGTGTAACCACAGATCATGAGTAAGGCCGAGCCGATATACACGAAGCGGCGAGAGGTGGCACCTACGAGGTAAGGGAAGGTGACGAAGGCTACTAACTGGCAGACAGCACCGGCACCCATGAAGATAGGGTAAACGGCTTCATTAACCAGCACGTAGCGGAAGTAGTAAAGGATAGTGCCATTGACGAGGTTCTGACCAATCTGCTGAATGATGGTCATGATGATGATGACCAAGAGCTGATCGTTCTTGACCAAAATCTTGACCATGCTGCCAATGGTGATCTTCTGACGCAGTGGAGTCGACACGTGCTCACGAATGTTAGCAACGCAGACGATCTCCAAAATGATGAAGACTACGCAGACGAAGATCAGGAAGTTACGGAAGGCCTCGGAGCGGGCACCCACATCAGTCGAGCCAGCTGCCAGCCAGGTAATGATACCTAAGCCGAAGATGGTAACAAACTGACCGCCAAACATAGCGCCGGTACGTGGGATCACGGACATCACGTCACGTACTTTCGAGTCACTAGAGAATGACGGAATGAACGACCAATAAGGGATATCCATGATCGTGTAAGACATGCCCCACAATATATAGAATATTGCGCAGTAGGCCATGGCTTGCGTCATGGAGAAATCAAAGAAGTAGATTGGGTTAGTAAACAGTAAGATAGCGATGACGGAGTTTACTAAGGTACCAATCAGGATCCAAGGACGGAACTTACCCCAACGGCTCTTGGTGTTATCTACGATCCAGCCCATGATTGGATCGTTAAAAGCGTCCCACAGACGTGCGATCAGGAAGACCACGCCTACGAAGGCAGCACTGACACCCACTACGTCAGTAAAGTACACCATCAGGTATACGGCCATTGCTGCGTAGGCCATATCCTTACCTACAGCGCCGAGGCCAAACGATACTTTCTCACGTAGTGTAACTGGACTTTCGGCCATCACACTTCTCCTTTGTATAAGATATACAAGCTTAGAATAAGCGGCTCTTAAGGTGTGACGTCGAGTCGAGGGGGCAGATGTATAAGGGGCTAACTGCTAGCGCAGGTAACTCTCTACACAAAATGCACGAGGGAAAAGAGAGGCTAAAGAGGCTTTGGCTTGGATCGCAGCACGAAGCAGCTCACATTTACCCATTGTTGCACGCCACAGCCGATGTTTTTTCCGTGTGGGAAGTCATCGTGGCGCACATACACCAATAGCACGAGGCAAAGCCAGATTGCAGCTAAGTATGGTACTTAGCGCTTAGGGACTTTGGCCGTGGTCTCTTGGTACCCGACTGCCGACCATGGGTCTAGCATGTGGTAAAACAGCAGAGACACTAGAGCTCGCTTATCGTCGTTCGGTCGTCGCTTTATCCAATTCAAGCTACCCAAAGCCGAGGTGCCGTGACAGTGAAGCTCCGTTTAGGAGTTGCTTTACTCTGACCCACTTGCAACAGGTCATAAAAGCCCTAAAGAGGGGGTACTGCAGGCTTGTAGGCGGTATGGGGTAAGTTCTTGTGTTACCGGCATTTGAGACGGTGAGAGGTAAGTAGAGCAACAGCGTAGGGACAATAACCCTGTGCTGCTGTCGTTTTAGCCTCACCACTAAAACGCTGGTAGTCCTCCTCACAAGAGCGAATCTGCTACCGAAACAAAATACGCATGCGTAATGTAGCCGACTCGTCGCACAAAAACTGAGCGCTAGCCTGCATTTTTTGTAAATGGTTGTGCAAAGATGAGCGCTGTATCCCATATTTAGGGCGTGGCAAGCGGGTTTGATGACAGCAAGAAAAGAAAACAGGGGGTAGCAAGGCTGTAAGTGGCAGGGGCTGTCAGCAGAGATGCCAGCACCTTTAGCGCTAACACTAACACTGCCTCTATCCTTTGGCGCTCGTGGTGGCTGCTTAAGAGCTATTGACGGCGAAGTGATGGGGAGAGGGCCTTGATGATCAGGATAAGTACCTCTCTGCCCTAAAAAAGAGCTCAGCCGTGTTGCTTTATACCCTGTACTTAGAATAAGCTATAGGTAACTGAGGTTAGATTAATCTAATCGGAGTTAGATAATGCTTTTAGCTTGTTTGGTTGAGGCCAGAGCAGTATCTGGCGGGGGAGGAGCGCTCCGATGAGCGTATCTTTAGGAACAATTGTGGTGTTGGCGCTCATTGCCATACCATGTTACTTTGGCGCTAAGCGCATTGCGCGCTCGTTTTCGCGTAAGGGCGGCTGTGGCTGTGATTCGGGCAGTTCCTGTCATTGTGAGGAGCAGTCACCGGTGGTCACAGGGGATAAGGACGAGAGTACCCAGTGTTGCTGCTGTCAGCAGCATGATGGCTCCTGCTGTGATGAGGCAGGGCACGAGCATGAGGGTAAGTTCAATGCTAACTGCACTCATGAGAACAGTCTGAATGGCACCAAAAGGTGCTGCTGTAACGAGAAGTAGGGAGGCGTGAGCGCCTGTCTGGTCATGAGAAAGGCAAAGAGCGGAAGCTGTGCTGTGCAATGACAGACAAGCAGGGAATGCAGCTTAGACCTTGTATGCAGGGCCATGAGGTCGTGAGATAGCAGCTCTGCTGGCAGCTGTGAGGGCCCAACCTGCAGTTTTAGGCTCTCCTCAGTGTGTTTCAGAGTTTGGGCAGTGTGCGCGGTTAGGCTGCACTATCTTGAGGTCATAATCGCTGCCACCACCACAACCACCACCACCACCACCCACCATCACCACATGAGGTTATCAGTTAATGGCGCCATTTGCTGCCACTGCGTTTGGCTACCTCGGACTCCACTCCATTACACTCCGCCACGCCTCAACGCCGCCACGTTGCTACGACGCTGCTGCGATCGGTGCTGGTAGGTAGTAAGGCCCCTGAAACCTGAACCGCAACAGCTAACACATATGGGCTGTAATGGTGGTTGCAGAATGTGCGTCAGGGCGCAAAACCAAGACAGCTTTAAGCTGTTGTGCTCTCGCTGTGCTAAGATAACAGCGTTTCTTTAGGATTTTTCAGCCTAAAGCTACCTCCTTTTGAAACCGCAGCTGGTTACTGCGGAGCAAAGAGGGCCTTTTCCCGCTCACAAGGCGAGGAAAGGCCCTCTTTTTATTTTCTGCTCAGCCTTTGCGTCTACACACACCTCACCGTACTGCCACTTGTGGTGGTGATCATTGGTGCCGCACAAACTAAAAAAGCGCAGGCCCCTACAGACCTGCGCTTGGAACTACTTTGCTGATAGGATCACTGCCTCTCTCTGCCTGCTACCTTGCTTGCGGTGCAAAACAGCAGGTGGTGTCCTCACATGATATCCTCACCATGAGAGCTGCAATGATGGAGGTGTGTTATGGCAGGCACTTAAGTTGAGGCCAAAAGAACCTGCCGCCGTTGTTGAAATCTAAGTGTTTGCCAGTCAGTTTGTCTTGGTGTTAGTTGGTGCCATTGGCAGCCAGCTGCTCGCTGTTGCTCTCGCTTGGCTCTACTAAGGTGCGACGCTTGAAGGCACCTTGGAAACCTGGCTGCTTAACCTTAAGAAAGAAGGTCAGCACAAAGGCAAAGATGTAGAGTCCTGCGTAGGTATAGACCACACCGGCCACGCCAAAGTGAGGCAGGATCAGCACCGCAATAGCAGGGGCCGCAAAGTTAGAAGCACCAGCCGCTAAGTTGTAGACCGAAATGGCCGCACCCTTATGCTGTGGCTCTAAGATCGTCAAGATTGGGGTGATAGCCACAAAGGCACCGACGAACCAGCCTAAGAGCACCGCTGGAATGCAGGCCATAAAGAAGCTGTCTGGGAAAGCCTGTGGAATGAAGTAGAAGAGCAGTGTGGAGCCCGCCATACCGAGGCAGCCCATGTAGCGGATCACATTAATCCAGCCCATGATCTCATTCATGATGCCCCAGAAGACGTTGGAGAAAATGGTGGTGGCAAAGAACACCGTCCAAATGAGCAGCCAGTGGTCAATTGTCCACCCCAGCTCGTCCACGAACATCATTGGCATGATGACGGCGAAACCAAAGAGGGACAGGGTGTTGATGACACGGATGATGGCAGCGTAGGTGACGTGTGGATTGCGGAAGAGCTTGACGGCAAAGAGCAGCTCACCAAACTTTTCCTTAGCGCTCATCTTGGACTTATCAGAGTTGCGCAGGTGCTTTAAGCCAAAGATAGCGATACCAGCACCGGCCACAGCAAAGATTAAGGCCAGCCATAAGGTGCCGTACTCACCAATCATTGGGATGGTCAGCGATGGGATAAAGCTGCCCACCACGCCAATACCAATGGAGTACACCGTCCAGAACCAGCCTAAAGCAGGGCTTACCTGCCGAGGGTTGACGTTTTGGACAATACCTACCACAAAGGAGTAGAGGAAGAGTGGATAAGCAAGGCCGCGTAAACCGTAGAAGAGGATGATCAGGCCGTAATGAGCTTCAGCTAAGCCAAAGTAGAGGAAGCACACATGGAACAGTACCCAGAGGATGGCACCGATACGCATGGCGCGGCGCACGGTAATCAGCTCGGCTACCACACCCGAGCTCCATGCTGAGAGGGCAGCTGCTAAGCCGTAGATGGTAAAGACTAAGGACGCTTCGGACTTGGTGTAGCCTAAGGTGGTGATGTACTGGGATAAGAAGGCTAACTCAAAGCCATCACCTGTCATAAAGAGGGCAATGGCGATGTAGCCTGCCATGAGAGGGCGCGGTAAGCCTAAAAAGGTCTTTACCAGAGGTAAAGAAGAGCTGGTGTCGGACATAAAAGACAATCCTTGCTGCATAAGCTGCATCAGAGCTCGGAGACTAAGCGCGAGACCGTTTGCAGTAGCAGTTGCAGTATGGAGTGCAGCAAAGCGGAGGAGCGGGTGCAGCCTCCGCTTTTTGTCAGGGAAAATACGCATGTTCTCCAAAATAAGGCTATAAAGCCCATAAGATTGCGGTTTACGCGCTTGTTAGAATGGGCTTATATGGTAGCAGTAGCTTGCCTTTAGACA
>CASEBB010000174.1 GCA_949286015.1 uncultured Succinivibrionaceae bacterium | reverse complement strand
GCTGTTGTTTAAAGGTGAAAATAGTCACATTTAGTTGCGTTAATTCTGTATAGCTCAGAAGCAAAATAACAACAATCAATCCAACCAACCAACCAACCAGCCAACCAACAGGGCATCCCGAGCCATAGCCGTAAGGAACAAGTGATCACATAAGAGACGGCGGCAAGATTGCGCGCTGCTAACCTCACCTACCTCGAGATAATGGTGCAGGCGAGCCTAAGCCTATCTCTAAAGATGGGGCACGCATGACTGCCTTAAATGTTGTCAGCTATGAAGTCAGTTGCTTCCAACCAACCATGCTGAGCCATAGCCACAAACGCGCAAACCTAAGGGTGGAAATCGCTACGCAGAGCGGCATCACAGCAACCCTCAGGGTGACCTGAAGAGATCGTGCTTGCTCAGATGTAAGCACAGCTGCTTGCCATTACCCCACCTCAGAGATACGTCGCGGTAGCGACGCTTGTAGCGCCCTGTCATGTTGCTGCATCACGGGATTAACCCCACCGCAAAGGCCGCTTCTCAGGCAAAAGCCGTATCTTTGTGCTTTGGGCAGAATCAGCCGCAACTCCTTGCCGTCAGCACTGCACCACTAAGAGCATGCGGGATGCGGTAGTGAGGAAAAATCTCTGTTGCGTTGCTCGTGAGGCGAGAGAAAAAGGCAAGCGGGAGGATGAGGTGTCACCGTACTCTTAAGGCGCAAGGCCACAGCCCAGCCCATTGGTACTGCTACTTACAAGGCCACTCAAGGTAAAAGCCGCTGCATCACTGCCACACACCCTCAGCATGAAAAGATAGAAACAGGCAAGTCGCTAAGAGAATTGGCCTATAGCACCTCATACCCTATAAGGTACAATGTCATACCCTATAAGGTACAATGCATAGCGTCACAAGAGGCCCCTGTGCTCTGGCCTCGGTCTCGACCTACACTATTGTTTTAGGTGCTGCATGTCTGCTCTTTTTATCTCCGCTTTGATCTTTATGGTATACGCCATAGCCTCGCTGGTGGTGCCGCTGCATATCAAGCTGCGCACGAAGCTGATCTGTGCCGTAGTGATCATTGCCTTTGGCCTTAAGTATGTGGTCTACAGCCAAACCGGCGGCATCTTAGAGCCTAAGCTCACACCTACGGCTATCGTTACCTTAGAGGCTACTTACAGTGCGCTGATGCTGGCGGTGTTCTTTGCCATCATCAAAGATTTACTGCTCTTAGTGCGCACCTTTTTCCGTCTTATTGCGCGCGTGCCTAAAGAGAAGAGACACCCATGGCCATTACGCCGCATTAATACCGTGATTGCGGTGGTTGCAGTTTCTTGCGGTGTGGTGGGGACGGTCTATCAGTTTAAGATCCCAGATGTCGTTGAGCATGAGGTTGCCATTGCCGATTTAGCCCCTGAAATGGAGGGCTATAAGATCGTGCAGATTACCGACTTGCACATTGGCCCTATCCTCAAGCGTGACTGGTTACAGGGCGTAGTCGACCGCGTCAATGAGCAGAATCCTGATCTCATTGTGATCACCGGCGACTTTGTCGATGGTGCCGTGAGTTCCTTAAAAGATGAGTTTACCCCACTGACGCAGTTAAAGGCCCGTGACGGTGTCATTGCTGTCACTGGTAACCATGAGTACTACTCCGGTGTGACCTCATGGGTAGACACATGGGAGCAAATGGGCGTGCAATTTCTCATGAATGAGAGCGTGGTGATCTCACGTGCTACGGCACAAAGTGAGAACGCTGCCCGTGCCGCCTTGCTGGTAAGTGGTGTACCTGATCCGCGTGGCAGTGCTTTTGGCTCAGATGCGCCTAATGTTAAAACGGCTATGTCGCGCATTACGACTGGCTCAGATGCGCCTAATGTTAAAACGGCTATGTCGCGCATTACGACACGCTCCTTTGTGCCTGAGGGCTCTAGCAGCACCGTGGTGCCAACAGCAGCGGAGGCGGCAGAGGCCAGTGCACGCTTACTCTTAGCGCATGAGCCAATTATCATTGAGCAGCAGCCTGATGTTGATCTGGTGCTTACCGGTCATACCCATGGCGGTACCATGTTCTTTTTACAGCCACTGATTGCGCTCTTTAATGCAGGCTATGTCACGGGCATGTATGAGGTGACGCCACGTACTCACCTCTACGTGAGCAATGGTACGGGCATTTGGTCAGGTTTCTCCTGCCGCTTGCTGGTGCCATCGGAGATCACTGCTTTTGTGCTCACAGAGCGCAAGTAGGGGCTTTCCTACTTCACCACAGCCAATACCAGTAGGGTAGGACTGCTGAGAGTATCCCAAAAAGCACCTCCCCTAGGAGGTGACTGCCTACAAGCAGGTGTTTGTTGCAGCGCTACTCTCGAGATAAGGCGCCGTGAGGCGCTTTTTAGGATACCTACGAGTGCTCTCATAAATGACGGCGGCGGGGAGCGTGGCTATAGTCATGATGGCAACGTCACCCACCTCGAGATGAATGATAAGGGGGAGCCAGAGCTTCTCTTAGGTCTGAGCCAGCATGCTTACCCTTAATGTCGGCATCTCTGAAGTTCGTCGCTTCTTGCTTAGCTTGCTTTCACTCCCGCAACTTAGTGAGAGGTGCCGCGCTGTAGTATTTGCTGTGGCTGTTTTACCCATGGGGGCAAAGCTCCTTGCCATTAACCTCACTTAGAGGTTCGTCGCGGTAGCGACGCTTGCTGCTCTATATTTGGTTTCTGCCTCAAGGGGCTTAAACTCACCTCCAAGGCCGATTTTAAGCCCATAACCTCGGGGGAAAACGTTCTCTATTGGCTTGAGGGCAGCGCTGGAGCTTTGCTGAGCTTAGCGCCTGTGCCCTGCGCATACATGCTAAAATTGCGGCGCTCCTATGTCAGGCTGCGCTCTTGAGAGCCTCTGTTGATCGAGGCATGGCCACCATCAAGACCGCGCTGGCACTTAGTCTTTGTCGATTTTGGTGAAAGTTGTATGGCCAATAAGATTTTCTGGTACTCCGTTCCCTCTTTGCATGACAGCAGCAATGGTGCTGCCATCCACAATAAAGTTCTGCTCGAGGCGCTCGCCGCTCGTGGCATCGAGGTCAAGGCGCTCAATGCTTTTGTTGCTGACGACCCACGTGGCTTAGAGAACCTGAAGCGTATCGCTACCCTCATCGAGCAAAGGGAAAAGGAGCAACACCCAGAGCTGGCCAATAAGCCACAACGGCCAAAGGACTTCTTGCAGTTCACCGACAACAAGGTCGAGTACTACGTGGTGAAGACCACTGGCCGCTTAGCGCAAGATGTGACCGCCACTGATCAGGGCAAGATCTTCGACTTCTTTATTCAGCTCTTAGAGAAGTTCCAGCCTGATGTGATCATGGGCTATAGCGGTGACCTCTTCTCCTGCTACTTACGCCATGAGGCGCAAGCGCGTGGCATCCCTGTAGTCTATGCGCTGTGCAATGGTCTGCACCGTGGCTTTGCCTTTGCCGACTGCGACTTAGTGTTCTCTCCATCGGAGGCTACCGCTAAGCTCTATCGTGATGAGGATGGTATCGACGTTAAGGCGGTGGGGCAGTTCATCTATCGCCAGCAGGTGACCTGTGATCCAGCTAAGCGCGATCCGAAGTACATCACGCTTATTAACCCAGCTCCAGAAAAGGGCTTAGCCATCTTTGTGAAGCTGGCGCAGCTGTTTAACCAGCGTCATCCTGAGCAGAAGTTCTTGGTGGTGAAGAGCGTTGGTGATTACACAAAGCTCTTAGCCCGTTTGCACTACGCTGATGGCACCCCGTTTGTGAAGGTGGATGACCCTAACCCGATTCCAATGATCGATATTGCGGAGCACACCAATGATATCCGCTTAGTCTATGCGGTGACCAAGGTGCTGCTGACGCCGTCGGTGTGGCATGAGAGCTGGGGATGCGTGGCTACTGAGGCCGTGTTTAACAACATCCCTGTGCTCTCCAGCAAGAGTGGTGGCTTACCTGAGGCGGTGCGCGAGGGCGGTATTCTCCTTGATGCTCCAGCCTCGACGCAAAAGGATTACTACTGCGTGCCATCTGATGAGGAGTTAGAGCCATGGCTCGACGCCCTAGAGCGCCTCTTAAATGAGGACTGGACGGAGCAGTGCCAAAAGGCCAGTGCCTATAACGACTTAGACCACAGTGTGGATCGCTTGCTGGAGTACTTACAGCCGATTATGGATCGTGGTCAGCAGACCAAGAAGCCATTAGAGCAGTCGTACTTCTTTAGCGCGCCATCCATGCAGCGACGTAAGGAAGCTTACGCCCAGCTGGCGCAGCAGCAACAGCAAGCGCTGCAGCAAAAGCAGCAAGCGGAGCAGCAGCAACAGCAAGCGGCACCGCAGCAAGCTAAGGCTCAAGCTCCAGCTGCTAAGGGCGCTAAGAGCAAAGGCAAGAAAAAGAAGTAGTACGAGAGCAAGCAGGCGGTTAAGCCTGCTTACCCCACGCATCATGTGCCAAAGCGGCACGTGGTGCTCTCGCCGAGAGCAGCGTCTTGGCGCTGCTCTGTGTGCCCTCCTGCCTCTTTTGCCCTGCCTTTTGCCCGTTGCGGCCCTGTCTTTTCTGCTTGCCTTTCGTCTGGTCTTGCTTGAGTGGTTGAGCTCGCAGGTGGTTGTGTCCACCTTTACACCTTGATTACATGCACCTGTGCATGGTAGCTGTCGTGGGCCAAGCTTGCTACGTCCTGTGGCTATGCCTGCACAGCATACGGTCACAGCCACGCCACCACTACCACTGCCGCTGTAGCGGCTTCTGCCAGAGGTGCTGCTGTCACTGGAAGTTGCAGACGTCACCTGCTTTTCCTGCTGAGAGTAAAGCTGAGCCCTCTTGGGTTAAGGGCGCAGCCATGGCCTTACTTCAGTACCAGCTGGTAGAAGCTGGTAGGTAACCTCAAAGCCATGACGGTGCCTTATCTCGATAGTAGCGCCTGAGCAAACGCCTACTCTCAGGGTAAAACACCTGATTGCAGGCAGTTACCTCCTTGGAGATTTGCTTTTGGGGATACTCACTCAGCTGTGAGTAGCTGTTAGCAACATAGCACTGTGGTAGTCAGCTGCAGTTTGCAGCAGCCTGTTTTCAGGGCCAGTGCCGGTCATCTGTGGTTTTCATGGCCACGCTACTGTTTATTTGCGCTTTAGTTTAGAGGTTTGAGGAGTCAGTAATGGAGTACACCAAGTTTGGTCAGACCGATCTGCAGGTCTCGCGTATCTGCTTAGGCTGTATGAGCTTTGGACAAAAGGCCGGTGAGGAGCGCGCCTCGTGGACGCTGAGCGAAGAAGACTCGCGTACCATTCTCAAGGCCGCTATGGAGCAGGGCATTAACTTTTTTGATACCGCCTTTGCCTATGGCTCTGGCTTAAGCGAGCAAATCGTAGGTCGCGCGGTGCGTGACTTTGCGCCATCCCGTGACAAGGTGGTATTGGCCACAAAGTTCTTACCACGTACTAAGGCCGAGATCGAAGCCGGTGTCACCGGCGCCCAGCACGTGCAACACCATGTCGAGCAAAGCCTCAAGGATTTAGGCACCGACTACATCGACCTTTACATCTGCCACATGTGGGATTACCACACCCCTATTGAGGAAATCATTACCGGTATGGGAGAGGCCGTAAAGGCAGGCAAGGTACGCTACTTGGGCTTTTCTAACTGCTACGCATGGCAGCTGTGCAAGGTAAACGCTTTGGCGAAGGAAATGGGCTATGCGCAGATTTCCTCGTTGCAAGGCCACTACAACCTGCTCTTTAGAGAGGAAGAGCGCGAGATGATCCCATACTGCCACGATGCGGGCATCGCGCTGACGCCTTATAGCCCCTTAGCTTCGGGTCGTTTGGTGAAAAAAGCAGGTGAGACCAGTGCACGCTTAGAAAAGGACAGCGTGGCGCACTCTAAGTACGACCGTACTGCCGAGCAAGATGCCGTAATCATTCAGCGTGTGGCCGAAGTAGCAGAGAGAAACGGCTTAACCACAACGCAGGTGGCGTTAGGCTGGCTGCTTTCTAAGGTAACGGCGCCTATTGTCGGTGCCACCAAGATGAAGCACCTCAATGAGGCGGTGGCTGCGGCTGACGTCAAGTTAAGCCCAGAGGACATTGCCTACTTAGAGGAGCCATATGTGCCGCATCGCTTGGTGGGTGTGATGGAGTTTAACCACGCGTAGTGGCCAAAGCTCGCGTCAGCGCCATCTGGATCGCCACTTATTAGAGTCATACTAAGGCCGCTTGCACTGCAGAGCTTGGAAGCCACTAAGGCAGCACACCACCCTCGGTGGTGAGGCTCTTTGTGGAGAACACCACGCAAAGGCAATGGTAATGGCTGGCTGCCGCTAAGCGGCACGAAGCTGCGCTCTTCCTTTAGGTAGGACTTAAGGGCAGGCAGGCACAGGGACATACTCTGGGTATTACCTGCCCTTTAATCTTGTGGTGCTAAGGCTTTGGGTGCTGCTTCTTAAGTACTGCTGATCCCTTGCGGTGCTATTGTAGCGCTTATGCCGGATAGCAGTATGCGGCATAGGCAAAAGCGGCACACATTCTGCACTATAGGGTGTAGCGAAACATCTCTGTGGTAAATCGTGCCTACAGGCGCGTTCTTACCCAGACGCTTCTGTGGAGAATAACCATGTCCAGCGCCGTGGTTCAACAGGTCAACCCTTGGGCAGAGGCTAATGCTAACGCCAAGGTTGATTCCAGCACGCAAAATCAGCTCAATAACATCTTTAGCTCTGACAAAAAGGTCTCCTTCTCGCAGAGCTTAGAGAGCATTTTGACGCGCTCGGATATCATCACCGAGGGCGATGGCCTTAATGTCAGCCGTGCTGCGCCAACAACGGTTACCGGTACCTCCGTTACCTTTGAGGAGCTGATCAACTCGGAAAACGAGCAGATCAGAGAGTTTGCGGTCTTAGACCAGCAGCCATTATCGCCAGATTGGGATGTGTTAAAGACACTGACCCCAGTGATTCCAAACAACTTCAAGGCGATTCATGGCTTATCTGACGGCATCATGCTGTCACAGCGTTTTGCTAACGCAATTTACGCGGTCTAGAGTGCATGCTCCTTTGCCTGTGCTGACTCAGCTTCCTGTCGCTTGTGGAGCGATAGGAAGTGGCAGCAGTCAGTAAAGGCACCTCAAGCGGCAAACGAGGAAGCGGTAAAAAATGGCCTTTCTACTCCCTGCAAAGGGCGGTAGATTTTGTCACGTCTAAAGAAAATTCATGCGTAATTGCGCCATGGCGGTACGGGTGCAGGGATAAAGAGCGCGGCAGATAGTGATGAAGTTCAAAAGTATTTACCGAGCCACACCGATCAGCGATCTACTTTGAAGATCACTATTGGATGGCTTGTATTAGCGGTTTATCTTGATGGCATCAAGCGCCACTTGGTGGTAAATACTTTTAAACTCCATCAGTAGTGTGAGCGCTACCATAGTGGGATCAGCAGTAAGGGCAAAAGTGAGCTGGAAGCGGGAATAGGGGATAATGAGTGGAGCGTAGGCCTCTAGCGGGCAGGTACTGGTTAAGGGTACTGCCTCAAGCGTGATGCTAGGGAGGCGCTTAGAGAGCGTTTGCTCCATGTGTGCACAGCTACTTGCCATTAACCTACCGCAGAGGTTCGTCGCGGTAGCGACGCTTGCTGCTGGTAGTTGCATGGGAGACAAGAGCGTGCACCGCAAGCGGGCTCACAAGAAGACTCTAGCGTGCATGCGCCGCTTGCGCTAATATGACCGTACTTAAGTGTGTCGCACCGCGACCTCGCTTGAGACCTGTCCTATTGGAGGAGCTGCCTTTTATGGATTTCTTAGAGCTGCTGCAAAAGCGCTACACTACCAAGCACTACGATAGCACCAAGGTGGTACCTGATGAGACCGTGCAAAAGATCTTAGAGTGCGTCCGTCTCTCGCCTACCTCAGTAAACTCCCAGCCTTACCACTTCTACGTGCTCACCGGCGACACCAAGCAAAAGGTGCGTGAAGCGGTCATGGACTTCAATCAGCAGCGTTACGATGGTGCCTCGCACGCCATTGTCATCTCCTCCAAGAAGCGTATCGATGAGGAGCACCTCAAGCACGTCTTAGAGCAAGAGACTGCTGACGGCCGTTTACCAACCCCAGAGTTAGTGGCGGCTCAAGATAAGTCCCGCCACCACTTCAGCAACCTGCATGTGGATAAGGGCGACTTTACCGCATGGACGGGCAAGCAAGCCTACGTTGCTTTTGCCACCATGGTTTATGCTGCCGAGAGCTATGGCGTGGACTCCACGGCCTTAGAGGGTATCGAGTTTGATGAGGTCGACCGTCTGTTAGACCTCGACTCCAAGAACGAGACCTGCCAGTTAATCGTGCTCTTAGGCTATCGTGCGGCGGATGACTCCAACACCACCGATAAGCGTCCAAAGTCGCGTCTGCCTCTTTCTTACCTTACCACTTACCTCAACTAAGGGTAGGTGCTGCATACCGTACCCGTGGCGCTCGTAAGAGCCACCACAGGTAGCACGGCGGGCTACCGATAAAGATGCGGCTTAGTGATGTTGCGGCACGCTAAGGCTCTCTAGAGCCAGCTGCATCCGCTGTTTAGTCTAGTGGTAGATTCGGAAATTAAAGAGGAACCCCATCCATAGCCATGCAGGCGCATGTATGGGATCAATTAGGGGCATTGGACAGGCATGATGAATGTC
>CASEBB010000173.1 GCA_949286015.1 uncultured Succinivibrionaceae bacterium | reverse complement strand
TGGACTATCAAGGGCACGCAAGTGTCACGCCTACTTTTGCCGAAAAGGCTTCTTCTGGTCCAGGAGAATCCCCAGTCGTAAGACTGGGGAGGCTTCAATCACCTAAAGTCAGTCATGACTAAGCTGTGCTGCTGTGGCGGGGACAACGCTCACCACAGCTTAGAGCAAGAGGAGCAACCAGCCTAGAGCCGTTCTCATGTAGGGTAAAGCTTTAGCCCGCGTGCGCGTTAGGGGCTATGGATACATCAACAAGGAGAAGACATCATGCGTGTATGGCACAAATTGCTCGTCAGTGCTGTCTTGCTCTCTGCTTTTGGTGGTGGGGCCTATTCAGTGGCCAGTACCGCCGCAGGAGGGGATATGCAGTGGCAAGCACCAACAACTAACCTCAATCCTGCTCTCAACACCAAGGCGGTGTTTCCTCATCACGATCCCTTAGGCACCGCTGTGGGCGCCATGCCAGGACGCGTCAGCTGGACGTGGGATCGGCGTGCTGTCAATTGGGACGGCAATGGCTATTGGTGGCAGCTGGATAACTACGACGCACCGACGATTCAGCGCATGATGGTCGAGGGTATCGCCTCCGTCGCTGGGCAAAGTGATGCTGTCAGTGGCTGGGACGCGCTATTTAAAGCGCATAATGCCGCCCGTGGTCGGGGTGAAGTTGGTTATACCGCTGGGGAGAAGATCGCCATTAAGGCCAATCTCAATGGCGCGGCCGAGTACGATGACGATCCCACCGGTCGCTCAGGTGACAGCTACACCCACCCACTGGTAGTGCAGGCACTGCTCTTGTCCTTAGTGCGTGATGGAAAGGTCGCGCCTGAAAACATCACCGTCTACGACGTCACGCGCATCGTGCCCGACTACCTGAAGGAGCTGTGCTCACAGGGCATGCTCAAAGGCGTGAACTTTGTTGATCGCACCAACGGTGTACCTGATGAAAAGGCACCGATCATTTGGTCACATCATGAAAGCCCAGAGCCTAATTACCTGCCAACCTGTGTCACCGAGGCCACTTACCTCATTAACTTAGCTACCCTCAAGGGACATAACTACGGCATTACCCTCTGTGCGAAGAACCACTTTGGCTCGTTTATTAACTCCTATCGCTTGCGCGCACCGCAACAGGCCAATTTGCATGGCAATCTGACGCAGCATCGCATGAGCGTGTATTCGGTCTTAGTCGACCTCATGGGCAATTATGAGCTGGGGAAGAAGACCATGCTCTACATGCTGGAGGGCTTAATCAGTCCGTCAGAGAACACCATTACGATTAATCGGCGTAACTCCACGTGGCGGCAGCCACCTTTTAATGGTGACTTTACTAACAGCTTGTTCTTTTCCCAAGATCCGGTGGCAATCGATAGTGTGGGTGCGGACTTCCTTATGAATGAGCCGATGTGCACTGAGCTCAATTACGCGCTGCGGGGTAATGAGACGGTAGAGAACTACTTGCACGAAGCGGCCTTAGTCAGTGCGCCACCATCGCAGGTTACTTACCTCGATGGTCATGGCCATAAGATGAGCAATCTGGGTGTGCATGAGCACTGGAACAACGTCAATGACAAGAAGTACAGCCGTAACTTTGGTAAGAGCGAGGGCATTGAGCTGGTGCTGGTCGATCTCAATGAGCGTGAACCTGCCACAGCGCAATCATTAGAGCGCTAAGGAAAGTAAGGGAAAAGAGAGGCGTGCCCTCAGGTGTAAGCAAGGCTACGTGCCATAACCTACATCAGAGATAGGTCGCGGTAGCGATGTGCTGCTATGGTCTTTGCTGCTTAATCACCCTCAGGGATAGGGTTATGGTGCTTTGCTTTGCGTGGCGCAGTGCACTCTTTGGTTCGCGGGTAGAGCAAATACCCTGAAGGCACAAGGGGGAAACGATATCTGTGGGTACTACCACCCGACCGTGAGGAGGTCTGGGATAATTTAGACCCCTTGCTTTGGCCCATATTACCGTTAAGTAGGTGACCAAGAAACGCCTTATTTATGGGATTTATAAAATTAGCCTAGACCTCCTCACGGTCGGTACCACCACAACACACCCCACAAAAACAAAAAGCCCAGCGTCAGAGACTAACGCTGGGCTTTGCAGAGAACAGAGAGCGCCTCACTCCATGTCTTAGTGAGGCTACTCATTGTGTGTTGCAGTCGTTTGCGCGAGAACCTAAGCTTAGGCGCTACGCTCTTGTGGCTGCATCTCATTAAAGGCGCCTAAGTGCACTGGGTGCTTGAGTTCAGGGGCAGAGAGTTGAGCCACAATAGCCTGCCAACGGGCAGCCACTTCCTGATTGCGGGCGAGGTTAAGCTCGCAGGCGGCTTCATCAGCAGCATTGTGCGCTTGTAAGAGCACAAACTCGTGCTTGATCGCAGCGATGACCTCGTTGCTGTTCTCTTGAGGCTGGGCCTTGACCACCATGCTCATCGCGGTAGTAGCACCGGCAAAGTTGCGGGCAAAGTCGGCAATAGCCGCAAACTCACCAAAGGAAGCAGTAAGCGCTGCCTGTGGCATGGCCATAGCGTCGGTCTTGAGTACAGCGCTCATAGCGGTAGAGGCACCGGCAAAGTTGCGAGCAAAGTCAGCAAGGGCCGCGTACTCACCAAAGGAGGCAGTGTAGCTCTTGCTCTCGGCCGTAACCTGAGGTAAAGCCATCTCCACCTCACGGTCATAGTTCTGCTCAGCATCGAGCACCGTGCTCATTGCGGTAGAAGCATTAGCGAAGTTGCGGGCAAAGTCAGCCAGAGCAGCGTAGTCACCAAAGTGAGCAGTATAGCGGCTGCTCTCCTCAGTAGCAGTCAGAGTAGACTGTGGTAAGGCTTGCTCCTCAGCATGATTGCTGTTGGCGCTTAACACCGCGCTCATAGAGGTGGTCGCACCGGCAAACTGGCGGGCAAAGTCAGCAATGGCTGCATAGTCAGCAAAGTGAGCAGTGTAACGGCTGGTATCAGCAGCAGTTTGCATGTGCTGTGGTAACTCTGCTGCGCTCTTTTGCTCAGGGGCGTACTGCATACCCGCGAACTTGCGAGAGTAATCAGCCAGAGCCGCATACTCACCAAAGGCCGCCGTGTAGTTGTTGCTCTCCGCACTTGCTGGTAAAGAGGACACCGCTACAGGCTGCTCCATTAATTGTGGGCGTGGCATGATGCGGGCTAAGCGCTGCGTAGCGTAAGCAGCCACCGCCGACTCAGTACCAAAGTTAGTACGCAGAGCCTGAGAGCCCACCGCTTGGGCTTGCTCTGGGTGCATAAAGCTGTTGGCCTTAGTTTGAGCCGCGTTAAAGTCCATCGCCACGATCTTGTGCTCCTCAGTGACTGGAGCAGCTGGCTGTTGCTCAGCTGCGTACTGCTGGGCAATCACGGTAGCAGTGGCAGTAACTGGTGCGCTTAAGGCGTTCACGATAGCCTCACCCACACGCAGCGTCTTTTCTGGGCGCACAAAGTTCTGTGCCTTGACTTCAGCAGCGGAGGTCATTGCCTCTTGATTGTCAGTGTACTGCTGAGCAATCACGGTAGCAGTAGCAGTGATAGGGGCGCTTAAAGCATTGATGATACGATCGGTTAAGGTAGACATAGTGTGCTCACCTTGAGAATTCTGTAACACAGGGGCGGCGGCATTAGCGGCATCGTCCACGCTGTGGTTCATTGGGCGCGCATAAGCAAGCGCCATATAAGAAACTGGGCTATTGACGCTGCTTGGCATCAGGTAGCGGCCAAAGGAGCGCTGTTGCTCCTGTGGTAAGGCTGCGCTGCCGTAATTGGCGCTGGCCTCGGCATAGGCCAGATAAGCGACCGGGCTGCTCACCGCGCATGGGGCGAGATAACGACCGAGGTCAAAAAGCTTGGCCATTAAAGCAGGCACCTTGGAGTTAATAGCAGTCTGCTGCATGCTCGCAGTAACTGGCAGCCCCGCGTAAGACATGGTGGTAACAGGGCTGTTCACCGCACTTGGAGCGACAAAGCGGCAGAGCTTTAAGAGCATGGCGCCGCAGGTGCGGAGAAGGGAATTCTTAGTGGTAGTGGTCACAGTCGAAGTGGAAACGTTAAACGTAACGCTATTCATAGTGAAAAATCCCCGTGGTAGGTAACCGCAGGAAAAAGCGCTGCCTTGCGGCGGTTAAGCCTTGCGGCAGCTAAGAGTCTTTCCTCAAGCCGCTCACGTCCTGTGCGTGAGGGCGTTGCCCTAAGCTTTTGCCCTTAGAGCGTGGTGTGACCCGTCTTTGATTGTGACAAGGGCTCAGGCCACAAGTGCTGGCCTTCTTGAGCCTTTAAGGTGGCGTTGTCACGGCAACACCTTATCACCGAATTTTGTGAGCTACCTCACGTTTTTCGTTAAGCACATTGTAGCAGCAATTTTGTGAAGTTATTCACACTTTTCTAAAAACTTTTTGCAGTTATCTGCAAAAGACTGCAAAATTTTGCAAAAGAGGTGGTAAGGCTGTGTAGATGGTTGGTAGTAAAAGAGTGTATTTATCAGCTTTTATTGTGGTGTAATCCTATTTACATACAAGGTGAATGTGTTTGCAAATAGATCACTTTTGAGCAGGTGAGAATATGTTGCAAGGTGGTGCAGAGGCCGTGTATGGAGGTGGTGATAGTGCGCTTAAGGTGGTGTGATAGCTGAGTTAAAAGCTGATTTATATCAGTGTTTAGTGGTGGTGTCATAGCTGTCAAGACAAATTTTGCGGGCTTTGGACGGATTGCTGCAAATTTTTGCAAATTTTGCAAAAGGACGCTTTAGGGGCTCCATTAGGTGTAAAAGCTGATAAATATCAGGAAAGAGCAGGCAGCAAGTACCCTAAAAGGGCTGTAAAGAGTGGCTGGCCGTTTGTGCTCCAAAGTGAGGTACAGGGGCACTAATATGCTGTGTTGAGATGGAATGTAGGGTAGGGTGAGGTGCTCTGAAGGATGTGGTTATGATGCGCTGCGTGGCGCTGCCCACTCTTTGGGCGCGGCAGGTAGTATTGCGGACTTTTTTGCTGACCTCAACAGCAAAGCCCAAGGTACACGCCCTGTTCAAGGCTGCAACTTGGGCTTTGAGCTGGCGGGTGAAAACGTATCGGGCTTAGCGCTGCCAGTGCAGCACCTCCCAGCCATGCCGCTGCGCTTCTGCTAGCAGCTGAGGGCTTGGATTTACCACACTAACCTCCTGCGCGTAGCGACACAGCGGCAGATCGTTAGCCGAGTCTGTCCAAAAATGGATGCGCGCAGCAGTAAGGCCACAGCGCTCTTGATAGGCCTGAAGGCAGGTAACCTTACCGTCCTTATAAGGTGGCTGTCCCTCAATCTCTGTGCTGTAAAACTTACCGTCCTGAGCAACCTCGATGGCAATGACCTCTTCAGGCTTAAAGCCAAACAAGGCGGCACCAGCACGCACAATAAAGGCTGCACTAGCGGAAATGACCACGAGATGGGCCCCCTCTGCCCTTAAGCTGCTGATCAGCTGGCGCGCTTGAGGAAAGACATGGGGCTTGAGCGCCGTCTGCACATAATCTTGGCAGATGGCGTCTATTTCCGTCACTGGCAAATGCCGCAGTGCTCCCATCGAAAAAGCGATGTAGTCTTCGACGCGCATGGTGCCAGCATCGTATTGGGCCATGAGCTCGGCTTCGCGCTGTAAAAACTGCGGCTCATGGACAATGCCGTGCTCGTAGAGGTAATGGCACCACGCCGTGCTGCTGTCAGCATCAATGAGGGTGTAGTCAAAATCAAAAGCGTAGAGGTAAGTCATGAGGCGTTCTCCGCACGCAGCTCATTGATTTCGCTTTGCGCAAAGTACAGCTGCACCTCATCACCCTCAGCATACTGCTGTCCTTGGGCGTTCAGCACATCGACGTTAAATTCCTTTTGTGGTGTCAGTACGCTATAGCGCATCACGTTGCCCAGTAGCTGCTTAAAGGTGATCTTACCGGCAACAGACTGTGCTAAGCACGCCGCCCCTGCCGGTACTTCATTGATGAAGATAGCCTCCGGCCGCACCGCACTCTTGTGCTGGCCATCAAGGCCAAACAGCTGCTGGCTCAAGCTCTCGTCGACAATATTGTAATTGCCCATAAAGCCCGCCACGAACTCATCGGCTGGCCGCGTATAGACCTCAGCAAGGCTGCCCGACTGTACGATCTTGCCCTTATTCATGAGGAAGATGCGATCGGACATAACCATGGCTTCTTCTTGGTCGTGGGTGACGAAAATCGTGGTCAGTCCAAGTTCCTTTTGGATCTGGCGGATCATGTAGCGCAGGCGCTTTCTAATCTTGGCATCCAGCGCTGACAGAGGCTCATCCAAGAACAAAATGCGTGGTCGCGTGACTAAAGCGCGCGCTAAAGCCACACGCTGACGCTGGCCACCGGAGAGCTCATCAATGAGGTGGTCTTCACGCCCTTGCAGCTCCACCATGGCAATGGCTTCACTGACCTTGCTCTCAATACTCTCTTTGCTCTCGCCTTTGATCTTGAGGCCAAAGGCAATATTTTCCTTGGCGGTCATATTCGGGAAGAGGGCATAGGACTGGAACACCATGCCAATGCCGCGTTGTTGCGGCGGCATATCCGTGATGTCTTGGCCCTCTACCCTAATGCAGCCATCGTCGACGGAGTTAAGACCGGCAAGGCAACGCAGCAAGGTCGATTTGCCGCAGCCAGACGGCCCGAGCAGGGTAATAAACTCGCCCTTGGCGATAGAGAAGCTGATATCGGCAAAGACGTGGGTCTCACCGAAGGATTTGGCTAAGTTATTAACCTCTACGTAAGTCATTTGGCTTTTCCTATGCGACTGGCGAGCACCGTGAGTAAGAAGATAAAGGCAAAGTAAAAGATGACCAGCGCCGAGGTGAAGTGACCAGAGATCTGCCGCGTGTTATAGAGGTAGATCTGCAAGGTCTCAAAGCGTGTGCCCACTAAGATATTGGCAAAGACGAACTCACCAATGAGGATGGAGAAGCTGATAAAGATGGCCGACAGCAGGCCCTTCTTTAAGTTGGGTAACACGCACAGTACGAAAGCTTGTGGGGTGCTGGCACCTAACAGCTTGGCGGCATCCACTAAATCATGCAGGTTCACCGCTGCAAAGCTGTTGGCCAGCGAGCGGTAGACGAAAGGAATCACCAAGGTGAAGTAGGTGAAAATAAGGATCCAGAAGGTGCCACTGATGGGCAAAAAGCCATCGGAGTACAGCTGCAACAGACCCACAGAGGACACCACCGGTGGTACCGCAAAAGGCAACACCACGATAAAGTTGAAGACCTTTTTCAGCCCTGGCAGGGAGTAGAAAACGATAAAGATCACCGGAATGAGGACGGCGATGCACAGGGCTAAGCCAGCGGCGCAGACAAATACCGAGCGGGCAAAAGACCACAAAAAGCGGGGATCGGAGAGCAGGTCGGCATACCAGTGTAGCGTCAGGCCATCTGGCAGTACGGTAGCACCCCAGCGGGTGGAAAGAGAGTAGAGCAGCGTCGCCGCAATCGGCAGCGCTAACAACAGCACGCCCAGTGTGGTTATGGTGCGGTGATACCAGTACCTGCTGTTGCTGCTACTGTTACTGTTTCTTGGCATAGCGAGAACTATTGAGCAGTGTGTAGTTAATGAAGACGACGCAGGCCATAAGGAGCAGCAGCACCACGGAAATAGCCGCTGCGAGGTTAGGCTCAAGGAAGATATCACCGGAGACTAAGGCCGCGATGCGGATGGTAATCACGTTGTAATTGCCAGCTGTCAAGGCATACACCGAGGCGTAAGCGCCCATGGCGTTGGCAATTAGAATCACAAAGGCACCGATAATCGCAGGCGTCAGAATAGGCAGAGCTACTTTGCACACATACTGTAAGGTGGTAGCCCCCAGAAGCTGTGCTGCTTCTTGCCAATCATCCTTGAGAGCATCAAAGGCAGGGTAGAGTAAGAGCACCGCCAGTGGGATTTGGAAGTAGGTGTAGATGGCAAGCAAGCCCCACTTGGAGTAGAGATCAAAGTCCTCGACTAAGCCAGAAGAGCGCAGAAGCAGCGTCCCTGCGCCATTAACACCTAAGATGATGATAAAGGCAAAGGCCAGAGGCACGCCCGAGAAGTTCGAGCTCATGTTGACAAAGGCAATCACCGCCCGCCGCAGGCGACTGTCCACGCGGCGAAGCGAGTTGGTGAATACCAAGGCGATAGCAAGGCCGATGATGCTAGAAAGGAGCGATAGCCACAAAGAGTTAGTAAAGGCCTGCAGCGTAAAGGCAGAGTTTAAGATGGAGCGATAGTTCTCGAAAGAAAAGCTACCCTCGTAGATAAAGGAGTTGATGCCTACCCACAAGAGCGGCGCTAACTGAAAGAGTGCAAAGAGCAAGACAAAAGGCCCTAACAGCGCGCTGTAGGTTAGCCATTTTGCGGCGGGGGAATGGTAGTGTTTTTTAGGCATAGGTGAGCACCCCTTGCGGCAAGGCTTTGTCATGTTTTAGCCCTAAGAGCTCACAGACCAGTCCACAGATCTCTGTTTGCTTAATTGGCAGGAAGCGCTCGCGGCTAAAGGCGTCGCCTAACAGCGCCAGTGGTACTTGGCGCTCAATCTCAAGGAGGCCACCGTGGGTGCCATCGTTATTCATGCCGTGATCGGTGGTGATGATGACCTGATAGCCTTGCTTGAGCCAGTCGCCTAAGAAGTACGAGAGGTAGATGTCGTCACGACGTACCGTATTGCGGTATTGCGCACAGTTAGCGCCAAAGTGATGGCCCTGATCATCAATGTTCATTGGGTGGATGAGCAGAAAGTCAGGCGCGTAGCGTTGCAGCAGCATCTGCGCATCAAAGAACACGGCCTCGTCTGGGTAGTCGTCCCACTGGTAGAAGACACCATGCTGGATGTCTAAAGACTCGTCATTAATGATGCGATCGCGCACTGGGTCAAAAGGTGCGCGGTTGTAGAGCTCGCTTACCCAGTGGTAAGCTGAGGCGGCCGTGACTAAACCTTGAGCACGGGCTAAAGCAAAGATGGACTCTTGGTTGGTACGCCGTACTACCTTATTGTGGATGATGCCGGATTGGAGCGGGGTAGCACCGGTGAGCAGACACTCATAGAGAGGGCGCGACATCGAGGGGAGCTCAGATTGCACCATGTGCATGATGCCCTCGCCCGCTTCGAGCCTTGCTCCCAGACTGCCCATGCACTCACAGGCGGTCTGGAATCAGAGACCGTCAAGCAGCACCAAAATAACTTTGCGCTTCATGACGCTGGCCTCTTATTGCTGATGGATCAGCACGTATTCTTGCCACAGCATAGGCAGCTGTCGCGAGGTCTTTTCCCACGCCGCAAAATCGGAGACCAGACGGGCATTGACGTACTGCTCATCAGGAATGAGTTTGGCCTTGACGTCTTCTGGCAGCACTACATCCGCGCGAATCGGACGGGCATAGCCACGGGCTAAGTTGATTTGCCCCTTATCGGAGAAGATAAACTCACGGGCTAACTTAGCGGCATTAGGGTGGGCGGCGTACTTGTTAATAATCATGGGCGTTACGTTAGTGGTTCGCTTGGGTTAGTTTTAAGGCTAAAATGCCAATCGACCGGCCTAAAAGCCACTTTAAGTGGCGCTGATGCTGATGTTTAAGCGCTTTTGCTTAACTTAACGCCCATGGTTAATAATGGTGGTGTAGCCAGAGGTGACAGAGCCCTCTTGGGGAATGGTAACCACAAACTTCTGTGGATCGACTTGGTCGCGGTAGGAGAGGGCGTTGAAGTCCCATAACAGCGCTACTTCGACTTCACCCTTCTCTAAGTTAGCTAATGACGGATCGGTAAAAAGCAAACGACCATCTGCTGCCAGCTTGCCAAAAAAACTCTAAGGCTGGCTTGATGTTCTTTTCATCGCCACCTAAACCGTAAGCGGCAGCCAGCACGGCATTATTGGCTTGGGCAGCAATACCCACATCACCTACGGTGATCTTGTAATCGCCGCTTAAGAGGTCAGCCCAAGACTGTGGTGGCTCTTTAACCAGCTCCTTGTTGGTCATAAAGGCAATTGTACCGGTGTAGGCAAGGCACCAGTGGCCGTCTTGGTCTTTGGCCCAGTCAGGGATGGAGTCCCAAGTAGTTGGCTTGTAAGGTTGCGTTACGCCTTTGTCTACAGCAACTTGGGCAAAGGCTTGGCCGATATCGCCAATATCACCCGTTGGATTGTTGCGCTCGGCCGCGAATTTGGCAATTTCTTGAGCGGAACTCATGTCCGTATCGGTGTGCTTAATGCCGTAGATGCGGGTGATGTCTTCCCATCGTAAGTTGTGGCACGCATGCTGGCCTTAAACCCTGTCATCCATAAAGTCAGACAACCAGTACTTACAAGCTGGTTGGGCGCCTCTTAATTACCCTAAGGGATGGGGTTACGCTGCTTTGAGTTGCGCCATCACCTTAGGTTCGCTGGTATGGTCTTTACCCCGCTGCAAAAAGCCAAACAGCTCCCATTTCCCACGAAAAAAGCGCTGCGCCCCTTGCATCACTGCCCCGCCCTTTCTATCATCTTGCCATTGCCCTGCTGTTTGGCGGGCCGTTTCTTCTCTGCGCGAGGCCGCTGTGCAAATCCGAGCATTGTTACGTCAAGCTGTTACCCTCCTCAAAGATCATGGCTTTGAGAGCCCCCGCCTCGAAGCCGAACTCCTCATGATGCACGTCACTAAACTCAATAAGGTGCAGATCATTACCCGTGATCAGGAGGAGTTGCCAGCCTTAGACGAAACAGTCTACCGTGCCTTGCTCGAGCAGCGGCTGCAAGACCAGCCTATAGCCTATATCTTAGGTGAGCGTGACTTTTGGGATCTCACCTTAAAGGTTACCCCTGATACCCTGATTCCCCGTCCTGATACCGAGATCCTCGTTGAAAAGGCCCTCACCCTCATTAAGTGCAATCATTGCCGTGACGTCTTAGATTTGGGCACAGGCAGTGGCGCCATTATCCTTTCTTTAAAGCATGATGCCCCTGAGATTAGAGCCAGTGCGGTGGATATCTCCCCTGCGGCTTTAGCTGTAGCGGCAGAAAACGCTGCTCGCTATAACTTAGAGGTGTCATGGTATTGCGGCTCGTGGTTCTCGCCTTTTATGCAGCCGCAAAATGCAGCTGTGGCTACCAATACCAAGGCTACCAAGGATAAAGCCACCACTTCCCCGCATACGGTTAATACCCATGGTGGTGCCTCTGCCATACATAGGGAGGCTATTGCGCAATTTGACCTCATCGTGGCTAATCCGCCTTACATTGAAGAGGGCGATCCCCACTTAAAGCAGGGTGATGTGCGCTTTGAGCCCATGGGGGCGCTGGTTTCAGGACAGGATGGCCTCTCTGATATCAAGCTCATTGTCCATGAAAGTAGAGCCTTTTTACGCCAAGGTGGTTATTTAGTCCTCGAGCACGGTTACAATCAAGGAGAGGCCGTGCGGCATTTATTGCAGACTGTGGGCTATGCCCAAGTTGAGACGCTGCGTGATTACGGCCAAAATGAGCGTGTGACCTTGGGGCGGGCGCTGTCATAGCCTGTGCCCTGCTCTCATGCAGAGCAAAGCTTGTACGCATATAGGCCCTGTGCGGGGCAGCATCTCTGCACTTGTAACCTGCACCAGCATGTATGCGCTGCGCTTGCACGGCGTCACAGTGCTTGCTACTGAGCATCAGCGCACAGTGCTACGGCACTGCATCTTTTGTCAGTCACTACGCAAACTGGGGAGCAAACTATGTCGTTAGCAACTGTCCATGTGGGCAACTTTGATATCAGTAATTCCTTGCCTCTGACGGTGATCGGCGGTTTAAACGTCCTTGAGGACTATGATTTAGCCGCCCGTACCGCTGAGGCCTTTTTAACGGTCTGCTCTAAGCTGCACCTCAACTACGTATTTAAGGCTAGCTTTGATAAGGCCAATCGCTCCAGCCTCTACTCCTTCCGTGGCCCTGGCATCAAAGAGGGCATGGCCATCTTTAAGCGCCTCAAGGAGGAGTTTAACGTCCCGATCATTACCGACGTCCACGAGCCTTATCAGGCCGATGAGGTCGCCCCTTACGTCGATATCCTGCAGCTTCCGGCCTTCTTAGCGCGGCAAACTGACCTCGTCCACGCTATGGCCGTCACCGGTAAGGTGATTAACGTTAAGAAGCCACAGTTTATGGCACCTGCGCAGGTGTTTAACGTTATCGAGAAGTTTGCCCAAGCCGGTAACGAGCAAATCATGCTCTGTGAGCGTGGCTCGCAGTTTGGCTACGATAACTTAGTGGTGGACATGCTGGGCTTTGGTGTGATGAAAAAGGTCAGTCACAATGCTCCACTGGTGTTTGACGTCACGCACTCGCTGCAATGCCGTGATGCCAATGCGCAGGCCTCCGGCGGTCGTCGGGCACAGGCTTTAGATTTAGCTAAGGCTGGTGTCTCCCAAAAGATTGCGGCGATCTTCCTTGAGTGCCACCCTGATCCTGATATGGCCAAGTGTGATGGCCCAAGTGCCCTGCCTTTAGCGCTCTTAGAGCCATTCTTGACGCAAGTGCATGAAATTGATGCGGTCGTAAAGGCACAACCTGAGTTGGTGATTGAGTAGAAAATCCGGTCCTTGCGATTTTTTTGGTGCTGACGGCGCGCTCCTCGAACGCTAAGGCGCAGCCCAGCAGCGCGCAGCTTATAAGACACCGTGCTGCTGTACACA
>CASEBB010000172.1 GCA_949286015.1 uncultured Succinivibrionaceae bacterium | reverse complement strand
GCGAGCCTGTTAAGGTGAACTTTACAGCGAGCCTGTTAAAAGTGGACTATCAAGGGCACGCAAGTGTCACGCCTACTTTTGCCGAAAAGGCTTCTTCTGATCTAGGAGAATCCCCAGTCGTAAGACTGGGGAGGCTTCAACTAAGCTGAGGACACAGCGGCCTTTGCGCTAATCGCTTTAGGCGCAAGTGACTTCCTGCAATGGCAGGCAGTGGCTAAGCGGTAGGTACTGCGCATTACACACAGCAGTGTCTCAAGTGAGGGAGCAGCAGCCATAGGTGCACAGGTGGAGAGGAGAGCGGGCTGTGACCTTTGTGGTTTTTGCCTTGGGGATTTTGAGGTAGGTGTAGCTGTAGACGGGATGGTCTGTGGGGAGGCGTAAATGGGGGCGGGATAGCCTCTGGTAGTAGATAAGACGGTCGCGGTGATGATGGGGCGGGCGCTGGAAAGCAGGTCTAAAGGTGTACAGCGCAGGCGGGGGAGATGCACTCAGACGTGCTGCTGAAGATAAAGGGCAGCAGCTATCTTAATGGTAGTGGCTTACGTGGGCAGAGTGCAGAGGGGCAGACTAAAGAGGAGAGTAGGGAAAAAGCGCTGGCAGCATCTGGCTGTGAAGCCTGTAGGCTGGCAGGAAGTAAGGAGAGGTAATGAGGAGCTTTGGTGGTAGGGGCGGGCGCTGCAAACAAAAAAGGCCCCGCAGGGCCTTTGAGAGCATATCCTCCGCTTAACCCGCTGTGACGGACAAGCGGTCACAGGCTATAGCCGTTGTAAGGCATAACCCATGAAGCCAGCAGTGAGAGTAAAACGGAAAATTACTCACTGCTGCGGATATCTGTTTGTCTGTTTTGCCCTGCCGCTGCGCGCGGCAGAGCAAAGGAGATCACTGTTGTCGCACCTAAAGGTGTTGCTTAGAGCACGCCCTGAGCGATCATGGCGTCAGCAACCTTACGGAAGCCAGCGATGTTAGCACCTAACACTAAGTTGCCTTCCACACCAAACTCCTTGGCGGTCTCAGCAGCATTCTTGTAGATGTTGATCATGATGTTGTGCAGCTTGCCATCAACCTCATCAAAGGTCCAAGCGGACATAGAAGCGTTCTGCTCCATCTCGAGCTGCGAGGTAGCAACACCACCGGCGTTAGCAGCCTTAGCTGGGCCGTAAGCGATGCCAGAGGCTAAGAAGGCATTGATAGCATCGATGGTCGAAGGCATGTTAGCACCCTCAGCCACGCACTTGCAGCCGTTAGCAAGCAGAGTCTTAGCATCTTCTAAGTTCAGCTCGTTTTGGGTAGCGCATGGGAAGGCAGCGTCGCACTTGATAGTCCACACTAAGTGCTTGCCCTCTGGGTACTCAGCAACTGGGGTGTACTTGGCAGTTGGGACTAACTCAGCATAACGAGTTAAGGAGGCACGCTCAACTTCCTTAACCTGCTTTAAGATCTCAACATTGATGCCGTTTGGATCGTAGATGGTGCCACGGGAGTCGGAAACGGTCACTGGCTTAGCACCGACTTGGATTAACTTCTCGCAGCAGTAGATAGCAACGTTACCAGCACCAGAGACAGCGCAGACCTTGCCCTCTAAGGAGTCGCCGCGATCCTTTAACATCTCTTGAGCGAAGTAAACGGTACCGTAACCGGTAGCCTCGGTACGAGCTAAGGAACCACCGAAGTTTAAGCCCTTACCAGTTAACACACCCTCGTAGGAGGTGGTTAAGCGCTTGTAAGCACCGTAGAGGTAGCCGATCTCACGGCCGCCCACACCGATGTCGCCAGCTGGCACGTCCACGGTAGCACCGATGTAACGGAATAATTGCACCATGAAGGCTTGGCAGAAGCGCATGATCTCGTTGTCAGACTTGCCCTTAGGATCGAAGTCAGAGCCACCCTTGCCGCCGCCGATTGGGGTGCCAGTTAAGGAGTTCTTGAAGATTTGCTCGAAGCCTAAGAACTTGAGCACGCCCTCGTTTACGGTTGGGTGGAAGCGTAAGCCGCCCTTATATGGGCCAATGGCGGAGTTGAATTGGACGCGGTAGCCACGGTTGACTTGGATCTCGCCCTTGTCGTCAACCCATTGCACTAAGAAGTGAATGACGCGCTCTGGCTCGGTGATGCGCTCTAAGATCTTATTCTTCTGGTAAGCAGGGTTCTTGTCCAAAGCTGGCTGTAAGGTGCTTAACACCTCTTGCACGGCCTGTAAGAATTCTGGCTGGTAGGAATAACGAGCAGACAGCTCGTCGAAAACCTGCTGGGAATAAGACATCGTTTAGATCTCCTAAGATCTCTCTGACTGATCTGGTAACTGAGACGCAAGTCCTGTAGACGGTTGGTCTCATTGAAGTCGTTGGTGCTAAATGTACGCGCCTCACGTTTATGGGGCAATAAGATTTAGATTTTTCTTGCTTTTTTGCTCTTTTTTGGTTGTCTTGTGCACTGCTGTAGTGCGCTAATATGTGCTTTGTTTTAGCACGAAAATGGGGCGTTTCTGGCGGTAAAAGGTTAAAAAAGTGGAGAAAAACTAGGGTAAAACTACGTTTTTCTGCACAAAACGCGGTTTTGCTTCGCTTTGGTGAGCGCTTACATATGTAAAAAGAGGTCAAAAACACTGTAAAGTTTTGGTGCAATAAAAGGACACAGATCACATCTTAAATGACATGAGACGCGCCAAAACGACTCAAGGCCCCTAAGATCTTTTACCAAAAGTGAGCTCTTTTGGTGCGCAGGTTGGTGACTGGCTTAAATACGGGCGGGCTGGAGCAATAAAGTGGGCAAAAAGATAGGGGGCGTAGGAAGAGCATGGCCCTGAGAGTAGGAGTTTGCTAAGGCACTAATCTCGAGATAAGGCGCCGTCAGGAGCTTTTAGGTTACCTACCCTACGCCTCACCTACCCCAAGCCAAAAGCGGACGTAGGGAAAGAGTGAGCTCATAAGTGACGGAGGTAGTGGTGCGTGTTGGCAACGTCCCACCTCGAGATAAAAGGTGCAACGAGCCTGAGCTTATCTGGAGATGGGCAGGCATGCGTGCCCTAAATTCCGTCATTTATTGAGTCAGTCGTTCCTAGCAGTGCACGCTGTAGACAAAGGGGGCATCAGTCCATGGCTCTACGGAACAAGCGGACGCAGCAAGAGAGCAAACAGCTGACAAAAAGCCTTAAGCGGAGAACAAGAAAAGCAGGAAAAGAAAGGGAAGAGGAGGAGGAGGAGGAGGAAAAGAAGAACGTGGCGTGGCCACCAAGGCCTCAGAACAAGGCCCAAAGAAAGGTCTTAACCTGGCGGATGGAGTGAGATTCGAACTCACGGAGGACGCAAATCCTCGACGGTTTTCAAGACCGTTGCATTCAACCGCTCTGCCATCCATCCGCATCGGCTGTGTGCGCACATTATACCGACTTTTCTTCCTAAAGCAAGCCTTGAACGGCGTATTCTGCCGTTTCTTGGCCGTAGAGCGGCGTCTGGTACAGGGAGGCAGGTAAGCGTTGGGCTTACTTGCTCTTGGGGCGCGTATCTCTGCGCTCAGCGCCGCGCGGGTACAGCCCAGAAACAAAAAACCGCCACTACCACGCGTGCTGCACCTCGTAGTAAGAGGTGTAAGGCACTCGCAATAGGGCGGTTTTAGCGCCTGCACTTAAAGCATAGCTCCTCAGTACTTAGTTTACTGGGGTCAGTAGAACCCCAGACACAAGCCCTTTTACCACAAGTGAGAGTGGCCTTTTAGCTAAAATTGCGGCTCGAATCTCCCACTAGTGTTTAAGCGCAAGGCTTAAGCGTTAATCTCGCTGTCCTTGATCTGCTGATGCAGCTCTTGCAGCGAGTGCACGCTTCTAAACTCGTTCTCCGTCATGGCCTCAACCGTGGCAAAAGCAGCGTTAATCGTCGTGCAGTAGCTCACGTGATACTGTAAGGCACCACGGCGCAGCGAGCGCGAGTCATACACCGATTGGCGGCCCTCAGTGGTGTTAATCACCCAGCTGTAGCGGCCACTCTTAATGCCATCGAGGATGTTTGGACGACCCTCATAGACCTTCTTCACACGGCTCACAGGGATGCCTGCATCCGTTAAGGTCTGGTAGGTGCCACCGGTGGCATCCAGCTCAAAGCCAGCAGCCACCAACTTGCGACCTAACTCAGGGAGCACGTCCTTGTCAGAGTTGCGAATCGACAGCAGCACACGGCCCTTACGCACAATCTCCGAGCTAGCAGCCAGCTGCGACTTAGCATAAGCCTCAGCAAAGGTCTTAGCCGTGCCCATAACCTCACCAGTGGAGCGCATCTCAGGGCCTAAGATTGGATCGGAGCCAGGGAACTTGTGGAATGGCAGCACCACTTCTTTGACCGAGTAGTAAGGAGGGATCACCTGATGGGTGATACCCTGCTCGGCTAAGGTCTTACCCGTCATGATACGAGCGGCGATCTTAGCCAGTGGTAAACCAGTGGCCTTGGACACGAATGGCACAGTACGCGCCGCACGTGGGTTCACCTCAATGAGGTAAATCTCGTTGCCACGTACCGCCAGCTGCACATTCATTAAGCCGCGCACATCAAGCTCCATAGCCAGATCATGGCTGATCTTGACGATGCGCTCCTTGATCTCGTCATTAAGGCGCCATGGTGGCAGCACGCAAGCTGCGTCACCAGAGTGCACACCGCACTCTTCAACGTGCTCCATGATGCCGCCAATCACTACGTCCTTACCATCGCACACGGCATCGACGTCAATCTCAACGGCGTGGTCTAAGAACTTGTCTAAGAGCACTGGAGACTTGTTAGAGACCTTCACCGCCTCATTGAAGTAGCGGCGCAGGTCGTCTTCGTCGTACACCACTTCCATGGCACGGCCGCCTAACACATAGGATGGGCGCACTACCAGTGGGTAACCAATGTTCTCGGCAATGGTCACAGCCTGATTTAAGGAGATAGCAGTGCCGTTCTTTGGTTGCAGCAGCTGTAACTTCTCCACCGCCTCTTGGAAGCGCTGGCGATCCTCGGCCTTATCGATAGCATCAGGAGAGGTACCAATGATTGGCACACCAGCCTTCTCAAGGCTACGGGCTAACTTAAGTGGGGTCTGACCACCAAACTGCACGATCACGCCCTCTGGCTTCTCAATACGGGCGATCTCGAGCACGTCCTCTAAGGTCACTGGCTCAAAGTAGAGGCGATCAGAGATGTCGTAGTCAGTGGACACCGTCTCTGGGTTGCAGTTGACCATAATGGTCTCAAACCCATCCTCACGTAAGGCCATTGCCGCGTGCACGCAGCAGTAATCGAATTCGATACCCTGACCGATACGGTTTGGACCACCGCCTAAGATCATGATCTTGCGCTTGTCGCTTGGATTGGACTCGCACTCATCTTCGTAAGTGGAGTACATGTAAGCAGTTGGGGTCGCAAACTCAGCAGCGCAGGTATCAACACGCTTAAAGGTTGGGAAGACCTCGTGCAGCCAGCGGCGCTCACGTACCTGATCCTCAGTGACGTTTAAGAGCTCGGCTAAGCGGGCATCAGCAAAGCCATGCGCCTTAAGATCGCGCATCTCGCTGGCGTCAATCGACTTTAAGGTACGACCCGCTAAGGATTGCTCGATGCTGATGATCTCTTTGATCTGCGCTAAGAACCATGGGTCAATGTGCGTGTACTCAAAGAGCTCTTCAATGGTCATACCCATACGGAAGGCGTCACCGATGTACCAAATGCGGTGGGCACCGGCTTCCTCAAGCTCGTGCAGGATCTTAGTACGAGCTTCCTTGCTGTTCATGTCAAGGCGCTGATCAAAGCCGACCTTGCCAGTCTCTAAGCCGCGTAAGGCCTTTTGCAGCGACTCTTGGAAGGTGCGGCCGATAGCCATAACCTCACCTACCGACTTCATTTGCGTCGTCAGGCGGTCATTGGAGTTCGGGAACTTCTCAAAGTTAAAGCGTGGCACCTTGGTGACCACGTAGTCGATCGCAGGCTCGAAGGAGGCTGGGGTGAGATCACCGGTGATGTCGTTACCAAGCTCATCTAAGGTGTAGCCCACGGCAAGCTTGGCGGCGACCTTGGCAATAGGGAAGCCCGTAGCTTTAGAGGCTAAAGCCGAGGAGCGCGACACACGTGGGTTCATCTCAATGATGACCATGCGGCCGTTGTCAGGGTTGATACCAAATTGCACGTTGGAACCACCGGTTTCCACGCCAATCTCACGTAACACCGCCATAGCGGCATCACGCATAATTTGGTATTCCTTGTCGGTTAAGGTCTGCGCTGGAGCCACGGTGATAGAGTCACCAGTGTGGATACCCATTGGGTCGAGGTTCTCAATGGAGCAGACGATGATGCAGTTATCTTTGCGATCGCGCACCACCTCCATCTCAAACTCTTTCCAGCCGATTAAGGACTCATCGATAAGCAGCTCGTGGGTAGGGGAGCTCTCTAAGCCCTTGGTGCAGATAGCCTCAAACTCTTCTGGGTTGTAGGCAATACCACCACCGGTGCCGCCCATGGTAAATGATGGGCGAATGATGCAAGGGAAGCCAACCTTCGCTTGTACTTCCCACGCTTCTTCGATCGAGTGCGCGATACCCGAGCGTGGGCACTCAAGGCCAATGGACTTCATGGCCTCGTCAAAGCGTTCACGGTTCTCGGCCTTGTCGATGGTGTCGGCGTTAGCACCGATCATCTCGACGTGGTACTTCTCTAAGATGCCATGACGCTCTAAGTCTAAGGCGCAGTTTAAAGCGGTCTGACCACCCATGGTTGGTAAGATGGCATCAGGGCGCTCTTTTTCAATGATGCGCTCGACCACACGGTAGTCGATAGGCTCGATGTAGGTGGCATCGGCAATGTTAGGGTCGGTCATAATGGTGGCTGGGTTGGAGTTCACCAGAATGACGCGATAGCCCTCTTCACGTAAGGCGCGGCAAGCTTGAGTACCAGAGTAGTCAAATTCGCAAGCTTGGCCGATCACGATTGGGCCGGCGCCCAAGATTAAAATGCTCTTGATGTCTGTACGCTTAGGCATGAAACCTTTTCCTCGGTGCTGTCCTCAGGATCCACCACCTGTGTCACAGTAGGGGCGGGCGGCTCTTACTATTGCCGCTTGTGCAGCATGGTTCTGCTGCTGCGTGCTTAGTGCGCGGCAGTTGGTGCCGTAGGAAGCGCTCCTTGCGCTCTGCAGGCTCGCTACCTGTGCGCTACCTGTGCGCTACCAGCGCGCTGCCTTACTGTGTGCGGCCTAAGGCCTTGTGAGGTGGTAGGGGCGAGCTTGCTACTGTTGTTGCTCTTGCTTTCTTCTTTGCACCATCAGGTCAATGAAGTGATCAAACAGTGGCTTTGGATCATGTGGGCCTGGGCTTGCCTCAGGGTGGCCTTGGAAACTAAAGGCTGGCGCATCGGTGCGCTCGATACCTTGTAAGGAGCCATCAAATAAGGAGAAGTGGGTGGCTTTAACGTTGGCAGGTAAGGTGTCCTTATCGACGCAGAAGCCGTGGTTTTGCGAGGTGATGTACACCATGCCGGTGGCTACATCACGCACTGGCTGATTGGCACCGTGCTGACCGAACTTCATCTTCATGGTCTTGGCACCGGAGGCGAGGCCTAATAACTGGTGGCCTAAGCAGATACCAAAGAGTGGAATCTTGTGCTCAACAAAGGTCTTAATGGCCTCAATTGCGTAGGTGCATGGCTCTGGGTCGCCAGGGCCGTTGGACATAAAGACGCCATCTGGATTTAAGGCCAGAATTTCCTCAGCAGGGGTCTTAGCTGGTACCACGGTAAGGTGGCAACCGCGCTGCGCGAGCATACGCAGGATGTTGCGCTTGACACCAAAGTCGTAGACGATGACGTTAAATTCGAGGTTGCTGAGCTTCTGATAGCCGCCGTTTAACTGCCACTCACCATCAATCCACTCATAGCGCTCTTTGGTGGAGACCACCTGCGCTAAGTCCTGACCCTGCATGCTTGGGCAAGCACGCGCCAGCTCAATAGCCTTTTCTGGGGTAATAGCAGGATCGGTGGTCAGGCAGCCGTTTTGGGCGCCCTTTTCACGAATGAGGCGGGTAAGCTTACGGGTATCAATGTTGTAGATACCTGGCTTTTGGTACTTCTCTAAGAAGTCGCTTAAGGAGGATTGGCTGCGGAAGTTAGAGGTGACGATAGACAGGTCACGGATGATGAGGCCTTGGCACCAGATCTGTGAGGACTCCATATCCTCTTCATTGGTACCGTAATTACCAATGTGAGGGTAGGTCAAGGTCACGAGCTGACCGGTGTAGGAGGGGTCAGTGAGGATCTCCTGATAGCCTGTCATCGACGTGTTAAAGACCACTTCGCCAGTTTGTGTGACACCTAAGGCGCCAAAAGCTTTGCCTTTAAAGACAGTGCCATCAGCGAGAGCAAGGATTGCGGTATTAGCCACAAAAACCTCCAAAAATCCGAGCGGGTAAGACTGACCTGACGCGAGGTAATGAGGGCATAGGCTTAAGTCACCATGAGTCTTTGGCACTTGGCGAAAACAGCGCAAAGTGTGAAAACTCTAGCCTCTATATATAAGGGGCGTGGACTTAAGTGCTCAGAGAAGGCTTAAGGGCTTAAGATCAAACTAAGGAGGGGATCAAGAGGAGGGCTGGTTCTGCTTGCTGATGTGGGATCTTTGCGCAGAAGAAAAAGAGAAACATCAGACTCAATGCTCTGAGCATTGAGATTAGAACAACTCTCCAATGCCTCGCTTGGGTTGATGTAACTGAGATTTAAGCCACGCTCTGCCGTTTTGGGCAAACGTTAGAGGTGGAGGGGTGATGGTGCGATACGCTTTACTGGTGCTCGAGCCATGCAGTGCGTATGTACTGCTGTCGCCGTGCTGATCTTCCCAGATGAGGGGCTGACTTTGTAAAGCGTGGCGCCGAAGATCCTTAATTTTATGGGCGGCAATCACCGTCTTATAAGGAAGAGGGCGCGTCCTTGGCCTATGCTGCAAAACACGGTAGCCAAAGTCTGCAATATTTTAGCGGAAACGCTCACAAAAGCAAGCAAATGATGTTGCGTTTAGGTGCAAAATAAGGCAAGGAAACGCAAGTGGGCAGTGTGAGGTGAGCAGCGTGCGGTGGGGGTAGGGTGAGGTGCACTTGTCTGATAAGCGTCACAGAGCAGAGCTAACCCTAACCACGCCATCAAAAAGGGCACGTGCGACAAGGACACATGCGCCCCCTGAGGCTGTTGTGAGGCTGTTGTGAGGTTGCGCTCTGCTCTTTTAAGAGGCACCACTTGAGTGAGTTACTTAGCGCTTGCCCTCGACTGTAGTAAAGGAGGACTTGCAGGTGCAGCTTTGCAGCTCCTGCAGGCGCAATTGCAGTTGCTGCTTTTCCTCACGCATCTGCGCCAGCTTCTCGCCTAAGACGCGTGATTGGGCGCGGTCGGCTTGAATTGCAGGTGGCACATAATGCGTCTCTGGCATTAAGCCGCAGTGGTTGCATGCGGTAATGTATGGCAGGTCGTACATGGCGCGGATACGCTCGCGGCGCGTGGCCGTATCCAAGGTCATAAGCGGCACATAGTCCGTCTCTGGCATGTCGATCAGACCTAAGTACTTACCGTGGGCCGAGCGTGGGCAGTGGTGAAACTCACCATTCCAGATGTGACGGCAGTTATTAGGGCACTTCTGATAGACCTCTGTGAGCTCCTTTACTGAGCGGTGACGGGAGGCGGTGTCGCCCATATCAAACCACTGCTTGTTATCCTCAGGGGCTTGCACCATTAAGCCATGGCGTAAGCACTTCTGAGTAAACTCATCAAAGCGTGGGGCGAGCTTGCTGCCATAGCGGGAAAAGAAAAAGGAGCAGTACTGCTTATTGGCCTGCATCAGCTTTAAGAGATCGTCTTTTGGCTCTAAGGTGCCATTAGTGACGATCTGCGTGTGCTGCACCTTTGAGTGCGCCAGCAGGCGGCGCATGAGCTCAGGTAACTGCTTTTGCATGAGAGGCTCACCGCCCATAACACGCACTGTTAGGGCCGCATCGATGGCTTCTAAAAAGGCCTCTATCCAGCTCCACACCTGCTCGAGGTTCATTGGCTGTGGCTTGTAGTAGTACTGCATGAAGTTAGCGCAGTCACGGCAGTTGAGAGTGCACTGTGGGGAGATGCAAATCTCCACATAAGGAATGAGCAGAGGTGGCTCACGGCGGGCCATTTCCTCAGCTACCATGCGGTAGAGCAGGTTGGATTCGGCGCTGTTGGGATTATCAAGAGCATGCTGTACTTTAGCGCGTTGCAGGCAGTATTCGGTGGTGAGCTCATGAGAGATGAGCTGCTCGTAGTTCTTAGGCATGGTGGTAGGTGCGGCTTAGTAGGACAAAGGCAGATAGTGGTGCGCAGGGTTACACCGCAAGCGTGGTCACCTTGGAGGCATTGTTGTCACCGAGGAGATGGCAGCGAGGTGAGCTGGCTCAGACCTTTAGAGGTGGTAACACTTGAGGTGGTGTTGGTAGTGCTTATTAGCGGCGCTCGTGCTGTATGGTTTTAGCTCACGGGGGAAGAGCCATCAAAGGGTAAGTATGCAGCCCCTGAAGACACAGTTACAGGCCAGAAAGCTTGAGGCCACTTTTGCAAAAACTGGGCTTTAGGGGGTGGTGAGTGAGCTTGTAGAGCACGTTTTCTCGGATGAAAAGCTTTACCAGAATAGAGTGAGAGGCAGTGGCGCTGTTGGCTGCCGTCAATCACTACACAAGAGGTGCTTGCGTGCGAACTTACGGCAAAACAAGGCACTTAACAGTGCTTGTGGTGGCACGGAGTAGCAGCACAACGGTACGTGCTGCCCTGTGGATAACGCAGCCCAGAGCGTGGTTAAGCTTTGCTTGTTTTACGGGTGCGCTTGGCTGTCTTTGCAGTTTTTGCAGACTGCTCAGCAGCTGGTGGTGTAGCGTTACCTACTACACTGCGTATCCGCTTGGCTCTAGCCTTGGCTGTGTCCTGCGCCTTAAGCTCATTAACGCGCTGGTTGTACAGTCCCAGCAAGAAAGATAAGCGCTCGTCATCATCCTTGAAAGGCTCAGGACGGTAAGCCTGCTCCACGACGCTGTCAAGCTTAGTAAACAGCTGTTTGAGCTTATCTGGCATAGACTCAGGGTTGTAGAGCTTGCCCAAGGTCATATTGCTGTTAGGGGCAGAAGTGGCTTGCTTGCAGAAATCGATAATCTGCTGGGCCAGCTTCTCAAGCGCCGTTTGCTGCTTTGAGGTGAGCTCAGGCCAGATAAAAGTGTTGTAGGTGTAGTCGCGGGAGTAGCGGTAACTTAGACCTAAGCGCCCACTGGTGAGCCGCATCCAGCACACGTGCATGTGTGAAGAAAGGACAGCGAAATCAATAAGATCACCGTCAGACAACAAAAACACGTTGTCGTTTATC
>CASEBB010000171.1 GCA_949286015.1 uncultured Succinivibrionaceae bacterium | reverse complement strand
TGTGTACAGCAGCACGGTGTCTTATAAGCTGCGCGCTGCTGGGCTGCGCCTTAGCGTTCGAGGAGCGCGCCGTCAGCACCAAAAAAATCGCAAGGACCATTTTTGTCCCCAAAGCTATTGACAACGAACTTGGCAACTGCCAATATTTGCTCAAGACCACCTCATTTCCGGCTTGTTTAAGCGCGAAACTGCGGTGCGGACAAAATCTAAGCTTTATGCTAAAATAAAGCTATTGCGCAGGCTCTCTTAAGCTTTCTGTGTTATCTAGTGATCACTTTGTGACCGGAATTATGACTGGATAGAGGTACTATCTTGCCTTGTCTGGTAGTAAAGTCAAAGTTCACAGGCAAATACAGCAAAAGCTCAGAGCTGCTAGCGCCAAGCGCGTCGTCAGGGTGTCCATGCTGCCACTGCGCCGCTTAGCGCCGTACTTACCCCAACTATAGAGTCCACTCATAGCATGCGGGTAAAGGACTACACTTCATGAAGTGCAGTATTGCTTGCAAGGCAGCTCTTGTTGCTCTTGACGGGCGGGGATCTCTTTATGTCTTTTCCTGATATCCACCAACTTCAAGGGCGATAAACCTGCTACAGACCAGCCCTCTGTGTCGCAAGCACTAAACTTTAGTTTACTGGGGTCAGTAGAACCCCAGACACAAGCCCTTTTACCACAAGTGAGAGTGGCCTTTTAGCTAAAATTGCGGCTCGAATCTCCCACTAGATGAGGTTGAGATAGCTTTGCAGCAAGAGCTTGTTGTACTGCAATTGCCGCTGATACCGCACAGACAAGACCTAAAGCCAAGCCAAATAGCCTGTATGCCTTGCTTTAGCGCCTTGTGGTTCTACTCACTTAGCTAGCGTTACCACAAAGCCTCTTTGCATCATACTCAAAACCAAAAGGCTGCTATGACGCAGTTCTCTAAAGAGAGGTAATTCTTTAGAGAACAAGCCCTGCTATCTGCCCCCGCTGTGCAGATATCTGGCGCGCCATGGCAGCGGAGAAGTTAGTTATGACTGCTTATAACAATCCGCAGGCGGAGCAAGCCTTTAATGGACTTGTGCAAACTCTGCTGTTGCACTTTCCTAGTTTTATTACTCCGCAAGAAAATCAAACACTGCAACAACTTATACCGCTAGCATCCAATCCTTCTTTCCTGCCAAACTTGTTGCCACAAGTGCTGCAGATTGCTGCCACTGTCAAGCTGCGCTCACAACAGTCTTTTGAGCACACAATGTCTTTATTAAACCAAGGCATTGAAGCCACACAACAGCAAATGGCAGTTCTCAATCCAAATGCTACTGTAAATCAAGTCTCCCCTACAGCTCCTTTAGCCACCGCCTCTTCTCTGACTGGCTTTATGGGTGGTGTGGGTGCTGCACCTATGGCAGCTACCAACGCCATGGGGATGGGCATGGCAGCGATGTCTACGGCTCCGGCCATGGGTATAGGCGCGCCACTGGGCGGCAATGCCATGGGCAATATGGGCTCTATGCCTTCTGCTGCAGCTGACGCTAATACTGCATTTGCCTCGGCACAGCCTGACACTGTTGTCCAAACTCCAGCAGAAAAAGCCGCACATAATGCTCTCTTTGGTGTCGCCGCACCTAAAGCTACTGCCGCAGCACAGGGCAAGGATGCCAAGGGCACTACAGAAGAGCGCACCTACAGCTCCGAAATGGACAAGGCCAGACTGCGGACTATGGAGCAGGCTAAAGAAATCCTTGAGAAGTTTAGACCTCTCTTAGATGAGGATGACATCCACTATCTGCAGAGAAAGGTTATTGCTGTTGGTGGCACTACCTACCAAAAGCAAATCCAAAGAATCATTGACAAGGTCAAAGCTGTCTATCCTGACTACAAGCCTATCGGTACCCGTGGTCGCCGTATCGAGTATACGGTGCCAAATACCGATGCCAACGGTCATAAGCTCACCCCTTCTGAGCGTAACCGTTTACAGACCAAGGAGATCGCTAAGAACCTGCTGCAGAAGTTTGATCCTTGGCTGAACTTAGAGCAGCGTCTCTATCTGAGCAAGGTCGCCGACAAGGGCGTGACCTACTTAGAGAAGATCAGAGCCATTGAGAGCGAGCTCGAGAATGCTCCTTTTGCGGCGCAAGCGAAAAAAGCGCTGCTCAACAAGGTCACAGCGGGCAATGACGCGGACGAGACCACCGGCAAATCAACGGTGATTAAGGCTGGTGAGCAGCAAGCCCACTCGGCGGTGTACATGTCGCGTCAGGAGAGCAACACCACTGCTCCTGCTAAGGCCAAAGCTCCTGCTAGCGCCACTGCTGCAGGTGCCAAGTCCGTTAACGAAGCGGCATGGGCACAGAGCCAGAACAAGGTGAAGGACATCAATGAGTCTCGTCCTACCTTTCTCCCTAACGTTGACACCAGCGACCTCGGTACCGTTGCCAGCACCCGCCGCGCCGCGCAAAGACTGTTTCGTGTGTACAAGGAGCGCCTCACCCAAGAGGAGCGCGAGACCGTAGAGCGCATTCTCGCTAACAACGAGGCTAACGGCCCTTACATCGAGCACCTCTTCCAAGAGTGCGCCTTACGTCCAGCACCAGCTACCACCCAACGTGAGAGCAAGTACAATACGTACCAGCAAGAGCCTCAACAGGAGCAGGCCACTACGGTCTACACCTCCGGCTCGACCACGGGCGCTGAGGGCAACTCTGGCATTGGCAGCTTAGGTGCGATCTTACGCGATGCCTTTAATCAAAAGGGCACCCCAAGCACCAACGCCGCTCCTGCTGCTAAGCCACAAGCGGGTACTAACACCAGAGCATGGAATAAGTCCTCGCGCGCCAATCAGGTTGCAGTAGGCCCAGCCGCCAGCACGCCTGCATCCGGTGCAGCTGCACCAGCCGCCAGCGCTGAGAACAAGACGGCCATTAGTGCCAGCTTAAAAGCGCAGAGCAAGCGCTTAGCCCGCGATCTGATCGAGAACCACTCGGCTGAAATTCGCGACCACGAGGTGACCTTCCTCACCACCATGATGCGTCTGGGCTGCGATGACATGGAGTCTTTCCACAAGCTCAATGACATGGCTAAGCTCATCACCTCGCGCTCCCGCATGATTTCGCGCTAAGGCTAAGAGCTGAGCTTATGCTCAGCTATCAAGCGCTAATAAGCACAGGCGCTAAGTAAGACCAAGTGGCTTTCTGCGATGAAAACTCAGGATGCCACTTACCATCTACCTTAGCCGCCTGTTGCCCTTCATTTCAGCGTAAACACTCTCACAGGCTATCTTTGCTCCGCGCAAGATAGCCTTTTTTCATTGCAGCGTAGGTAGCTGAAAACGGCCCTTTGCCAGCGGGTAAGGAGGCTCACGCCAGCTTTTATTTAGTTGCTGGCAGTGCACAGCGTGCACACAGGGCATCACGCATGTTATGATTGTTACCCGATGTTAAGCGTAACATGGCGTTGCATTGCGCTGCATAGCGCTTTATCTGCATCTAGCAGCCAATATTCCGTCTGTGAGGGCGGGGTACGGCCGCAGTAGGACTTGCTCGCACTGCGGCTATGTGAGCAAGAAGAACCGTAGATCGCAGGCTGTATTTGTTTGCGTGCGCTGCGGTTACAGCAGTAATGCTGACATTAACGCCGCAATAAACATCAAGAATCGTTTCCTTGACTCACTTGAGGCTGGAAGTGAAAAAGGGCAGGGCATGCCCAGATGGCCTGAAGGCAACTCAAATCAGACCAAAAGTCTAAGTAGTTGAGCTGCCAAGCGAACTGATTAAAGCTTAAGCCCTAAGGCCTCGTCTGATAAAGCTTAAGCTCAGTCGCTAACAGGAACCCGCCGGAACATCAGAGGAAAGCAATCTCACCTTAATAAACAGGCGAGCTTGTGCCTTTAAGGACTCTGATGCGGAAGGAATCCCCAATCGTCAGATAGGGGAGGATGTCAATTGGCGCACTAAGTCATATCCAATACGGATGACGTCGCCATAGTTGTGGCTGCGCCACTATCGTGACATGAGTTATGTTACGGATACGCCATGATCCCTCTCATGGGGACGCACTTGGCGCAGGTTAACTTGAGCAAGGTTTTACTAATATGGTTAAGGCACCTGCTGATAGCACCATTAGCTGGTTTGTAAGTCAGTGTCACATCCACAAGCACCCGCAGAAGAGTACCATTATCCACGCAGGTGAAAAGGCTGACACCCTTTATTACATTGTAAAGGGCACGGTGGTGGTCTTAATCAAGGATCACGATGGCCACGAGATGATCCTCACCTACCTCAACCAAGGTGACTTCATTGGTGAGTTAGGTCTGTTTAACGATACCGAGGAGAATCCAACGCGTACAGCGTGGGTCAAGGCCAAGACGAGCTGTGAGATTGCTGAGGTCTCCTACAACAAGTTTAAGCAGCTGGTGCAGGTTAACCCAGAGATTCTGATGCGTCTGGCGGGGCAGATGGCCGCGCGCTTAACTGACACCTCGCGCAAAGTGGGCAACTTAGCCTTCTTAGACGTGACGGGCCGCATTGCCAAGACCTTGCTGAACTTATCGCATCAACCAGAGGCGATGACCCACCCTGACGGCATGCAGATTAAGATCACGCGACAGGAGATTGGTCAGATTGTGGGCTGCTCTCGCGAGACGGTGGGACGCATTCTGAAGATGATGGAAGAGAACCATCTGATTCACGCCCACGGCAAGACCATTGTCGTCTTTGGCACGCGCTAGGCTGCTCTAAAAGCAGCGCACCAGCCGCCACAGCCACAGAAGGTGTGGTGGTAAGGAAAATACCCAACTCGCTTGCGAGCTGGGTTTTTCTTTATCTGGAGCACCACCAAAGACCCTAAGCCGCATCTGCCTTAACAGCTCAAGGGCAATCGCAGGCACCACCTCACACAGTGCCCGCCCTTAGCTGTGTCCTGCCCTCCTGTGAGGTTATTGCCCTCATGGTAAGGGCTTAACGGCTTCCTGCAGCACTACAGCGCCCAAAGCACTACTGCGGCCTTACTTCCCTACATCCCGCCTCTATCGCTCTCTTCTCAGATCGATCCCTAAGCAGCCTCATAACTTGCCAGGGATCTCCTGCCTTTTCTAGGGCAGGCGCGCTACAAAACTGTGCAGTACAGCCAATCCCTTTTGCCCCTCTCCTCCGCAAAGGGCCCGTCACTATCGGCTTTTTGCCCGCAATACGCCCCATTCTAGAGACACACCCTCACAGCCCCTTTTTGCAGCGTAACTTCTTTATAAAGCCGATAAAATTGCGCTTTTGCTGACCCCATTGTACGATTTAGCTATGACAAAACTTTCGTACTATCGCAATGTGGTTACTCAGATCTCATACCTCATTGTCTGCTGTACCAAATACGGTAGTCCACTCCTCAGAGATCCCGACCGCAGTATCTTTCTATCCACGCAGCTACAAGAGCTGTGTGCCCAACATGGCTATGAGCTGCAATCTTTTCAGGTTCACAACAGCTACGTCATCATGCACCTGCAGCTGTCTCCAAACGAGGCCATTGGCAATGCAATGCGCACGATTAAGGGCACCCTAGGGCGGAAGATGCTCAAGCAGTTTCCTGATCTGCGCTTAGAAATGGTTGATGGCAACTTTTGGGCGCCAACCTACTTTGTTGCTACGGAGGGTGAAGTCAGCACCGAAACGATTCAGGACTTTATCGCGTTTGCCTCGCAAACGAAGAAGCGCCGCTAAGGCCACAGTCTACCAGAGGCCACCCCAGAGGCCGCAGCTTTAACCTTACACAAACACAGCGTGACGCCGCTTACAGCGACCGTCTTAGCATCTCACTTTTCCAAGAGACTCCTACCTCAAATAGCTGGCTTGCCAGCTATTTTTATGCGCCCCATATCCCGTGTACCCTGCCTACGGAGCCTTTGGCCTGTCTTTTCCCTACAGATTGACGCCAAAAGACTGTGCACCTAGGGGAAAGTGCGAGAAAAGGCGATCTTTTCCCACTTAGTCACGGCAAAATGCCCCCTGTCACCTCTTAATCCTGTACAATAGCCCCCATAGTCACTACCGCTGGTAGTGCGTACTTATTCGACCCGTGGCACCGATGGGCTGTTTTGCAACGTGGGCCCGCGTTTCAGCCATCCTGGGGCAAGCATTTTCAGGAGTTAAGCATGGCCTCGCTGCTTGAACAAGGCATCCATTCCTTTAGCAAAGAAGATCTCTTAGCCTGCTCGCGTGGAGAGTTATTTGGCCCTGGTAACAGCCAATTACCTGCTCCAAACATGCTGATGTTCGACCGCATCACCTCGATTCGTGCTGACAATGGCTCGCACAACTTAGGTCAGATCACCGCTGAGCTCGACATTACCCCAGATCTGTGGTTCTTTGCTTGCCACTTTCCAGGCGATCCAGTGATGCCAGGCTGCTTAGGCTTAGATGCGATGTGGCAGTTAGTGGGCTTCTTCTTAGGCTGGCGTGGTGGCCCAGGTAAGGGCCGTGCGTTAGGCGTGAAGAACGTCAAGTTCAAGGGCGAAGTGCTGCCAACTTGCAAGAAGGTCACTTACGTCATTGATATCACCCGTGTGATCGAGCGCGGTCGCTTAATTATGGGCGTGGCTAATGGTCAGGTGTTAGCTGACGACAAGCTGATCTATACCGCCGAAGATCTGCAAGTGGGCTTAATTCCACCAACAGCCAACAAGTAAGAACACGCCACGGCAGCCTCCATAGCTGCCTGCAGTTAGCGCTGTGTTAAACCTGAGCAGGTCGCATGCGGCCTGCTTAGTAGCACTTCTCTCTCTGCTTCTCCCGTCAATCCTGCTGACGCTTCCTACACGGCGCATACAGCGCATAGCCGCTGTCCCGCAGCTCTCTTTTCTCGCACCTTTCCCCGCAACATTTGCAGCTGTCTGCACACACGCACAGCCCTATTGCTGCTCACCCGCTCTTAGCTCGCGCTGTTTCCTTACAGCACTTCCCTACACTGAGACACATGGCGTGGTCTCCGCCTATCTGCATCACTGCTCTCGGCGCTGAGCCTCTGGAGTGGTACTCTGGGACATTGACATAAGCTTGCAAGCAAGCACACCGCATCAAGATGACGCGATAGGCTTAGAGTTATTGCCAGAGCATGGCAATCGCGCCGCTAAACAGCAGCAAGCGTCGCTACCGCGAAGTATCTCCAAGATGGGTACTGGCAAGTAGCTTTGCTCACACATGGGAAAACGCCCTCCATTAATCTCAAAGCTAAGGCCGACTGTATCGTGCTTTCTCACCGAGTGCGAGCAAGTATCCATGAACTCCAAAGTCAGGGCAATCACTGCAACAGCGCCTAAAGGCGCCAGCAGCATAAGCGAGGGCTCCAGCCAACACCAACTCTTTGTTTTGGCGTTTTCTTGCTGGCGCGCAGCTAAGCGCGCGCTGGAGCTATCGGCATTGCTGCTGATGAATAGGATCTTGTGCAACACCGCGAGCCAATGCAGAGCGCAGATACAAAAAAAGCACCCGTAGGTGCTCTTTTGTGGAGATTGGTCGGTGATGTAGGATTCGAACCTACGACCCACTGGTCCCAAACCAGTTGCGCTACCGGACTGCGCTAATCACCGATCATCTGTGACAAACGCGCTTGTTTGGTCGGTGATGTAGGATTCGAACCTACGACCCACTGGTCCCAAACCAGTTGCGCTACCGGACTGCGCTAATCACCGATCGCTGTAACAAACTCGCTTGTTTTGGTCGGTGATGTAGGATTCGAACCTACGACCCACTGGTCCCAAACCAGTTGCGCTACCGGACTGCGCTAATCACCGATCACTGTGACAAACCCGCTCGTCTTGGTCGGTGATGTAGGATTCGAACCTACGACCCACTGGTCCCAAACCAGTTGCGCTACCGGACTGCGCTAATCACCGATCGCTTGTGACAAACTTGCTTGTCTTGGTCGGTGATGTAGGATTCGAACCTACGACCCACTGGTCCCAAACCAGTTGCGCTACCGGACTGCGCTAATCACCGACAACGGCGCTCATTATATGGATCGCTCTAGGTAGTGTCAACACTGTTCCCAGAAAAATAATGGCGTCATTAAGCGCTTGCCATCACCTTTGCACCAACCATCACCACCTCTTTTGTCAGCAAACTGCCCAAGCCACGCGCAAAGCGCCAAGCAACTTTGTCCACAGGGATCACACAAGGACAAGCTCATGACCTCTAGCGTGGCTGTTTTGCATGCTGAATTTTCAACTTTTAGCTTAAACTCGCCCTTTGTAGACTTAATGATACTTTGTATTAATAAGCGCTACAGGCCTTGACCTAGAGTTGTCGGCGCATGCCCCACTCGTAAGAGTGGGGTTAGCCGACAGTTAGTATTGGGGCTTTAGCCAAGCACAGCGTATACACATCCTC
>CASEBB010000170.1 GCA_949286015.1 uncultured Succinivibrionaceae bacterium | reverse complement strand
AGCGGATAGGATCCTAAAAGCGCACGCAACGATGCACCTTATTTGTGCTTTTATGTGCTCTTATAGGGCGTGTCCCCTGGTTACAATAAAGAACCATCACTCCACCGCTGTTACCCCAGAGCATGAAGCAGATGCTGACACTTGGGGGTAACGCAGATGGTTGTGATCTGGTAGTGATCAGTAGTGGGGTTGGGGCTTAATGTGCTGAGGCGGCTTAGATTAAACCAGCCCGCAGCAGGTCGTGCATGTTAAACGCACCCACCACTTTCTTGTCTTCATCCGTGACAATCATGGCGCTGATCTTCTTATCCTGCATCAGGGTGAGAGCATCAGCTGCTAAGCACTGTGGGGGCACGCTAATACCACCATGCGTCATCACCTCTGAGAGCTGATCGTGCACAGACAGCTCTTTTTCTAAGGTACGGCGTAAGTCACCATCGGTGTACACACCAACTAAGGTGTTAGTGCTATCGACAATAGCCACAATGCCGAGGCTCTTAGCGGTCATCTCCAGCAGGGCTTCCTTAATGGTCACATCATCGCGGCACTTTGGGATTTCCTCACCCACGTGCATGATGTCCGCACAGCGCACTAAGAGCTTGCGGCCTAAGGCGCCACCTGGATGGGACAGCGCAAAATCCCGCTCAGTAAAGCCACGGGCCTCAAGCAGCGCAATCGCCAGCGCATCGCCAATTGCCAGCTCCGCTGTTGAGCTTGAGGTTGGGGCTAAATTGAGAGGGCAGGCCTCACGTGAGACGTGAGCAGAGAGCGTCACATCTGCGCTTTTGGCAAGGGTAGAGCTGAGATTACCGGTGATGGCAATGAGCGGAATATGGCGGCGGCGTAAGAGCGGGATCATGACCTTAAGCTCCGAGCCCTCGCCAGAGTTAGAGATGGCGATCACCACGTCCTTAGTGCCGATCATGCCGAGGTCACCGTGAGCTGCTTCTGCTGATTGCACAAAGAAAGCTTGGGTGCCAGTGGAGGCGAGCGTTGAGGCTACTTTAGTGGCGATGTGACCTGATTTGCCGACGCCGGTGAGAATGACTTTGCCTTGGCATTTGAGGAGCAGATCGCAGGCGTGTGCAAAGTGCTCATCGATGGTAGGTACCAGCTCTAAGATGGCGGCAGCTTCCTCTTGCAGGACACGCTTGCCTGCTTGAATGCAAGTTTCCTTAAACATCGCCTCGATAAAACTCCTGCAATGGCGCGCGAGAGCGGTAAAACCACTACCACAGTGCTCACAGCATCGCACGCACCGCGTGAGGTGTGAGCTAAGCTTAAGCTGAGCTGAGCATTGGTTGCTGGCAATGGTGTAGCAGCGCGCCGGTGATTTGCGCCCTATGCTATCACAGCAGTGACCGGTTACGCCTGTGGAGGTTGCGGACTGGGACGGGGTTGCTGCCTTGAGCTGTCTGGTGTCACAACAATCTTTAGCAGCAGTGTCTTGGGGAGCTACGGTGCAGCCTCTCGGTCGCTGGGCTTTGAGGGAGAGCGTTTTTCCCCCTGTGTTATTTGCTTAAAATCGGCCTTTGAGGTGTGGGCAGGCCCTTGATGCAGAAACATGATATGGAGCATCGAGCGTCGCTACCGCGACGTATCTTGAGGTAGGTTAATGGCAAGTAGCTTTTGCTCACACAAGGGGAAAAGGCCCTCCTTTGAGGTAAGTTTGATGACCGCTAACCGCTAACACTTAGAGGTAATAGCGCCATTACACAGACGCTACTCCCCACCACCCGAAAAAACAGCCAGTGCTTGATGAGTGGTTGAGGGTAAGGCGCTGCTCTTAGCGTCTTAGTGGTGGTCAGATTTCGAGATAACTTTGGGGTAGGAACGTGGTGATTACCATGTGCCTGCACCGCAGCGCGCCGCATCATCCCCTGTGCTACTTTTTGGCCACTAATTTCCAGCTAAGCGCCTTGCGCTAAGCTAAGAGAGCTAACAGTTTCAGCTACCTCAGCGAACACTCACAAAAGGTGCAACTTATTACAGCTCACGCGGTCAAAAAGCTTGGATTTATGAGCAAGGCGCCATGTGCTGCACCCTGTGCCTATAAGCCCTTGTGTTAGAATTCGCGCTACCGTGCCTTAGCCTTATAGGTGCCTTGCTCGGCACCACGGTCAAGGCCGAAGACAGAAGCCGTAGAAGTAGCCTCTCACCACTACCACTACCCAGTAACTCCCTGTAGTAAACAGGGCTCTTTTACGGTCGAGGCAACAGCCTGTGCGCTGTGTTTTGAGGCCTATCAGCATGTCGACAGAAGTTTCTCCACCAAGGGAGCAGGCTGTAAGTGCCGCACCAACGAGTGCCGCACCGCTAGACTCCCCTTTAGTTGAGGTGGATAACGTCCACTTTTCCTATGGCGGCAGACCCATCTACAGAGGCCTGACGCTTGATATTCCACGGGGCAAAATTACCGCTATCTTAGGCCCATCGGGTACAGGTAAAACCACGCTCTTACGCCTCATTGGTGGCCAGCTTACACCTGATTCCGGCTCCATCCTCTTTGACGGCATTAACGTCCATAAGCTCAAGCGCGCTAAGCTCTACGAGCTGCGTAAGCGCATGAGTATGCTTTTCCAAAGCGGTGCCCTCTTTACCGATAGCGACGTCTTTGAAAACGTGGCTTTCCCGCTACGTGAGCACACCAAGTTGCCAGAGATCCTCATTCGCGATCTGGTACTGATGAAGCTTGAGGCCGTGGGCTTGCGTGCCGCTGCGCACTTCTCTCCTAACGAGCTCTCTGGTGGTATGGCCCGTCGCGCTGCCTTGGCGCGTGCTATTGCCTTAGACCCTGATCTCATCATGTATGACGAGCCTTTTGTCGGTCAGGATCCTATTACCATGGCGGTGTTGGTGAAGCTGATTTCTGAGCTCAATCGCTCGCTGGGCATCACCTCCATCATCGTGACTCACGACGTGCAAGAGGTGCTCTCTATCGCCCATCAGGTGGTGATCGTCGCTGATGGCAAGGTGTTAAGCGCCGGTACTCCAGATGAGGTGCGTCACAGCTCTGATCCGCGTGTGGTGCAGTTCATCAATGGCGACTTCGATGGCCCCTATGCTTTCAACATGAAAGCCAGCACGGACTATTTGGAGGAGCTCTAAGATGTTTGACTTTGTCGGCCAGCTCGGCCGCTATGCCCTGAAAAAGATCTGCTCTTTAGGGCGCTCCACCTTAATGCTCTACCACGCCTTAGTCGGTAAGCCTAATGTCCGTAAGCACTTCCCTTTGCTCATTCGGCAGATTTACTTTGTGGGTGTGCAGTCGCTGATCATTATCATCGTGTCGGGCCTCTTTATCGGCATGGTGCTGGGTCTGCAGGGCTTTAATATCCTCAAGGATTTCATGGCTACGGGCTCGCTGGGCACCTTAGTGTCGCTGGCTATTATCCGTGAACTGGGCCCTGTGGTGACGGCATTACTCTTTGCTGGTCGTGCTGGTTCGGCCTTAACCGCTGAAATTGGTCAGCTCAAAGCCTCGGAGCAGTTGTCATCCATGGAGATGATGGCCGTCGATCCATTGCGTCGCATCATTTCGCCACGCTTTTGGGCGGGTGTGATCTCGATGCCGCTGCTGTCGATCATCTTCTGCCTTGTGGGTATTTACGGCGGTAAGCTCGTAGGTGTGGACTGGCTGGGCTTAGATGACGGCATTTACTGGTCAGGCATGCAAGGCAGTGTGGACTTTATCGATGACCTCGGTGCCATGGTGGTCAAATCGGTGGTCTTCTCCATTGCTTGCGTGTGGATCGCTTTGTTTAATGGCTACGATGCCAAGCCAACCTCTGAGGGTATCTCCGATGCGACCACAGCTACTGTGGTGCAGTCGTCCTTAGCGGTGTTAGGTTTAGATTTCGTGTTAACGGCATTGATGTTCTAGCTCAAGGTCACACAGCAAGGTTAGCAGGGCCGCAACAGCAGTAGCTGCTGTAGCAGCTGCGGCAGTAGCAGTAGCGCTAGCGGCGTGTAAGCCCAGAGGCCTTGTGTGGTGAGCTAAAGGTGGTTTTTATGAAATTTAGCAAGATTGAGTTTGGCGTCGGTGTCTTCATGATCATCGGCATCCTCGCTGCGGTCATTATGTCCTTAAAGGTCGCGGGCCTCGTGTTAGATAGCTCGTCGCAGACGTATACGGTACATGCCAAGTTTGACAACGTGGGCTCGCTCAAATTACGCGCCCCTGTGCGTATCGGTGGTGTGTTAATCGGCCGCGTCGAGAACATTACCTTAGACCCAAAGGATTTAGTGCCAGTGGTGGATATCGCCATCCAATCGCAATATAGCGATCTGTCCAGTGAGTCCAAGGCCTCGATTCAGACGGCGGGTATTATCGGTGAGCAGTACATCTCGATCACTCCAGGCTTTTATGACGAGGAGTTAGGCTCGACATACTTACAGGACGGTGACTACATTCAGGATACTGAGTCGGCGATTGTGCTGGAGGAGTTAATCTCCAAGTTCCTCTATAGCAGCTCAGTGTCTGATAGTGCTGACAAGGCTAACACGCAGTCGTAAGTGCTGGTTGTAACAGCCCAAATTGCACAAATTGGCTGTGGTGATGCTACCTCGTACTTAGCCATTGCGTAGCTAAGCCACTACGTAGCTAAGCTAAGGGCGCAGCAAAGCCACAGCTAAGACCTAAGAGCACCCACTGTGGTGCGTAGAGAGGAGCCTCTTTATGAAGAAGTTTTTGACGACCATGGTCATGGCCTGCGCAGCGGCGGTGCTGAGCTTGTCTGTTAGTATGACCGCTTCTGCGGCTACGGTTGATATGACTGACCCATACAAGATGGTGTCGACTGTAGCTGAGCAGACCTTCTCTAAGATCAAGGCCAATAAGGACAAGATGACTGATACGAACTTCCGTAAGGAGCTCATCCGTAACGATCTCTTGCCTTATGTTGATACCCGTTACGCCGGTTACAAGGTAATGGGCACCAACTTAAAGTCGGCCACTGCTGAAGAGCGTGATGCCTTCTGTGATGCCTTTGCTGAGTACATTGTGGCTTCCTATGCTGATGCCTTAGCCATGTACAACGATCAGGATCTGGTGCTGCCAAAGTATCAGAGCGTCGATCCATCGGCTACGCAGGTGAACGTGAAGTTCTTAATCCGTGAGCAGGGCAAGCCAGATATTGAGCTGATCTTCAAGCTGCGTAAGAACAGCAAGACTGGCGAGTGGCGTGCTTTTGATATGATTGCCGAGGGTATCAGCATGCTGACGGCCAAGGAGAACGAGCTGTCTCCACTCATTCGTGAGCGTGGCATTAAGGCGGTGACTGACCTCATCAATCAGCACAACCAAAGCGGCAGCTCTGAGCCTATCAAGTAAGGTGGGTGCCAGTGTATGGCCAGTTTTGATTTAACGCGGATGACCACGGACGAGGTGCCGCAGTTGTGGGAGCAGCGTCAAGCGATCTTTCAGCAACATGAGGTTGATTTGGCGCAGACGACAGCGGTGGATTCTTCGGGCATTGCGTTTTTAGTGCAGTGGGCTAAGAGCACACCGGAGCACAAGCTTAAGGTCTACCATGCTCCCGCGACGGTTCAGGCCTTAATCAAGACCTTTCACTTAGAGCCATTGTTTGTGCTGGCCTAAGGGCCTCACGTTTAAGGCGCAAGCTTGCAAAAGTGGTGTGGGTGGCGTTGCTGCTCACGCCACTTTTTGTTTGGGGCGCTTAAGCGTTTTAAGGCAAGCAGGCATGCCCCATCTTAATGATAGGCTCAGGTTCACCTGCTCTATTCATCTCGAGGTGCAATGAGGTATGGGACGTGACCAGCACTAAACCATGAAGCCGTCACTTAGGAGAGCACTTGTTCCTTGACGTAGCGCAGCAGTGCCTCCCTGTCCTGTACAATTGAGCCATAGCTTGATGCGCCCTTAGCACTCTTCCACTTGCTTGCAGGATTTCTTGCCATGTCCGATCAGCATAACCCAGACTTTGCTCCACAAGGCTTTACCGAGAGCGTAACGACCGAGGCCACGACGCCATTTACCGCCGAGGAAATCGCGACCACCTCGGAAGAAGTCAAGAAGTCCGATCAGCAAGAGAGCGACAACAGCCAAGCCTTTGATCAGCTGTTGCAGCACTATCGTGACATGGCGGCTACCACACGCGATTTGGGTAACCGCTTTGAGGGCCTTATCCAGCAAGTGCTGCTTACAGTGCCGCAATATCAGCTGCTCTTTACGCAGGTACAAACCTACAAGGAGTGGCAGCAGGAGCATCCTGAGCTTGGTGTCAGTGAGGTTGATACCGGCATCGACTTAGTGGCGACGCTGCGTGAGCCGCAAAAGGGCGCGGCCTATGTGGCGATCCAGTGCAAGTTCTATCGCGAGCACGCTGCCTTAAGCATGAAGGATCTGGCGACCTTTTTGAGCGTTTCCAGCACGCCTTTCTTTGCCTCGCGCTTGCTCATTGCCACCAATCGCGGTCTCAATAGCCATGCGCAAAAGCAGGTGGCTAACCAAGAAAAGCCGCTGCAGATCATCTCGTTAGAGACCTTACGCCAATTCCCGATTGATTGGGCGCAGTTTGTTCAGACCAATACTGTCAGCACGCTGCCAAAACGGCAGTTACGCCCGTATCAGCAAACGGCCGTCACCAACACCATTAACGGCTTCAAGGACTACACACGCGGTAAGCTCATTATGGCCTGCGGTACGGGTAAGACCTTTACCGCGTTGCGCATTGCTGAGAGACAGGCACAGCAAAACCACTTGGTGCTGTTCTTAGTGCCATCCCTGTCCTTGCTGTCGCAGAGCATGAACGATTGGGTGCAGCAAAGCCAGCTGCCAATGCTCGCGATCCCAGTGTGCTCGGATAATAAGGTCAGCTACAAGAAGGCCAGTAAGAACGAGATCGAGGCTGACGAGAACGTCTTAGCCCGCAATGAGCTGCTCTACCCTGCCACTACCAATGAGCATGCCTTAGCCCGTAGTGTCGCTAAGGCGTTAGCGATGCAGCAAAAGCAGCCACAACAGGGCTTAGTGGTGGTCTTTGCGACCTACCAATCGCTGGATGTGGTGCATCGGGCGCAGGAGCTTGAGGGTGAGCTGAAGCTTCCTGAGTTTGACCTCATTATCAGCGATGAGGCACATCACACCGCAGGTGCTTACCTGCTTAATGATGAGAGTGCAGAGGCTAAAGCAAAGGCACCAGAGCAAGCACCAACTCTGGATGACCAGCCAACGTTAGGTGGCTTACCTCAAGATGACACCTTAGAGATAAAGGCACAAGCGCAAGAGTCTGCAATTACTAACAAAGAGCCACCATCTTTAGGTGATATCTCTACTGCTGCCACCACCACTACCAACGCCAAGAAGAGCAGCAAAAAGAACAGCAAGCGCCAAAAGAACACCCCAGACGGCGAAAACTACTTCACGCTGGTGCACAACCCTGAGTACGTCCACGGCCGCAAGCGTCTGTACATGACTGCCACGCCAAAGGTCTATGGTGTCGCACCAAAGAAGCAAGCTGAGGAGAACTCTGCTGTCATCTACTCCATGGATGATGAGAACGTCTTTGGCCCTGTCTTTTACTCGCTGACCTTTGAGCAAGCGGTGGCCTTAGGTTGCTTGGTCTACTACAAGGTCATCATCCTTGTGCGTGATGGTGCGGTCGACATGAGTTCGGAGGAGTTAGAAAAGTTCTCGGCGCAAAACACCGCACATGCTATTGGCCTGTGGAAGTCACTCAACAAGTTTGGCATCTTAAGCCAAGATGAGTTCGATGCACAGCCGATTCGCCGTGCTGTTGCTTATGCCCAGCG
>CASEBB010000169.1 GCA_949286015.1 uncultured Succinivibrionaceae bacterium | reverse complement strand
TTGTCCTGTAAAGTTCGCGTTATATGTGCAGCGGACACTCTTGGCCTGCTTATCCCCACTCTTACGAGTGGGGTATGCGCAGGCCCCCATCAGATCAAACTCAGAGGATTAAGAAGTAGGGCGCCCGCGCTGTAAAGCGCTGTTTTTTGCCAGCGACGCATCGTGAGTGCTCTCTTAAGCACAGGCGCTAAGTCGCTGTGACCTCCTTGTGCTTAAGCTTTGGCTTGCGCTCCAGTCGCTGGCATATGGTAGCGTACTATCCAGAGTAAGGCTCCTTGCGGAGATTTCACCTGCCTCTGCTTTAGGCTTAACATTGGCTGTGGATAATGTGCCGCAACCTGAGCTCCTGCATGCCCGCTTGCGTGCAGCAGCCGCGTCCTATCTTTTTGCGGAGTTTGTTGTGGCTTCTTCCCTGCGTCCTCTGTCCATGATCCTGCCTTTAGCTGTAGCAGGGTCGCTGTTTGCTGGAATTGCTGTGGCCTCTGTGGCCAGTGCGGCGGAACCAATGGCTGTGAACGAGAAAATCATTGTGGCTCACCGTGGTGCCTCGGCTTATTTGCCAGAGCACACCTTGGAGTCTAAGGCTTTAGCCTACAACATGGGCGTGGCTTACCTCGAGCAGGATTTGGCCATGACGCGTGATAACAAGCTGGTGGTGATTCACGACCACTACCTCGATCGCGTCACTGACGTGGCCGACAAGTTCCCTGATCGTGCTCGTGCCGACGGCCGCTACTACGTTATCGACTTCGACCTTGAGGAGATTAAGTCGCTCAACTTCACCGAGGGCTTTAATATCGTAGATGGTAAGCGGGTACAGGTGTATCCACAGCGCTTCCCAATGTTTGCCTCGACCTTTAAGATCCACACCTTTGAAGAAGAGATCGAGTTCATCCAAGGCCTCAACAAGACCATGGGTAAGGACATTGGCCTCTATGTCGAGACCAAGGCCCCATGGTTCCACAAGCAAGAAGGCAAGGACATCTCGCGTGCGACCTTAGAGGTGCTCAAGAAGTACGGTTACACCTCGCGTGAGAGCAATGTGCTGTTCCAGACGTTCGATTATCCTGATCTCAAGTACGTCAAGGATACGCTGATGCCAGAGCTCGGCGTGGATCTTAAGACCGTGATTCTCATTACGGGCAACGACTCGCACGAGACCTATGAGCTTAAGGACGGTAAGTGGGAGCCATACGACTTCAATTACCTCCTCAATCCAGATAACTTTGCGGAAATCAGCAATTACGCCGATGGTATGGGCCCAGCCTACAACATGCTCTTTGACCTTGAAAAGACGACCAAAGATCACATCGTCGTAAACGATCTGGTCAAGAATGCCCACGCTCATGGCATGGTGGTACACCCATATACAGTGCGTGCTGATGCCTTGCCAGAGTACGCTACCGACGTCAATGAGCTCTATCAGGCTATCTTGATTGACGCTGATGCTGATGGTGTCTTTACCGATTTCCCTGATTTAGGCGTGGCTTTCTTACAAAAGTATCAAGCCGAGCACAGCAAGTAGGATATAGCAGCGCTATCTTTGCTCTGTGTACACAGAGCTGCCCGCATGCGGCGGTGACGTTGGTCGCAGCCGTGCTCCTTAGAGTTAAGCCGCTACTGGCGCTCTCTTGCAGTCTTTTGGCTGTAAGGGGCGCTGGCAGCGGCTTGCTGCTTTTAGTGGGTAGCCCCAACCAGACTCGCTACCAAACAGCAGCTACGGAGCGTGACTTGCCACGGCTACAAGTGGCGCCAAATAGGGGAAAGGCCGCGTGCACGGCCTTTGAGGGAGATCTTTGTTGCTGCTTTCTTTGGCTTAGAACTGCGCTTTTGTTGTTGCAAACAGTGCTTGCTGCTAAAATAGGCGGTCGGTTTTGCTGCCGCCTGTACGCTGCAAAGCGCACAGACATTGCGGGACAAAGGTAAAGTAGGGTTAAGCATGCAAGAGAGTATTTTAAGACGCCTCGACGCTATCGTAGAGCGCCATCAAGAGGTGGAGCAGCTGTTAGCACAGCCTGAGGTGATTGCTGATCAGGATAAGTTCCGTGAGTTAAACCGTGAGTATTCACGCTTACAGGTCATGGTCGATACCTACAAAGAGTACAAGACCTGCTCCTCTGATTTAGAGGAAATGGAGTCCATGCTCAATGGTGACGATCCTGACATGCGCGCCATGGCCGAAGAAGAGATTGGGCCGACCAAAGAGCGCTGCGAGAAGTTAGAGCGTGAATTGCAGATTCTGCTCTTACCGCATGATGAGCGTGATGACTGCAACTGCTTCTTAGAAATCCGTGCGGGTACGGGTGGTGATGAGGCGGCCTTATTCGCAGGTGAGCTTTTCCGCATGTACACCAAGTATTGCGAGTCCAAGGGCTGGGCTTTAGACGTGGTGTCCATGTCTGAGGGCGAAATGGGCGGTTGCAAGGAAGTGATTGCCAAGCTCTCTGGTGAGGGCGCCTATGGCTACATGAAATTCGAGTCGGGTGGCCACCGCGTGCAGCGTGTGCCAGAGACTGAATCTCAAGGCCGTGTGCACACTTCGGCCTGTACGGTGATGGTGCTGCCAGAGATTCCACCATCAAAGGCACCGGAGATTAATCCGGTTGACCTGCGTATTGACACCTTCCGTGCCTCTGGCGCTGGTGGTCAGCACATTAACAAGACCGACTCGGCGATTCGTATTACCCATATCCCAACGGGTATCGTGGTGGAGTGCCAAGACCAGCGTTCGCAGCACTCGAACCGTGCCCGTGCCATGGAAGTGTTAATTTCGCGTTTAGCGCAGTTAGAAGAAGACAAGCGCAACGCGACCTTAGCGGAGCAACGCCAGAGTGTGTTTAGTAGTGGTGACCGCTCTGACCGTATTCGTACTTACAACTTCCCACAAAGCCGTGTCACTGATCACCGCATTAATCTGACGCTGTACCGTTTAGCGGAGATCATGGATGGCAAGCTGGATCTGATCTTAGAGCCAGTGATTGAGGAGTACCAGTCTGAGCAATTAGCGGCCATGGCGACGCAGACTGGCTTGTAAGCACGCTTTTCCCTACTTTTTACGGGGGCACCTGTTATGGTCACGCAAGTGGCGATAGCGGTGCCCCTTTGTTTTGGCAGTAACCTCAATGGGTTAAGGCCAGTAAGGGCCTTGCACGAGCAGGACAGCGCTCAAAGGCTAAGCGCTCAATAGCAGGTGCAGAGCGATGTACCTCTAAGGACATCTGTGCCAAGGCAGGAGTGATCGCAGCAAAGATCAAGATTGCGACAGGGATGCTGGCTGGCAAAATCCGACAGCAGCGAGCTGCATGGTGCAGGTGAGCCTTATTATCTTGGACGGTGCACCAGCATTACCCTAAAGGCCGTCGTTTCCAAGTGAGCTATAGCCGTAAGCCGTAGCTCTTCTCCATATCTTGCTTGCAATCAGCGCCATCACCTGCACTCCAGCAAAGCAGTGGTGGCTGCAAAGTAGCGGTGGCCGCAAAGCAGCGTAGGCCTTGTGTGGTTAGTGCCGTGAGGCGCTGGCATCCTTTGCCAGCACACTTACCACGAGTGCTGTGTGCCCCAGCGCGTTGCTGTCCTCTGTACCCGCCGCAGAGTTGCTCTGCTTTGCTGTTTGTAGGTCGTGCTTTGGCTCTAATGGCCAAGCAATGTTGTGGTGAGCCCATGCTCACAGCTGCAGCACACTCTTCCCGATGCTTTGCAGTAAGCTCTAAACTGCTACCCATCTCACGCGGCGTAAGCAAAATCGTTGTCGGTACCCTGTCCTTTGTCTAAGATGAGCGCTACGGTTTCTGTAAACTAAGTGAGGATTGTCATGAGAGTTTTCGGCAAAGCAGCTCTGGCTGCCGTTTTAGCCAGCATGCTTGCGACTACCGCAGTGAGTGCCCACGCAGAGAAGCTCTTTGCGCACAACTACCACCAAGGCACCGTACAGATGCTGCAGTACGGCCAAATTGAGGGTGTGCGCCAAGATGGCATATTAGCCTTTCTCAATGTCCCTTATGCCCAAGCTCCTGTAGGCAAGCTGCGTTTTGCGGCGCCACAGGATCTCAAGCCATGGCAAGGAGTGCTCAAAACCCAAGAAACAGGGCCAGACTTTATTCAGTTCGCTGCTAACGGCACGCGCGGCTCCGAGAGCGCTCTCAACCTCAATGTGTTTCGTCCCGATAACGACCACACCGGCTTGCCAATCTTAGTCTACATCCATGGCGGCAATAACCAGTCTGGCTCGGCCAAAGACATTTTGCCTGCCAAGCTGGTACAAAAGGGCGATGTCATCGTCGTTTCTCTCAACTACCGCTTAGGCCTCTTAGGCTTCAATCCGCTACCAGCCTTAAAGGACGGTACTCCTGAGGAGAATTCGGGCAATTTCACCTTGCTGGACTTCAAGCAAGCCTTGGACTTTGTGCGTGACAACGCTCCGGCCTTTGGTGGTAATCCAGAAAACATCACGGTATCGGGCTTCTCCGCTGGCGGCCGCGATGTCATGGCGCTGCTGATCTCTCCACTTTTCAAGGACAGCTTTGCCAAAGCGATCTCCTTTAGTGGTGGTATGACCACGGCTGATCCTACAGTAAGTGCCCAGATTATTGCCGAGCGCTTAGCACCACTGGCCGCTAAAGCAGGCATCACCCCAGAGGAGCTGCTTGATCCGGCCGCTAACCGTAAGGTTAAGCAGTGGCTGGACAATCTCGATGCTGCGAGCTTAGCCACGGTCTTTGGTGATGCCGGTATCCGTATGGCTGCTTTCCCGCATTTGTATACTGATGGCGTCACCCTGCCTGCAGATGGCTTTGCCACAGAGCATTACAATAGCGTGCCTCTGATCATGCTCACGGGCACTACGGAGTTCTCGGGCTTTGCCTCTGGTGATCCTTACTTTAAGCAAGGCATGGCCGACAAGCGCTATGAGAGCGATCCAGAGTTTGCTGCGGCCTTCTCCTTTGCTGTAAAGTACGGCTCTAAGCTGTATGGCTTATTCAACGCCCAAGAATCGGCCCAGCGCATGTTCGCTCATTACGACGCGCCTATCTACACCTGTGAGATCAACTACGGCGCCAATCCTGAGGTGGTGGGCGAGGATATGGCCTTTTTAACAGGCGCCACGCATGGTATCTTCCAGCCACTACTGACTGATGAGGTTATGAGCCCTCGCGCGAATTATCCGGAGAGCTTTGCCAGCGCAGGTGCGCAAGAGCTTACCCAGACCTTTATGCAGTACGTCATAAACTTCCTCTGGGCGGATAGCCCTAATGGCCCTAATGTGCCACGCTGGGAGGCATGGACTGCTGCGGATGAGGGCCCAGCCAATCTGATTTTAGATGCCGATAAGGACAAAGCGCTGATTCATCAGTCTTACGAGCGTGTGGTCTATGCTGACATCCTCAAGGAAATCGAGGCAGACCAGAGCGTTTCCCCTGAGGTCAAGAGCGAGATTGTGCACAAGGTGCTCAATGGTCGCTGGTGGTCGTCTGGCTTAGATCAGCACTTTGGTAATCCTGATCCTTTTGCTCAGGAATGAGTGATCTCAGCAATGACGGCAGAGGGGAGGCTTGATGGCAAAGGCACACCTTAAGATGAATGGTGCGGGTGAGTCTAATCCGCCCTGAGGACGGTGCATCATGATGCCTCTAAAGTACGTCATCTCTTAAGTCAGTCTTTCCTCAAGACTAACGGCAGACGCCAGTGCAGGGCTTAACCTGCCACCGTCTACATGCAGCGCCAGCAGAAGCAAGCAAGCTCCTGCTGGCGTTTGCTTTTTGCGCTTCTCTCGATCTCTCTTCTCTGATCCCACCTTACTACCCCTGACAAAGCTCCAGTCACCTCTGCTTCTTTATCTGCTATCAGTTTTTGCTATAGCATGATATGAGAACAAAGTATTAGCTAAATGACGGGCGCTTGCCTATGATGATACGTGCAAACCAACATCTGGTTTAGTCTCAAGGTCATAGGCGGCAGCTTCTGCGGTAAGTACGCTGTTTTTCTGAGCAGCAAGCATAAGAATAGGTGACACTTACCCGCAACCACAGCACTATCTTTAACCACCTCTGAGAGTACAGCACACCTGCTCCTGTTGCTAATGCTTTTGTTCACGCCGCTGCTGCCAGCGGCTGGCATGGGCATTAGCGAGTACAGTGAGCAGGGCAGAGGAATGGGGGAGGGGATAGGCGCTGGGCGCTACTTTTGTGTGGCGCTGCCGCTCTCAACAGAGGTTGTCATGACGGCAGTTACCAAGCAGCAGTCAGCACATGTAAACCCAAAGCTGTTAGTGGCTTTGCTCACTTTAGGCGTGTTTGGCATCATCAATACGGAAATGGGGGTAGTCGGCATCATCCCGCAAATTGCTGAGACCTTTAACGTCTCGGTTCCTGATGCCGGTTGGACCGTGAGTGTCTTTGCCTTAATGGTCGCCATCTCCGCGCCAATCATGCCGCTGTTATGCTCCGGCTTTAATCGTAAGCTGGTCATGGTGGTGGCTTTAGGCGTCTTTACCTTAAGCAACATCGTCAGCACTATCACTAATTCCTTTGCGGTGTTGTTAGTAGCTCGCGCCATCCCTGCGATCTTACATCCCGTTTATGTCTCACTAGCCTTTACCGTCGCTGCCAAGTCGGTGGCTCCAGAAAACTCCGCTAAGGCCATCTCTATGGTCTTTGTGGGGGTGTCCGCTGGTATGGTCTTAGGCGTGCCCGTATCAAGCTTCATTGTGACCCACTCGGCGGTGGCCTATGCCATGGCGGGCTTTGGTATCGTTAACGCCTTAGTCATGTTGCTTACGGTGTTCTTACTGCCATCGATGCCGGTGCAGGAGCGTATGACGTATGGCGAGCAGTTACGTGTCTTAAAGCGCCCAGTGGTGTGGTTCTCGGTACTGGCCTTTACTCTTGTCAATGGTGCCATGTTTGGCTTCTTTAGCTTCATGTCTGACTTCTTACATGAGGTCTCTAACTGGAGCTTTGATGTCGTGGCGGCCATCTTACTGGGCTATAGCCTTACCAATATCGTGGGTAATGTGCTGGTCGGCCGTTACTTTATGCAGCATAAGCGCTTCTTTATTGCCAGCATGTCGGTGGTGCTCATGGCCCTGTACGTGGCGCTTTACCTCTTTGGTGAGAGCAGCTATACGGCGGTAGCGCTTATTATGGTGATTGGTCTGGCTGCAGGTGGTTCCAGCATTGTTGGTCAGTACATGATCTCCAGCTCGGCGCCAGAGGCCCCTGATTTTGCTAATGGCTTGTTCTTAACAGCGGCTAATGCCGGTACGATGGTGGGTACAGCGCTGTGTGGTCTCTTTATCACCTACATGGGCACCGCCGCCTCCCTCTTTGGTACCTTGCTGTTCTTAGCAGGTAGTCTGTTCTTTATTGCGGCGCGCTTATGCAGCACGCGCTCGGGGCGGACTATCAATGATGACAGCGTTAGCCCTCAGGTGCAGATGGCGTAGCGTAACGTGGAGTAGCGGAGAGCTGGCGCTGGCGGCGGTCTTAAGTGGTGCTACCGCGATCTCAAGATAGGCTCAGGCTAGCTTGCACCTTTTATCTCGAGGTGGGACGTTGCCAGCACGCACCACTACATCCGTCACTTATTAGCTCACTCTTTCCTCAGGCAGGCGTGATCTCAGCAATGACGGCAGAAGGGAGGCGTGAGGGCATGAGCACACACCTCGAGATAAAAGGTGCAGGAGAGGCTAAGCCTATCTTTGGCGGTGCATCTTGATCTGATTGGGGCCTGCGCATACCCCATTCGTAAGAGTGGGGATAAGCAGGCCAAGAGTGTCAGCTGCACATATAACGCGAACTTTACACGACAAGGCATAGAAAGCATGAGCGTTAAGTTAGTGGTTCGCTTGGGTTAGGAAAAGAGGCATTTACCAGCCACTTAATCGCGCTTGAAGGTGTTTCCAGTCTGGAAACACCTAGA
>CASEBB010000168.1 GCA_949286015.1 uncultured Succinivibrionaceae bacterium | reverse complement strand
AATAAACTGGGGGATGGCCATGTATTTGGCGCATAAACAGCGCAGGAATCAGATTGAGCTCCCCTCTACGGTGCATCCCCCAGCGCATTACAGTGAGCCCTTTCCTGAAGATGTCGCTACCGAGGTGGTGACAGCCCCAAAGCGCGTTTCCTCCAAGCAAAAAGGCACGTCCCAGTCTGGGCTCGTGCCTTTTTAGTTTGCAGTTCGGGTAGGGAGGCACCTACGCTCACACTTGGCGTCAGCGGTAAGCGGTAAGCTGCCGTGGTCTTGGTGTTTTCTTTACCCTGAAGTTAGGAGAGAGCCATGCGCTCCGAGCTAATGGTTGTTATTGGTGCCACTTCAGAGATTGCAGCTGCCACCGTGCGCTTATGGGCGGCAGCGCAGAAATGGCGCTTTTGCCTTCTCGGACGCAATGTCGAGGCGGTTGCGGCCTTAGCTCACGAGATAGCCACCGTAAGCGGGCAAGAGGTGTTTTATGGCGCGTATGACGCGCTTTGGAGTGCTGCGCAGCAAGACGCTTTATGGCGTGCTCTGACCTTAAGTGCCGCAGCAGAGCAAACGCAAACAGCAGCCATGCAGGAGACGCTAGCGCTGGGCGCGGTTAGCCCCACAGGTGAGAGGCAGAGCTTGCCACAACTGCCTGCTAGCGTTGAGGTAGCCGCTGTCTTTTGTGCTGTGGGCTATTTGGGCCCCCAGCAACAGGCACAAGCTGACGATGCGCTCTGTGCGCGTATTTTCACCTGTAATTACAGTGGCCTGCTGCCGCTGCTTAACCGTGCTGCTAACTACTTCGAGCAGCGCGGGCAGGGTAAGTTAGTGGTGATTAGCTCAGTAGCAGGTGAGCGCGGCCGTGGCTCCAATTACTTTTATGGTGCCGCCAAAGCAGCGATGACTGCGTACTTGTCTGGCTTGCGCATTCGTCTTACTAAGAGCACGCAGGGGCGGGTGCAGGTGCTGTCGGTATTGCCAGGCTATGTACGCACTAAGATGGTGGCAGGGCGGCAATTGCCAGCATTGCTGACACCGCCGCCAGAGCGCGTGGCTGCTGACATTGTGCGCGCTTGTGAGCACAGGCGTAATGTGCTGTACACCATTTGGCCGTGGTATGTGATTATGGCTGTGACTCGCCATATCCCCGAGTGCATCTTTAAGCGCTTGCATCGCTTTTAGAGCCAGTTCTGCGTTGTAGCGCTTAAAGCGACAATAAGAGCAGAGCACGATCCTAAGGGTAATGTGGCCTAAAACAAGGGGCTTATGCCGCACTTTGCGCTCAAGTTTTACCTTGAGATAATCATGAAGCATGACCATAACCACCTGTGGTTATCAGCTTGAGCAAAATTATCCCAAACCTCCTCATGGTTGGGAGTACTGTGGAGTAGAGCTCTCCGAGCAGTGGCTCTGTGCAGCTTTTCTGGCCTGCAGACAAAAAAATCCGACCGCCCAGTAAGCGCTTACTGGAGGTCGGATCGGTCATCATTAAGCATTAGAGATTGGGAAGCGGGTTAGAAGTGGGTAGGGGCGTGCTGCAGGACGTGAGGAGCACAAGCCTATTGCTGCAGCGTAGGGGCTCCTACGAGCGCTGCTGTCCTGAGGGTACATTTGGCTTAAAGCCCATCACCCTTTCGAGGAGCTTAGAGCGCAGCGGCTTAGGCTCCAGACCGAGGGCGGCTAAGCGTCCCTTGGTTTTTACTACCTCATGGTAGTGTGCGTTACGCTCTTGATTCTCGCGCTCGATCTCTTGCAGGCTTTTACCAGCAATGCTCTTACGCAAAGAGCGCTGTGGCGCCCCCGTCTGCGGTACAGAGCTTGGGGGTGTAGCTGGCTGTCCTTGATCTGCACTTGCTGGGGGCGGTACAGCTGACACCTGCTGTGTTAGTGGCTGTGGCTGTGAATGCGGCGTGGTCGTTACATCTGTTGAACCGTCGTAATGATCTCTACTGCCATGTGGATGATAAGCGCCAGTGGCACCAGAATCATGGTGATCACGGTGAGCGGGTAAACCTGCTTCTTGCTCCATGCCCAAATTGGTAGCAGCCGCTGCTGCCCCGCCTTGAGAAAAGCCTGCGCCTTTTGCCACAGGGAAAGCTGTTGCTCCTTGTTCGTTGGTGCTGAGCCTGGGAGAGCTGCTGTTAGCGCCCGTGTTTGTAAGTTGGGGCGTGGCTGTTTCAAGGGCAGAGAACGGCACAACGATGCTGTGACCGGCTTGCCATGAGGCCTCTGCTAATAAGCTCTGGGCTTGCGTAAAGTCCTGCACCGCTTGCTGCGCTTGCAGCAGGGCCTGTTGTTCGGCTGCCGTGAGCGCATTGCTTTGCTGTTGTAGCGCTTGCACTTGCTCATGGTGCAGCGCCATCATTGTTAAAGAGGCGCCAGCAGGGGTAAGTGGTACGTTAACCTGCGTGCTGCTAACGCGCATGTAGTTGTCAGCGTCATTGCCATGGCCAAAGCAGGCGTCACTCACCGTGAGGTTGCCTTGGCTGTTGCTGCTGCCGTTGCCACCGCTACCGCCGCTGCCACGGTGAAACTCGCAGTCTCTGTCGGCAGCCGCCACCGCGTGACGCGCAGGACTGTTGCTGTAGTTACTCTGGGCACCACTGCGACGCTGCTCGCCATGAGTTTGGTTAGACATAACGGCTTTGGCGGCTGCCGCTAGTGCCAGTGGGGAAGCGTGACTACGGGAGAGCACGCTCGCTGGCGCTACTGTAGGGTTAACGGCGGGAGAGGACAGCAGTGTTGTCGGCCCATAGCCCTTTTGGATGAGCGTCATCATTTGTCGCTGTAAGTTCGTAGGCAGCGGAGTGCTGTTGGTGTTTGCTGGCACCTCAGCTTGTGGTGTAGCAGGTTGATTTTGCTGTTGCTGTTGCAGCATCAGTTGTAGCTTCTGCATGCGGAGTTGCTGTTGCCAGTTGCTCGTGGCCTGTTGTGGTGACGGCCCCTGCGCTTGTGGTGCGGGCGCTTGGTGTTTATTTGAGTTCATCTATCCTCCGGAAAAAGGTGCAGGGCGTCGCTTTAGAGGGGAAAACGGCGCGCTGCTGCATGTTGGTGGTGATGGCCGAGCTTCGGGCTCGATTCACGTGAGCCTTAAACTCGGGTCTGTGGTGGTTGGAAAAGGAGAGAAGAGAAAGAAGAGAGAGGGAGCTCTCAGGAAAATAGGCGAGCGGTCTCGGGGAGTGAGCATCCGTAGGGCGTAGGGCTTAGCCTGCAGCTATAGCCTGAGATCTTTGCTCTGACCTCTGGTGCTTAGCCACGCGCGGTGCTGTGGCCTCCATGGCCTCTGCTGCCGCGAGGTTGTTCCCAGCACTTAGGGATAGCGCTGTGCGGGGGCGTGCCACGGCGCTCGCTAGCGTGCGGACGCGGGAAGAGGCGGGCGTTGCTCTCAGGTACTGGCGGAGTGAGCTCTCTAGAGGAACCTTGCCACGTTACGCGCTGATCGCTGCTCAGTGGCGGTAGCCTGCTTGTCAGCTCCGGTAAGGCCAGCCCCGCAGGCAGTGGCGGCTGCGTTACTAGCGCCATCACGTCCAGCGCCTGCTTGCTGTCACGTGGCGTGAGGTACGTGCTATGCGAGGAGTCAGCGCTGCTATCTTGCTGGTAGTTAAAGCTCAGCGCAGGTAAGACAGGTGTGCTGGCAGGCTGGGTGCTGTTGTTGTGCTGCGCGGCATGAGGTTGGGTGGTGGTGACCGATGTGGTCTCCACCGTGGCTTGACTTTGTAAGGGACGGCCTAACGCCCATACGGTGTTAAAGCCCCATGGCTGTTTCTCTTGCTGCTGCTGCTGTTGCGGCCACGCGTTCTTTTGTGACAGCGTCTCGGTACGTGGGGTGGTGCTGCCTGCTAAGACAAAGTCCTGCTCTGGGCTCCACTTCCCACCTAAGCGCGGATAGGAGTGCTGGTAAAAGTGCTGCTCTAAGCACAGCAGACTGTGCAGGTGTGGCACCGCTGCCTTGCCATTGCCCTGTGTCTCTGGCGTCCCCCATGGTGCTGGCAGCTTTAAAGTGCTGGCGGTAGGGGACATCAAGTAGCGTTGCAGCTGCATGTGCACAGAGCTCTCTTTTAAGGCCTGAGGCAGCAGCTCTGCACGGTTTTTGAGGGTGCTGGCAATAAAGGTCAGGCGCTCCAGCACTAAGACGTAGGAGAACTGCGAGTGCTGGAAGACCGCTTTGAGGGTCTTAACACCGATTAAGTCCAGATAGGGATCGGTCATGTCCGCAGGCAGGGGGCGCGCGTTATAAAAAGCGGTTTTGCTGACCATGCCTCCTGCGATATAGAGATCCGTGTACTGGTGATTGGCTAAAAGCTGCTGATAGGTGCGCGCTTCCTCAAGGGTGAGTGGGGTGAGGACACAGGTGAAGACCTGCACGATGAGGACGTTACGCACAGGACGCCGTGTGCGTAAGCTCATACCAGCTTCAGGGGAGACAGCCTTGTCAGGGACTGCAGGCTGACGCTCGTTAGGGTTAGGAGCCTTGCTTTCAGGTGGTAAGGCCGCAGCGGCCGCTGCTGGGGCGTGGTGTGGTGTGTGGCGGGCGGTGCGCTGCCATGCCTTATGCTGGCGCGGTGTGGTCTGGGGGATGCTGTCTGCGCTGGCGTCGCTTGTGGTGCTGTCACTGTCAGCTCTCACCTCGGTACGGTGCTCGTCTGAGGAGAAGTCTCTGCTCGCAGCGTTTGTTGTTGGCGCTTCGGGATTGGTAAAGAGCAGGGTGCTCTGCTCCAGAGGCAGCGGCTGCTCTCGCTGTTGCTGTTCCCGCAGCATTTGCTGCGTGCTCTTATTGGCCTTTGCGACCATGTCCGCATTAACTAATACCGCGTGGCTCTCGGCGGCACTTAAGATTAAGGCGCTGTGGTCTGTCCAAACGTCATAGTCTCCGCCTAACAGTAAAGGGCTGGCGGTAAGTAGTGGCACAGGGGAGGTAACGCTGCTGCTGACTGGATCAGGGGTAGGGTTAGGGCTGGCAGCAGATGCTGCCTGAGGGGCGGGCGCTGTGACTTGAGATGAGGCGAGATCGGGAGCGTTGGTTGTAGTGGGCCTCTTTTGCGTCAGAGCCTGTGGGGACGCGGCAGTAAGCGCTGCGGGCTTGCTAGGCAGCGGCATGTGTGTAGGAGTGTCTACAGGCAGTGGCTTCAGTGGTGGGATGGCATTTAAGAGGGCGGCATAATCGCCTTGGCTGTAGCGCCACCATGCATCCTTATTCCACAGCTGAACTTGTGGGGTCAGCTGCAGCTGCTCTGCTGGAGGGATAAAGCCTGCAAGGGGAGTGTGCGGAGGGATAGGCAGTTGGATGGTAAAGAGCAGCACATAGTGGCCGGAGTCGTAAGCGAGGGTACAGCTGCTATGCGGAGCAAGCTGGGCAACCCCCTCGAGGTGGTTGATAAACAGCATGGACTGTCTCCAAAGAAAGCATCTGGCGCGCGCTGATGCGGAGTGAAACGCAGTGAAGCTGCAGGTGTGGCGGGAGCTGCGGTAGCTGCGTAAGCAGATGCAGATGTGCGCGGCGCGCGTGTGAACTGAAAGTAAAAGAACAAGTGGCTACTCCTACTTATAACCCCATGGGGGTTGCCAAAATGGCCGCAAAAGTGACGTGGACGTGTGACCAGTGCCCTAAAAGGTAGCAAATGCCAGAGAAAAGCCGTTTGTCGTGCGTTGAAAAAAGCAGGACGTTTGGGCATGTGCACTGAATCAGTTTTCTGGTCTAAACAAAAGGTGGTAATGGCTAGGACTAAGACCTGAGTTTGCAGGAGAAAAAAGCGCCGTATGGGCGCGCTGTCAACTCAAGGTAGGCTTGTATAAGGGAAAAATGAGACTTACAAGGTACTTGCAGTGGGTAGGTTGCAGTAAAGCAGGGGCGGGAAAGAGAGGACAATGCTGCTCGAGCCGATAAAATGGCGGTTTGTGCCAAAGCAGCATTTAAAGTGGTGCAAAATATGCTGTTTGCGCGCGCTTTTAAAGGATAGGGCGAGAGGTGCTGGTGTGGTGAGGCTTATCTTGTCGGGGGCAGGCAGGGTAAGAAGTGAGGCAGGCGCTGCTACCGATAGTAAGGTAAGGGCAGGAGAGAAGAGGCAGAGGAAGGGGAAAGGGGCGCAGCGTGCTTATGAGGTGGGGCTAAGAAGGTGCGCTGAGAGGTTGGGCGTGACCTGAGCTTGTACCGCGCACCAGCTTCAGGGCCTGTGCCCTCTCTTAAGCAGCCGGTACACGGTTGTGGGTTACGCGTTAGCAGGGTAACGCGTTAGCGCTGAGGGCTGCTGATGGTGTAGAAAGGCGTGTTGAGACGCTCAAAAGTAACTTCCTCGTAGCCTTCTTCGTTTTCCATGGGACGGAAGTCCGTAAACTTGAGGTTGGTCTTCACCCACGCCTCTTTAAGCTCGGCGTTGTCCTTATGGCTCATGTCGCAGTCGTGGTAGATAAAGACATCGTGGATGTCATTGGCCCCCTTTAAGATTACCGGAGCCTCTTCACCTGCCATAAAGACGTACCAGCCAACGGTCATCCACTTGGTCTTATCGACACGGGCATTAAAGGCAACGGAGCAATCCTCGGCGCTCTCGTTTTTGATGTCGATACGCACATCAGCACAAGCTTGCTGCGCACTGAGAGCACATGCCATGGACACGAGCGCTGAAACGACGAGTTTGCTAAAGAGGGGCATAAGCATCAACCTGCCAACCAAAAAAGGTAAGAGTGGAGCGATAACGGCCATTGCAAAGCAATTGCGACATGCATTCTAGCGTAGAAAACTTAGGGCGTGGTAGAGAAAAGGGAAAAACGTCGCGACGCAGAGTGCTTTGCACTGTACTGGGGTACGCTCAAAGCAAGGAGGCAGCATAGCAGAGGCGGGGTAGCACGCTCAAGAACCGCGCAGCAAAACAAAGGTCGGGAATAGGAGAGACAGGCAGGGCGCGGCAGTAAGGCGCGCAGCGGAGCACAAAGAAAATTACAGCCCCAGAAACGAAAAAAGACAGCCTTAGCTGTCTTCTTTAGTGGTGCCCAGGGCCGGGGTCGAACCGGCACGGATGTTTAGTCCGAGGGATTTTAAGTCCCTTGTGTCTACCAATTTCACCACCTGGGCAATCATCATTGTGGAGGCCCGCTCCGGACTCGCACCGGAATCCACAGATTTGCAATCTGCTGCATAACTTTTCTGCCAACGGGCCAAGCTTTTATTGGCCCAAAAGCAAGGGCAATCTAAGAAAACCCGCCTTTAGCAAGCTTGTCTTCTTAGTGGTGCCCAGGGCCGGGGTCGAACCGGCACGGATGTTTAGTCCGAGGGATTTTAAGTCCCTTGTGTCTACCAATTTCACCACCTGGGCTGGAGGTCCGCTCCGGACTCGCACCGGAATCCACAGATTTGCAATCTGCTGCATAACTTTTCTGCCAACGGACCATTTCAGTTTTTTATCTAGCAACTCGCTAGAAAACTGATTGCTATGCGCTTTGTACTAGTGATTTGCTCACTACGTGACGCTTAGCGGGGTTAATTATAAGGATCACAGCTTAGTGAGCAAGCGCAATATAGCTTATCACTAATGCAAAAAATGTAAAAAATTTGCAAAAATTTTGATAAAAGCTGATAAAAACAGTATTTTATTTTGCAATGCAGCGACAGGTGGGGGCGGCTGTGCTAGCGTGCAGGAGCTGCGTAGGGCTATAAGGACGTGCTGCCACCTCAAGGAGGATGGTAGAGGTGAGGATTTGTGCATCGGGTGGCTGGGGTGGGTTAGTAGACACAATGGCAGGTGGGCTCACTAGTGGTTGTGTTATTGGCCTAAAACCGCTCTTTGAAGTGGTTTTAAGCCCCTTGATGCAGAGCCTGATATTGAGCATCAAGAGTCGCTGCCGCGACCTACTGATGGAGTTTAAAAGTATTTACCACCAAGCGACGCTTGAGACCATCAAGATAAACCGCTAATACAAGCCATCCAATAGTGATCTTCAAAGTAGATCGC
>CASEBB010000167.1 GCA_949286015.1 uncultured Succinivibrionaceae bacterium | reverse complement strand
AAATGGTGTTACGTATCTATAGGAGGTACTGTAAAAACAAATGGAAGGTTGATTCTACCCCACCACGCAGACCGACCCGCCGCTTATTACAGTGAACCGATATGGGGGGGGGGTAGCACTATTTTTACTACTAAACTTTGGTGGCGTGGCAGCGGCCTTAGGCGTGCTCTTTGCGGCCTTGGCGGCGGATGATTTAGCTTTCTTGGAGTTAGCCATTACAGCACTCGTTGGTTGCGAAAAAGGGTTATAAACGTGCTCAGTGTAGCAGATGCTCTAAGGAGCAGACAAAGAGCCACTCGTAGCGCTGTTGCAGGGGCAGGCGTTTTTTCTTGAAGATTGGCGTAAAATCAAGCTTTTGCTGTGCCTGCCATCCCTCTTACGGCAGCTGCTAAACTGCTACAGGTAAAGACCTCTGGCGATGCCCTGTGCGCTTATCCCTAACCTCTATGCACGGCGAGCGTAAGCACGGCGGCTGCAGCGCTGCTGCTTGCTGTTACGGTCTGTCTGCAGATGTGTCGTTGCCTGTGTCTTACCGCACAGCGCAGATACGCTGAGGAATAACTGACTTTAGGCAAGCAAGCATGCATGCATGCATGCCCAATCTTAAGGTAGGCTCTTGCTCGCCTGCACCATTTATCGGCTCTCCTCAGAGGTTGGTGGATAGAGCCCCACCCTACTTTTAAGTGGCTAACATTAAACGCCATAACCACGGCTCATGTGCTTGCCTAAAGATGTGAGGCTACGTTGTGGTGTCCACCACACTCTAAGTAGAGCCCTTTATCTTACGGTGTGGGCCGTTGCCAGCTCTTAACCTTGCATCCGTCTCTGATGAGCTCACTCAAGCCTTAGCTCTCTTGCTGAGATTCCCACGATGTCCTACAACAAAAACAAAAACAAGAAAAAGAAGAAAAGTACCTCCCTCTCACGCTCTCCTCAGCTGTTTCCAGGTGATGCCAGTGAGACCATTGAAAAGCATCTCCTTGCTACTGCTCAGGTGCAACACACTGGGCTCTCCACAGCAGACCTGCTTAATCTCAAGAATGATGGCACCTATCTCAATGCCATCCGCTTAGCCGTAACCACAGGTGACCCTGCCGGTGTTGGCCCTGAGCTCATGTACTACCTCACGTACCAAGACCCACGTGATGTTCCGCTACAGGCACACACCGATAACCACCAGTCGCGCGGCTATCTCCCTGTAGAGCTGGTCTTAATTGGTGACAAAGCCTTACTCCAAGAGCGGATGGAGCTGACCAGACAAGCGCTGAAGGCTAAGGGACTGCCATGCCGCAACTTTACACTGCATGATTTTGATCCCGACAAAATCCAAGCAACCTCTCAAGGCCACATCTCGGTGCTTGACGTGCCTCTAAACGTGCCAGCCAAGGCCGGTGTCTTAGACAGCGCCAATGCTCCTTACGTCTTAAAGACCCTCGATAAGGCTATTGAGCTCTGTCAGCAAAATATCTGCTACGGCATCGTGACCGCCCCCATCTCCAAGAGCGCCATTTGCGACAGCGGCCTGCATTTTACTGGGCATACCGAGTACTTACAGGAAAAGACCAACACCAAAGAAGTGGTCATGATGTTGGGCTGCCCTGAGCTTAATGTGGCCTTAGTTACGACGCACTTACCACTTAAGGACATCAGTGCGGCCATTACTGAGGAAAAGCTTACCGATATCATTACGGTGCTCCATAAAGACCTCAAGGAACGTATGGGCTTTGCTCAGCCTGCTATTTACGTCTGTGGCTTAAATCCACATGCCGGTGAAAATGGCACCTTAGGCACCGAGGAAAAGGACGTCATTATCCCTGTCTTAGAGAAGCTGCGCCAGCAGGGCATGGACTTACGCGGGCCATTGCCAGCTGACACCATCTTCCAACAGAAGTACCTCGATAATGCGGCTGCGATTTTAGCGATGTACCACGATCAGGGCTTACCGGTCTTAAAGTACATTGGCTTTAAAAACGGCTATAACACCACCTTAGGCCTGCCATTTATCCGCACCTCAGTTGATCACGGTACGGCACTGGACTTAGCAGGTAAGGGCGTGGTGAATTTTGGCTCCCTGTTAAGTGCGGTGAGCCTCGCTGTCTTTATGGCCAAACAGGCTATCGATAACGGCACCATTAAGCTCAAAGACGCTCGCTCCGGATTCAATGGGCCAACTCTGGATGACATTATGTAGTGAGCAGCCGAGCTGACTCTATGCATTAGGCGCAGCCGCTCAAGCGCCGAGCGGCGCCTTGCTCCTCAAGGTGCTCTTATCTTGAGGGTAGTACAACCACTACCTGCACTGCACTCAGGATAAAGCAGGCCGCGAGCGTTCTGCCCCTTGTTTCTTCGTAGGTATCCTAAAAGCGCCTGACGGCGCATTATCTCGAGAGTAGCCTTTCAGCGAACACCTACTATCAGGGTAAAACACCTGATTGTAGGCAGTTTCCTCCTTTGGAGCTGGCTTTTGGGTACACCTACGTTCCTTCAGTTTATTTCCCCCTATGCTATTGTCTTAAAACCGGCCTTTGAGGTGGATTTAAGTCTCTTGCTGCAGAAACCGGATATGGGACAGCAAGCGTCGCTACCGTGACATATCTCTGCGGTGGGTTAATGGCAAGGAGCTGTGCTCACACATGGGGAAAACGCCCTCGGACTTAATGACAGCTCCTGTGTGCAGGCTGCGACCGCCACTGATCTTGAGGACAGTAAGAGCCCGTCCCGACGCTCTGCCCTATGCTACTCTACCCAACGCCACTCCACTGCACTGCACTCCACGTCAATACAAAGCGCTTTTTGCCCCCTTGATAGAGGGTGGTAAAATTCACGCTCATAGCGTCACCACCCTCAGTGTCACTGACGCCCCCATTAACCTCTAACCTCCTTTAATCCACGCTCTGTCACGGCAGCTTTCATGGTTTTACCTCCTCCACACTTAAAAGCACGTAAACGCTTCGGCCAAAACTTCCTCGTCAATGACCACATCATCAACTCCATTGTGGATGCCATTAATCCCCAAGTTGGTGAGTTCTTAGTCGAGATTGGCCCAGGCCACGCCGCCTTAACACGCCCTGTCCTCGAACGTGCTCAGAAACTCACTGCCGTTGAGTTAGACCGCGACTTAGCTGAGCACCTGCGGCATGATCCCTTTTTAAAGGGTCTCGAGCTGATCGAAGCTGACGCCTTAAAAGTGGACTTTGGCGCCTTGCCAGGTGCTGCTGAGGGCAAATTACGCGTCTTTGGTAACCTGCCTTACAACATCACCAGCCCCCTGCTGTTCCATCTGCTGCGCTTTAAGGGCATCGCCGACCTGCATTTTATGCTGCAAAAGGAAGTAGTCGAGCGCCTCGCCGCAGGCCCAGGCTCCAAAGACTATGGCCGCTTAACCGTCATGGCCCAATACCATGCGCACGTCATCCCTGTGTTGACGGTACCACCATCTGCCTTTGTGCCACCACCAAAGGTCATGTCAGCCGTGGTGCGCTTAAAGCCAAAGCCACTTACTGATGAAGAGCGCGCCTTAGCCCCATTCCTCAATAAGGTCACCACTACCGCCTTTGCTGCGCGGCGTAAGGCCATTCGTAACTCCTTAGCCGCGCTCTTTAGCCCTGCTGATTTACAGGAGCTGGGCATCGATTTAAATAGCCGTGCTGAGGACTTACCAGTAAGCACCTACGTCAGCTTAGCGCAGCGCCTGCAACAGCACGGCACCTTAGAGCAGCTGGAGGCTAAAGAAGCCGCTGCCGCGCAACAGCGCGTGCAAAAGCGCCTTGAGAAGACCGCTGGTCACAAGAGCGGTGCTGAGGACGCAGCCACGGCCACTGGCGCTCAGGACAGCAACGCCAATGGTGAGCCAAAGCTCAGCTCCATTGAGCGCAATAAGTTGCGTAAGGCAGCTGCTGCTAATCAGCCAAAGCCTGAGTTTGACGCGTTTGATATTGACGCCGATCTCTAAGAGCACAGCTTAAGAGCCCCTGCATCCTTAGCCCACCACCTACAGCAGCAATGATGGCACAAGACCATTAAGAGTGAGATGAGCGGCGCTTAGCCTAAGCGCCTAATCTCCACAAGGTAACGCTGGCTCCCAGACCATCCGCCTCTGGGGTAGCTCTTTTGGTCTTTACGCTCCTGCTGCCTAACCACACTATTTCCTGATGAAAGCTGACGATCCTCTGGTAGAAGTACTCCTCCGTAACGAGCAATATTGGGCCGGTAAAAAGGTGCTCTTTGCCGGTGATATCACCTCACCGCAACTGCTGCCACAACTTATTCGCACCACCGCCGCCACGGTGCTTACGGACAATTATGAGTTTGCCTCATCATTAAGTGCCATGATGGGCGTGCGCTTAGGCCACTCCGCCCGTGAATTTGCGCAAAAGAAGCACGTACAAGTGATCTTTGGCTCCTGCCACGATCCTCAGGTGGTGCAGCACCTTGAGAGCGTTGAGACGCTGGTGCTCTTTTTAAGCAAGAGCAAGAGCTTAAGTCAGGACTTGCTCTACCACCTGCAAAGTAAGCTCACAGACAAGACCAATATCCTGCTCATTGGTACTAACGCCATTGGTGGTAAGAGTGCTGATAGCCTCTTAAAAGACGCCGCTACGGTCTATAAGGTCGATACCGCCCGCAAGTGCACCGTGTTCTTAGGCCAGCTTAATGCCCCGCAAGCCGCTGCCACCACGGGTATCACCTTACCGGCCTTAAAGCCATGTAAGGCCATCCCAGCTGTCAGCTATGGCGGTATCAGCTGTGAGCAGCTGCCAGGAATCTTTAGCCAAGGACAGCTGGACACTGGTACCCACATGCTGCTTAATGCGCTGCATGCTGACCTCAGCGCACAGGCGTTAGGCCGCAGCAAGAGCGATGCTATTACTGACCTCGCCACAGCTGACTTAACGATCCTCCCGCCGCTTAATATCGCAGAGCCTATTCTCGATTTAGGCTGTGGTGCCGGTGTGATTGGCTTAAGCCTCGCCGCGCGTGGCTGCAGCCACATTGTCAGCACCGATATCAGTGCTACAGCCTTGTTTAGCACCGAGCTTAATGCCAGCAAGGAGCAGTTAAGCGCGCGTATTCTGCCTCTTGCTTGTGACATGCTGCCACAGGAAACGACGTTAGAAGCTGCTTCTAGCTTTATGGGGGGCAGCAATAAGTTTCGCTTTATTGTCACCAACCCACCATTCCATCAGGGCTTAAACCGCTCGACGTCCAAGACGCTGGACATGATTGCTCATGCTCCAGAGTACTTAAGTGCTAATGGTGCCTTGTACTTGGTGGGCAATGCCTGCTTACACTATGAGCAGGCGTTAGAGCAGGCCTTTAAGCGCGTGGAAGTGCTGTACAGCACCACGAAATTTACGGTGTTTAAGGCGCAGCTGGCGTAAGCCAAGGTGAAAACGGCCTACAATCAGGTGTCTTACCCTTAGAGTAGGTATTTGCTGAGACGCTACTCTCGAGATAAGGCGCCGTTAGGCGCTTTTTAGGATACCTACCTCTAAGGCACTGATCGCAGTGCCCTGCCTTGCTCTGCCATCACATGGGCATCCCTGTTTACTTGCAGGGGCAATGCTGCTTTGTAGCAGCAACCAAACTCAGAACAGAGCCATTGAACTCACTCTTTGGAAAATAACAAGGCCTGCGGTAAGATGACAACGCAGGCTATCTTGAGACACAACTCGCAACGCCACTTTTCACTTTAGCGGCACAACGTGAGCACACCCCATAAGCGCTGCGGCTGGCGCTATAGTCTTGTGCCTTGCTTACCAGCAACAGCAACCAGCCTCGACCACATCCACATCATTGCTCTCACCGAGCTTACTCAGACCAAAAGGTTTGTCTTTACATGAAGTTTACGCTCAACAACCAAGCTAACGTCAACACTTTGTTCGTTGGCGATCCCCATGACACACAAGATGGCACGAATTTTGCTATGGGGGGGGGTAATCTATTTTTTGGAGATCCTCAAAGCTTCTCGCCTAAAGTTTACGAGTACGTAATCAAGCGCCATAATGTGCGCTCGGTGCTGGATGTGGGCGCGGGTTTAGGTCAAGTCTCCTACTACCTGCACCATACTTTCAACTTACCTGTAGTGGGCATCGAAGGTCTGCCTTTTAACGTGCAGAACGCCTGCTACCCTCTGAGCTACCACAACCTCAATGATGGCCCATGGCGCGGCACGCCTTGCGATTTAGTGACTTGTGTTGAGGTGGTCGAGCACATCGAAGAAAAGTACATCGGCAATCTGCTGGATACGCTCTGCTCCGGCCGCTTACTTCTCATGACCTTTGCCCGCAAAGGTACGCATGGCCAATTCCATGTTAACGAGCAGGACGACCAATACTGGGTGGATAAGGTCGCCACGCGCAACTTTGGTCTCCTGATGATGGATACGCAGATTGTGCGCAAGCTGGGCGCCCAAGAGGCTCATTGCCCAACTTACTTTGCCACAAGTGGCTTGCTCTTTGGTCGTATGCCGGTCAAGATGCCGCAAGTAGCAGCGGCCGAGGCAGCAGCTGCTGCTGCAACCGCAAAGGACGCCAACAGCAAAGCTGATAACGCGTCCAAGAACAAGAAGCAGCAAAACAAGAAGTAGCGCTACCGCGCGACGCAGTTAGGCCCTCTGTGGAATGAGCGCTGACAGTGCGCCTGAAGCAAAAAAGCCCAGAGCACCTTGCGTGTTTCTGGGCTTTTTGCTTAATGGTTGGTTATTCTGCCCGCGCCATGGTGGCTGGGGTAACGAAAAATCAAAAAGAGTGGGACTGCTGTACCCACCCTGCACTTGCTGTGTCATGAGGCACAAGAGCAAGGCATACATGCCTGCTGTGCCGCAGCTTTTGGGACTAAAGTGCCAAACGCTGCCATAAAAAGCGCTGCATAGAGCGCCTCTGGGCGGCAGAGCCGCGTTTTTCGTACCCTGCGCCTTTGCAGCTGCCAGAGCACAAAAGCCTATATTCCTCAAACAGGCCGGAAAACCTCACGCTTTATGATTAGTCCGCCGCTTTGCTGTTGACTTAGCCACAGCCAGCGCAGTCGCTATACTGCCGCAGTCCCGTTGGGGACAGATTCGTGAGTATCACGCTTAACGAACGCACTCATAAACGATAGTTCGGTGCTCACGCACCTACCAAGCCTATATGTGCTGCCAGCTCGTCAGCGACGGAGCTAATCACGTGATGGTGTTAAGCCCTGACGCTCGCAAAGACTTGCGCCTTTGCAGGCGTGCTACACAGCAACTGCTTGAGGAGCAACTCTGCCCTACAAACCTTATTTTGAAATGAAACGCCAGAGCCTGCAAGAGTTTCAGCACACTTATCCATAAATTTACCGCAGCTTGGCCTCATCTGGCTTAAAACACCTGTCAGCAAGCGCTAATTTATGCCTGCCTTCCCGCCCCCAGCACCCTCGCCTGCTTCTTCCTAGTTACACTCGCTGGAGCAGTGCCGCTAAGTCTGTGATAAGAGTCTCCACCTAAACTCAACCCTTTGAGTACAGAGCCACTGCCTCACCTGCTGGGAACAGCAGAGATCACAAGATAGAGCGCCGCTTTAACAGCGCCCGCCCCCTGTAGATGACGTAAGCTGCCCTGCTGCTTACGCAATCTGTGCCCTGCACCTAACTTGGTGTTAAAGCGCTGCTTATTCTTTGTTACAATTTGCAGCTGAAAAGATTCTGAGCCCTGCCGTGGTACCTACCATCGCCTTGGTACCCACATGGGTTGTGGCTTCAAAGCCTCCTCTAAAAAAACGCACTCAATCCTCTGCTTTTGTTTTGGTGATCACAAGGTAAGCTAACGTCGTTTTGTAGTGTCCTCATCTCCTTGCTACTACCTATAGCGCACTCACTGCCCTGAGCTGTGCTCTTTTGCTGCGTCTACTGTTAGGTACCTTGGACACAGCTGCTACACCTTGCCTTAAGCACCTTAAGAGGAAGCTTCTTCAGCGTCTGTCCCTTAGAGGAATGCCCCGTTATGCCAAAAATTCTCTGGCTCTCCCCTTACAGCCTGCACGACCTGTCCTCAGGCGCCTCTATCCACTGTAAGACCCTCCTTGAGGGCCTTGCTAAGCGCAATTTCGAGGTCTGGGCTTGTTCCTCTTTCATCTTTAATGCACCTAACGGGGCCAAGCAGTTCAACAACCTCGCCGCTAAGCTTGCGCGCAACAAGCAAAACATCTTCGAGTTTAACGACAACGGTATCCACTACGTCTATACCCGTTGTAAGGCTACGGCCGAAGAGCAAAGCACTCTTGCCGAGCAAGAGCTGTACTTCCAAGCTGTGGGTAAGGTCTTAGACACTTTTAGACCTGATATCGTGATGGGCTTTGGCACCTCCATGGTTTCCATGACCTGCTTTGCCGAAGCCAAGCGCCGTGGTATGACCACCATTTACCCTGTCTTAAACGGTAATCATGGTCACTACACCTTTCCTGATGTCGATCTCGTTCTTACCGACTCTCGTGCCACCGAGCAGCTCTATCGCCGCCGTGACAATATCCGCATGATCCCTACCGGTGCGATCTTTGATACCTCGGCCTTTGTCGCGAAAAACCGCGAGCCTAAGTACGTGACCTTTATTAACCCTGCCTTTGAAAAGGGCTTGGCTGTCTTTGCCAAGCTCGTCAAGGTGTGCGAACAAGAGCTGCCAGACCAGCGCTTCTTAGTGGTCAACCTTAACGGTAACTTTGCTGAGAATGTGCAGTACCTGCACGTCAAGGGTGATAAGAAGAACCACCCTTTCACCCCTAAAGATTTCGCCAGCGTCGACATGACGCCAAGCACCCAAAACATGAAGAGCATCTACCGTGAGACTAAGGTGCTCTTAGCCCCATCACTGTGGTGGGAGAGCTGGGGCCGCGTCGCCACCGAGGCCGTGTTTAACAACATCCCTGTGCTCGCCTCTAACTCTGGCGGCCTTCCTGAAGCCATTGCTGGTGCTGGCATCACCCTCGCCACACCTGCGCACAGTGTCCAAGACTTCCTCTCCATTCCTGATGACGAAGAAATCAAGCCATGGGTCGAAGCTCTTAAACGCTTGCTTACTGAGGACTGGACTGAGGCCTGTACCAAGGCTCAAGCCGCCCTTAACATTGATCAGGGTATCGATAACGTGGTGAAGATCCTGTTACCGTACATCACCCACTGCGAGCGCGAACGTATTGGCTTCAACTTATCGTAGTAAGCCCTCATGCCTAGAGCCTAATCCCTACTCCCTACTCTCGGCCCTCTCTTGCGCCCCATCTCAACCGATTTTACAAAGTACGCCCACAACTCCTCAGCTCATACCACACGCTTGCACCACATCCCCATATGAGCGCGTGTTTTTTGAGGATGTAAGCTTACAACCCACTCTATCCGGAGTAACCTTTCATGCCCAAGATTCTTTGGATGTCTCCTTACAGCTTACATGACACCACATCGGGCGCCTCTATCCACTGCCGCGCTATGCTCGAAAACTTAGCGCAAAAGGGCTTCGAGATTTGGGCTTTCTCCTCCTTTGTCTTTGACCGTCCGCAAGGTGGCACCACCTCTTTTGGTGACCTGAAAGAGCTCTATGCACGCCAGCCTAACGTCAACATCTTTGAGCTCAACGATCACCGCATCCACTACATCTACCTCAAGAACACTCATACGTATGAGATGGAGCGCTCCTGCATCGAGCAAATGGAGTACTTCTACCAGTTCTGCGAGATCTTGGATGTCTTCAAGCCAGATATCGTACTAGGCTTTGGTACCGGTATGGACTCCTATACCTGCTTTGCCGAGGCGAAGCGTCAAGGCTGCGCTACGGTCTATATGCTCTTAAATGGCAAGCACTCTCACTTCTCTTTTCCGCACATCGATCTGGTTTTAACTGACTCCCAAACCACAGCTGAACTTTATCGGGTACGCGACCACATCAGTGCTATTTCCTGCGGGCACTTTATGTCGCCTCAAGAGGTAGTCGCCACTGAGCGCCAGCCGACTTTTATTACCATGGTGACGCCAGAGATTGAAAAGGGTGTAGCCATCTTTGCCAAGCTGGTATCGGTCTGTGAGCAGGAGATGCCTGACCAAAAGTTCTTAGTGGTCAACAGCCGCGCCAACTTCCAGCAAAGCGCCTCGGTCTTGCACGATCCTAACGATAAAGAGTCATTCCCTCTACGCGGGCACTCTTTTAAGAACCTGCTCATGACCAATGGTGCCGTCGACTTGCGTCCGGTTTTGGCCAACACCAAAGCCATTGTGGTACCGTCTCTAGCCTATGAGTCGTGGAGCCGTATCGTTAGTGCGGCCCAATTAAACGACATTCCAGCGCTGGGTACCAACGTCGGTGCCATTCCCGAGGCTATTGGCAATGCGGGCATTGTGCTCGATCCGCCACAGCACTGCCTTGAAGACCCAACCTCGCTGCCAACAGATGAGGAAATTAAGCCATGGGTCGAGGCTTTAAAGCGCCTGTTGCAGGGGAAATGGACACAACAGCTCAATGAGGCCAAATTGCAGCTTGATGCTAAACGCCTTACAGACAACCTCACCATGCACCTCTTGCCATTGTGCCAGCATTTTCAGCCACGCTTTCATCGGCACGGGATCCGGCGTCCTTAAAGAGCAGCTCTAAGCTCTAAAGCGCTGCTCTGCAATGGGACTGGCCTTACAGCCCCAAAAGAGCGCTCTAGGAGCGCCGTAGCTTGGCTTAAAACGGATCGCTGTCATTTCTTAGCGCTATCACTGCCCCATCCAAACACGCTGAGGCATCTGTAGCAATTAGCTAAAAGGCCACTCTCTCTTGTGATAAAAGTGCTTGTGTCTGGGGTTCTACTGTCCCCAGTAAACTAAAAAAGCAAGTCGAATCTCCCACTAGACCAAGCCTACGCCCCTACTGATACCAGTTTCTCCCACTCCCTACAAGATTTCATACTCCCTGCGTAGCTCTGGTTTTCTAACCTCAGCTCTGTTCCTACAAAACAATTTTCTGTGTAGGCCAAGTCAGCAGTACCGAGCCTTTTACCACGGAGACGTTTTCTATGCCTAAAGTCCTTTGGATGTCGCCTTATAGCTTGCACGACACATCCTCCGGCGCCTCGGTCGATGCCAAGCAGCTGCTTGAGTCCTTGGTCAAACACGGTTATGAAGTTTGGTCTTGTGCAACCTTCGTTTTTGATACGCCAGCTGGCACCAGTGCCTTTGGCGATCTGGACAAGACCTTAGAGACCAACAAGAACCGCGTCTTTGTCATGGATGACAGGGGCATTCACTACATTTATGTCCGTAACAAGCATCGTGACGAGATGTCTCTGAGCATGGCCGAAAGCCAGCTGCTCTACGAGACCTATTTAGACGTCTTAGACGAGTTCAAGCCTGATATCGTCTTTGGCTATTGCCCAGGCATGGTCTCTATTGCTTGCTTTAGCGAGGCACAACGCCGTGGTATTAAAACCGTCTACCTCCTCGTTAATGGCAATCATGCTCACTTTTCCTTTAACTACTACGACTTGGTCATCACCGATTCTTATGCTACCGCCAAGCTCTATGCCGAGCGAGACCAAATCAACGTGGTAGCAACTGGTGCCTTCTTTGATCTGAGCCGTATTGTGGCCAAAGAGCGCGATCCAAAGTACGTGACCTTTATTAATCCGTCAGGGGCTAAGGGCGTCTCCATTTTCGCTAAGCTGGCCAAAGCCTGCGAAAAAGAGATGCCAGATGTACGCTTCTTGGTGGTCAACAGCCGTGGCAACTTCTCACAAGTAGCCCCACTCCTCCATGAAAAGGACAAGCCAGACGTACACCCTTACGTCAACTGTGCTTTCCCTAATGTGGACATGACCGGCATTCAAACTGACATCCGCCCTGTCTTTGCCATTACCAAAGCGCTGGTAGTACCTTCGCTGTGGTACGAGTCTTGGGGCCGTGTGTCCACAGAGGCTGTGTTTAACAACATTCCGGTACTCTGCTCTAGTTCCGGTGGCATTCCTGAGGCTATGGGTGGCAGTGGTGTCATCCTTGATGCCCCTAAACACTGCCAAGAAGATTACTTCAGCCTGCCAACTGATGAGGAAATCAAGCCTTGGGTCGAGGGATTAAAGACCGTCCTCAGCACCGACTACAGTGAGCAATTTGCTAAGGCTCAACAGCAGCACTCCTTGGAAAACAGCACTCGTCGCGTCATGGAAGCTTTTGCTCCATTGTTGCTGCCACACGCCACGAATCGCCCTCACTACTACCGCTAACATTTGCGCCCTATTCTGCCCTGCTCGTCACTGTGCGCTGCCGTGTGATCCGCGCATGGATGTAACTCCGAGCAGCTTGGCCGCTTTGGATTTACGGGAACTGAACAACCATGCCTAAACTCTTGTGGGTTAGCCCTTTAAGCATTCACGACACGGCTAGCGCCTCCGCCACGCAAATGCGCAACATGTTACTGTCGCTGCGCGCCCGTGATGTCGATATCGTCGCGCTGTCTGCGCTGAACTTCGTCAATGACAGCGGCACCTCGATGTTTACCGACTTAGAGGAAAAGCTCAAGAACAGCAAAGAGAACTCGTTTAGCCTGAACGACAATCAGATTAACTGCATTTACATGCGCACCCAATCGCGTCGTTTGGCTGACATGATCTCCCAAGAGCAGCGTAACTTATACGCTAAGTTCTGCGGCATCATTAACAGCTTCCGCCCTGACGTGGTTATGGGCACGGGCTCTGATGTGATGTCGATGGTGTGCTTTGATGAAGCCCATCGCCGTGGTCTGCCAACGGCTTATGTGCTCTTAGACGGCACCCCACGCCGCTTCAATTTTCCTAACATTGACGTGGTGATCACCGACAGCAACGCCATTGCTAACCTCTACGCTACGCAACACCGTATCAACTGTGTTGTCACGGGCTCGTTCCTGCCTGTGACCAGCCCAATTTTGCAAGCTCAAGCGCAAAAGGAAAAGCAAAAGGAAGGTGCGGAGCCTGTTGAGCGTACCCGCATCACCATGATCAACCCTAGCGTGGAAAAGGGCTTAGCTATCTTCCTGCAAATGGCCAAGACCGCCATTAAGAACAAGGAAGCCAAAGGCTTTAAGTTCGCGGTCTATGAGACCTACGAAGGTCAGTTCAAGCAGCAGGTAGCGCTCTTACACAAGAAGGACAGCACCGATGCTGCCTTTGAGGATAAGGACTTAAAGGACATCGAGGTTTTAGGCCCACAGACGCCAAACGTCGAGGTCTTAGAGAGCACCAAGCTCTTGGTGGTTCCATCCTTAACCTTTGAGGGTATCGTCAATATCGCTCGTGAAGCTATTGCCTGCGGTATTCCTGTGCTGGCTACCAACCAACTGGGTTTAGCTGAGTCTGTAGGTGAGGCTGGTATCTTAGTGGACGTGCCACCTTACTGCACTGCTGACCCTAAGACGGTACCTGAGAGTGCTGATATCAACGGCTGGCTCAAGGGCCTCAACATGGGCTTAACGCAGGACTTTGCCGAGCGTTGCCAGAACATGACCAAGAAGAACGACGTTAACATCTCCGGTAACCGCTTGGCCATCATCTTAAAGCCGCTGTTTGACCTGCGCGCGGGTAACAATCCACAATTACTGCGTAACGGCAGCTTAATCTAACCCGCAACGGAGCAGGGTCATACGGCCCTGCTTCTGACGCGTCCAAAGGCCAGTGGTGCCTGCCAACACACCCACCTGCACCCTTTGCCTCCAGTGGTCTCCAGTGTGCCATGTTCCCTCAGTACACCGCTGCCTTTGCCCTATCCTCGCCTGTCCTGCTAAAAGGAGATTGTTTTGGCTACCATCTTAGTGCTCACTCCTTTTAGTCTGCATGACAGCATCAATGCTGCTGCCAGCAATTGCTGGCACATGGTGCATTACCTCAAGCAGAATGGTCAGAGGCTGACCGTGCTCTCACCTCTTAATGCCTCTACCCCTCTTACGTCCCAACCAGCCTTACAGGCCATAAATGACAAGCTGACAGCTGAGCCAAGTGGCGTCTATGCCTACGCAGATGCGGGCATCAACTTCGTTTACACCCGTAGCGCTACAGGCTGCCTAGCACAGATGTCCCTAACCGAGGGCGAACTGCTGTGGCAACAGTGCCATAAGCTGCTGACCAAGCTTAAACCAGAGGTCTTATTGGTATGTGGCTTATGTCCTGTGACACAGGCCTGTATCTCCACAGCTGCTGCAGCTGGTATCCATACCGCGCTCGTGCTCGAACACAACCACTATAGCAGCTACACCTGTCCCGATGTTGAGCTATTGCTTACCTTTAGCGAGAGCAGCGCCCATTACTACGCTCAGCACGCGGAGCTCAATGTGCAGTCACTGGGGCATAACGGTATGGCTGTCGTCACCAAGAGTGACAAAAGTGCCAAGAGTGCTAAGCGTAATGCAGCGCAGCAAGCGCAGCCACAGTTTGTGACGCTCTTTCAGCCTACTGCTGAGCATGGCCTTGCGCTCTTTGCCAAGTTAGCACAGGTGTGCCAACAGGAGCTGCCACAAGTACGCTTTTTGGCGGTCACTTACGGAATGCACTTAGCCACTGCATGGCCACGCTTACATGAGCTGACGCCAAAAGGGCAGTCGCAACAACATGGGCGCACTTTTAGTGCTGCTGACTTCCCTAATGTTTTTACTGTAGACGCTCCAGAGAGCCGTGAGGAGGTGTGGGACAACACCGCTCTGCTCTTACGACCTGAGCTGCGTGCCCATGCATGGGAGCCACTGGCCACAGAGGCAGTGCTACATAAGATCCCTGTTATCGGCAGCAACGCAGGCGGCTTACAAGAGTCCACTGGTGGTGCCTGTATAGCCCTGCCGCTACCACGTAGCTTAGAGCTCGATCCCTACGCCTTGCCTACGGATGAGGAGATTAAGCCATGGGTGGAAGGGCTTAAGTACATGCTCAGTCATAACGTGCAGCCCCTGCTGACGCAAGGTCAGCAGAAGCTCTTACAGGGACGCCAGCAATTGCCACTGCTGGCGCTATTGCAGGCTCTATGGCAACGCTAACCAGTCTAGAGCCTCGGCCGCGCTAAGGCTGTTGCCTAATCAACCGTGGCGTAAAGTACGAACTCCCACATTGGGTGGTTTTTCTTGCAGTACAGCTTGTACTCTGGCACCAACGACTTGACGTAAGCTGGAATCTCCCACATGTGAGCTACGTTGTGGTACAGGCAAATCGCCAAACGCGGCTTATGTTGCTTGATGGTTTCAGCAGCACCTTGCAAGGCATCGAGCTCGGCACCCTCGATATCCATCTTGATGAAAGTTGGCGTCACATCGCGCTCTTGGCAGAAGTCATCAAGCTTGATGCAGTCCACACGGGTCAGGGCCTTTTTTAAGTCAGCGTTATTGCTGCTCTCGATTTCTTGAGCACGCTCCTCAGAAATGCAGCGGCAAGCACCGGCATGCAGCTGTTGGTTTTCTAAGAGGAATGGCAGTGTGCCCTTCTCTTTGCCTACAGCGCTTAAAATCGCCAAATCCTCAGCGATGTGGTTTTGCTTGAAGTTGAACTGTAAGTACTTGTAGTTGGCAGGTGACGGCTCAAAGCTGTAGACAGTCTTGGCGCCCTTGCTGTAAGCCCACAGTGCCGTATCACCCAAGCAAGCACCGCAATCTAAGAAGATGTCACCATCATGTACTGTGACCTTGTCTTGGTACTCGTACTGGTTGATTACCATGTTGGTGGCTAACGAGTAGAAAAAGACAAACGCCTCCTTCTGTGGTGCTGTGATCTTTGGCAGCTGGTACTGCTCCGGATGCTGAGTGAGGTTGCTCATGATGGCGTTAAACTCAGCCATTTTCATGCGGCTGGTGAGATCCGAAGCCAACTGAGGGCCAAGTCCTAACAGGTACAAGAACTGGATTTCACGACGGAAATAGTCACGGCTGTTGTCGTCAGCGAGCATTTCCAAGGTGTGATTGATGTCGTCGGTATGCTGCCAAATCAACTGGCCGCTTCTGTTGTTGTCGAGGAAGTTAACCAGCTGAGATTGGGCTTGCTTAAGATCGTCAGAAATAGAGCTCATAAGAACAAACGCGGTAGAACCAAAAGAAATCCAAAAGATTGCGGCACATTAGGCATGGCACCTAATGAATCAGCCGCAGCTCCAGAGGCATAGAGTTAAGGAGCTTGGCTTTTGGCGGTTCTCACCAGCGATACCAGAACTGCTGGGGGCATCGCTTCTAAGAACAGGCGAGCAGACGAGTTAGGCTGTAATCGCTTAAGGCAGTGGATGAGGCACGCAGGAAAGTGGGCTAAGAGGCAAGCAAGAGGCGCAAAGGCAAGAGCAGATAAGGAGCAGTGGTTGGTAGCAAAGAAGGCGAGAGGTAGCGCATTAATCACGCGCTGAGGTGATGGCAGGCTTTGCAGGAAGGGGGCTGGCGCACATGAGAACTCACGTAATGCACCATGGGCAGAGGAAGGGTCGTATTTGCGGCAAGGCGAAATCGACAGCAAGCTGCAGCAGGCGCTGGATTCTTGAGCAGCAAGCTCGGCAGCGTAAAGGCAGCCTTCCGCGCTGTCCCCCTTGTCATTTAATTTGAAAAATGCAATACCCCCCCCACCGCACCATTTTGGTGCAAAAAGGAATAAACGCCGTATAAATCAGCATCTACAACGCCTTTTACAGCTTGATGCTTGATGTAGTCATTGATTTTTCGTAACGAACTCGACTGGGTTTGAGCAGGATTCTGTGCCATAGTACGTAAGACAACCATGTGCGGGTACTGGTTATTATGAGGGTTGATGGCGGTGGTATGGTGCAGAGGTTATTGTTGTGTTGCTCTCTAACCACGCAAATGCCGTACAAGTGCAGCGTGCAGCGAGGCTACCTCCTGCGGTCAATGATCTTACCACTGTCCTTACAACCGTCGCTATAGGCAGCTGGTAGTTGCAAGCTACCAACGCCCGCCCCATATGGCTTCTGGAGGGTATCTTTACCAGCGCCCGCCCCTATTTTTGCTCATATCATGGCGCTATCATGGTAACCTATGCGCTGATCAGAGCGCCTACTTCCCATAACTGGCTGCTGCCAGCCTATATGGCGTATCCCCCATTCCCACGCTTTACTGTTTTTCTGACTCACCGCTCCCTACTGCAGCTTTGGCTCAAGTATGACCACTTTGCACCATTCTTCTCTCCACCAGCACCAAAAGGCCTCGGTGCAACCTCAAAATTTTAGTATAAAAAGTCGATATACCCCCCCTTGCTACAAGAAAAAGTAACCGCTAATTTTAGCCAGTCGTTTGCTAACCCACACGCCTCATCAGCGTCCGCAGCCGATAGAGCTGCTTCAGCGCATTCCTTCTCGTCAGGCTCTTCTGCTACAACCTCCTCTGCTGCATTCTCTACTCCGCGCAGTGTTTTGCTGTCGATGTTAAGCACCACCTTAAAGCAGCATAAGCTGGCTCTTGCTCTTATTGTGTTACTGGCCTTGCTCATCGAGGTCGTAATTGCCAACAGCTCAGCTCTCTTCTTTTCCCGCGATGACTATCCGCAACACGTCATCACCCTGCCAGCGCAAGGCATCCCTATTACCCCAAATAGCCAAAGCCTAACGCTCTCGGACTTAGACCTGCCTCTAGCCACCGTCTACCTACAAGTAAAAAGCTCTTCACGGCAATTGGTCTCGGGACAATTGCTTATGACTGATGATGCCCGCACAGATGAGAGCTTCTTAGTTGGCACCTTTGAAATTGGTGGCGGCGCCGCTAACACTGCCCCCAGCGGGGAAATCGAGCGCGATGTTAACGCCATCCTGCTCAAGCCACTCACCCATGGTCACGCCCGCTCCCTTACCCTTGCCTTTAACACCCGTGGTATCAGCCCAGACCTGCATCTGACCAAGCTGGTTCTCAATTACGCCCCGCCATTTCGCTTCTCTGTAGTACGTGTGCTCTTGTCGATAGCTCTCTTAGCCATCGCCTACAGTGTCACCTGCACTGCGGTACGCCAGCAGCGTATCCGCGTCAACTCTCGCGCCTACAAGCTGCTCAATCGTGGTGTCTTTGCCATAGCCTTGTTAGGAGCTGTGGGCATCTTTACGGTCTACCATCCGCAAAATGCCACTGACAGTGCCTTTTACCTCAATGAGGTTGGCGTCATTCCCTACAACACGCCGGACCAGCGTCTGCTCATTGACCTACCAAAGACTCAAGAAGAGGTCATTGCCTCTGATGCCTATACGCAGTTACTGCAAGCCTTCTTTGTTAAGCACCAGCTCCACATCGACTACCTACCTGATGCGCGCTTAGCCTATCTCGACAATCCGTATGACCCTACCCAGCGTATGTCGCACAAGATAGAGGGCATGTGGGATCGTGCCTACTACCAAGGCAAGATGTACGTGTACTTTGGCTTAGCGCCACTGATACTCATCTACGCTCCGATCTACCTCCTTACTGGTCAAGCGCCTTGCGCCGCTTTAGCCGTATTTATCGCCAGCTTAATGGCTTTAGGCGGCTTATACCTGCTAAGTAATCGCTTGCTGGCGTTCTTTACCTCCGAGGTTAACCCCCTCTTCTTTGTGTTGGGTAAGCTGGCCCTGTTCCTAGGATCACAGGTCTTGGTGGTACAAGTGTCACTTGTGCACTACTCCTTGCCTTATCTTACTGGCTTTCATGGGCGTTAAGTTAGTGGTTCGCTTGGGGTAGTGAAAGAGGCATTTACAAGCCACTTAAATCGCGTTGGAAGGCGGTTTTAAGGCTAAAATGCCAATCGACCGGCCTAAAAGCCACTTTAAGTGGCGCTGATGCTGATGTTTAAGCGCTTTTGCTTAACTTAACGCCCATGACTGGCTTTGCATTTTTATGCATCGCTATAAGCTGCCTCATGACCTTAGCGCGCTTTATCCCAGACCCACTTCATGAGAATATTCCGCCTGCTTCTTTGCGTGGCTTAGATAAGCTCATGACCCAGCGCTGGTGGTGGCATACCGAATTAGTGTTTGCTGGCCTTGCGGTAGTGCTGGTCGTTGCCTCGCGACCTTTGCAGTTGTCGATCGTGTTGCTCTTTGCCGTGCCACTGTATGTGCTTTACCTGATCTCGACTGACACATGGCGCAGTAAGCTCCAAAACACCCTGTGCTTAGCTATTCCCGTAGCGCTGGGCGCCATTGGCTTAGCGTGGTACAACTACGCCCGCTTTGATTCCATTACCGAGTTTGGTCAGTTTAACCAGCTCACCGTCTTTGATACCCACTATAACAAGGTCACGCTGCTCTTAGGCCAATGGCAGAATGCCTTATATCACCTGCTCGTTAAGCCTTTTGACATCTCTGGTCACTTCCCGTTTATTAAGTGGGGCACCACTATGGATACGGGCTTAGGCAATTACTTTTTCCAAAGCCCTCACAGTGGCCTCATCAACTTCCCTCTTCTCTGGGGCTTAGCCTTATTGGCAGTATGGTGGAAAGTAAGCTCACTGCGACAACGCCTCTTACGTGACGCAGATAGCGATGCTATCAGCAATGCTACCCACACCTTATGCCATAGCGGCTATAGCCGCGCTGGTGAGGCCACCTTGCTGCAAGCTACTACCTACTTCATGCTCCTCAGCATGGTGTGGCTGCCATTCTTAATCGTTATCTTTGTCACCAATGCCAACTTCGGGCTGCGCTATACCTGCGAGTTTGTGATGTGGCTCAGCGTCATTGCCTTTGCTCTGTGGCAAAGCATACCAGTAGCTGATAAGCATCTGTCCACAAGCTCACCATACGCAGAAGCAGAAGATGCTGTTGCTGATCCTACTGCCACTATCAACTACAAGGCCCTGTTCTTTGTTGTGGGTATTGGCATCTTCCTACTTACCATTGGCCTTAGCTTCTTCCTTACGGTAGGAGCTGATGAGACCATAAGTACTGTTAACCCTGAGTTTTATCTGCAAGTGCGCTGGATCTTTGATCCGCTGCGTCTCACCTAAGAGCTCTGCTCTGTCCTTAGCACTCTTCATGGGGGCTACTGCACTTCACTTAAGCAGAGCCCTGCTTGCAGCATATCTTTAGGAGATTGCAGATGACCACCTCAAATCAGGGCAACAACACTTTGCCACAAGCACAGCAACAGTATCTTAAGAAGCAATCACAGCCGGATTCAGAGGCTATGACGGTGCCTGTAGAAGCAGAAACAGTTGCAGCAGCAGCGGCAGCGGCTAACACTACTCCCCACACCACGCAGATTGCGGTACTTATTCCCTGCTATAACGAAGTACAGACCATAGTGGAGGTAGTACAAGGCTTCTTACGAGAGCTGCCTACCGCCGCAATCTACGTCTACGATAACAACTCCACAGATCACAGCAGTGAGAGACTCACAGCATGGCTCAGCAGTGATGCCGCAACGTCTTTAGACGCGCTAACGCGCGTGCATCTGTGCACTGAAAACCGCCAAGGCAAAGGCAATGTTGTGCGCACCATGTTTAGAGAAGTCGAAGCTGATTGCTACCTCATGGTCGATGCTGACCAAACCTACGATCCAACCGATGCTAAGCGGTTGGTAGCAGGCGTCTTAGAGCAAGGCTACGACATGGTGATTGGTGATCGCCTGTCATCAACCTACTTTACGGAGAATAAGCGTCCTTTCCACAACACCGGCAATGTCTTGGTGCGCAGCCTCATCAACATCCTGTTTAACCGCCAGCGCAAAGAGGAGTTAATCACCGACATCATGACAGGCTATAGGGCGTTTAGCCGTGAGTTTGTCAAAAGCTGCATCATCCTCTCTAAGGGCTTTGAGATTGAAACAGAGCTGACGGTGCATGCCCTCAGCCACAACTTTAAGATCTTATCGCTGCCGATCCACTACCAAGACCGCCCGCAAGGCAGTGTCTCCAAGCTCAACACCTTTAGTGATGGCTTTAAGGTGCTGCTTATGATCTTTAACCTGCTGCGCAGTGTGCGCCCCTTGCTCTTCTTTAGTGCGGCTGCGGGGCTGTGTTTGCTGCCAGCTTTGCTCTTGTTAGTGCCGGTGCTGGTCAACTACTTCTCCACCGGCTTAGTGCCTAAACTGCCGTCGTTTGTAGCATCCTGCGTGTTCTTGCTCTTGGCCGTGCTCAGCATGTTTACCGGCCTCATCTTAGACACGCTCAATGTAAACCAGCGCAAGCTCTACGAGATGCATCTCAATGACTTATCCCTGCTTGATCGCCACAAGAGCCAGCACACAGTGCTACTCCCAGACGCCAAGCGAGAATCTACAGCGCGTGTAGCAACTTCAACCAAAAAGCAGCCATAGGCTGGTTAACACAGGCTGGTACTTGCGCTCAAGACCACGCTGGCACCAGTACTCCCTTGCACAAGAGCTCCTTCTATCTTGAGCTGTACGGTGGGGGCTTGCTGCCTGTTAGCCCCATCGCACCAGAACGGCATCTTTACGTTGTGACCGCAACCACACTCAAGCTCTCTGTGGCTGTCACCAGATGCGTGGCCAAGACAGAAAGCACCGACGCTATCTATCGTGGTTTGCTCTAAGTGGCAGCCAACCTTACAGGTCGTTTTGGCATCCAACAAACGCTGCAGTGAGCACCTTTTAGATGTCGTAGAGAGTCCAAATAGGAATGCAGGTCGCAGTGAGCGCGGCGTAAGGCTCCAGCTCTTCTTGCAGTGTTGGCGAGCCAAAGTTTAGGTTCATGTGCCACGAGAGCTGCATAGGCTTGTTTTGCAGCTTAGCAACGATCTCTTTTTGTACCAGCTCATAAGCACGCCAGTCGTAGCTGATAACGGGCAGTCCCAGCTCAGCCACTGCCTTTACCACTTGCTGGCAATACTGCAAGTTGTTTTGCAGCAGTGCTGCGGTATCCAAATAGTACGAGCTCTTCCAGCCACCTCGTGCCATAACGTAGGCTACAGTAGGATCTTGCACTTCGATAATGGCTTTGCGCTTAAACTCAGGGTATTCAAAGGCTAAGAGATCCAGCTGGTCTTTGACCACATTGAGGTTATGACTGCGAAAGTTCTTGATGTCTAACCATAGATTGGACAGATGCGGCAGAAATTCAGTCAAAACCTCCCTAAGCTGCATGCGATCGCTATCTGTTACGTCGTGGTCGATACAAAAGCCCTGCTCACCATCGTAGTTAACATCCATTTCGATGCTGTTAATCTGCAGATCGATCGCGGTTTGGGCTTTGAACTTACTATTGCAGCGGTGGGCAAAAGGCATAGGAATAATCCCGCGCAAGGCGTTTTGCGTCGCTGTAAAGTAAAAGTCGTTCCAGACGGAGCGATTAATGGCAAAGATGTTGGCCGCTGGGCTGCCATCATAGTCCGCTGATGTCAGTGCCTTCGTCGACTCTTGGCCCCCGATAAAACCCAGTAAGGTCTCAAAGACCTTGTCATTAACGAAGATCTGTGCGCGGTTGTTTACAAGGTTGGTAAAGGCCTCAGGGTTATCTTCGGCATAGCCGCGACTCACCATAAACCAAGCGGGGATGCGCGCCATAGATGGCTGAAAATCACGGATTTCATGGGAGAAAAGGTAAGGGTCATCACCATGATCAGCAAAGTAGAAGATACCGCCTAACTTCTTTGACTGCTGGGCTAAGGCTGTGATTTGGCTTACCACGTAGTCATTGTAGGCAATGCTGTCTAAATACGTGTTGAAGTACTGCAGGCGCTCAGGGGGTGTGCTCATACGGATGCCCATTTCTTTCTTGCTCTTAAAGTCGAAGCGGGCAAAATCCTGAGGGTAGCGCTTGTCGTAAGGGAAGTGATTGCCCATCAGGTGTACGAAGATGACACCGCCACCTTGCATACTCTCGTATTGTTTGAGGGTCTGCTCTAGCTTTCTGAGCAGCACGCCATCTGGCGCGGGCCGATAAAAGAGCCGATCTCCCGAGGTAAAAAACTGATCATCAGCACCGCTAATCATCGCACTCACTGGCGTGTCATAAATACCCAGCTGGTTTTGGTTGGAGATCCACGCGATACGAAAGCCCATAGCTTTCAGGGCAGAAATGATGTTGTGGGAGTAGTCGAATTTGGTGAGGTCGGCTTCGGGATTATCCTTCACTTGAGTGGTAGTAAAGGCATAGGAGAGTGCTTGGATAGTGTGCGTGTAGGAAGCGTAGGCGTTACGCAGCTTGATAAAGCTCCAATCCTTGAGCGTGCCTTTAGGATCGGTCACCGCATAATCCTGCTCCATCTGGCTAAGAAATGGCGTAGAGTTGAGAAAGCGGTTGGTGTAAGCACTCATGACATCGCGGGATTGCGACTCACCAATCACCACGATGAAGAGCTTGTCTTGATTCTTAATAGGCTGAGCAAAGGTAAAAGCCTGCTGCTTATTAGCTAAAGAGGCAATCTCTGAGAACTTGCTCTGTTCAGCCTTAAGGGTGTCACCGACGGTACCTAACGAGGCCGCCGTTAAAGTGACAAGCCTTGTTTGCGGTAGGAAGTTAGAACACAACACCCCACCGGCAAGGCACAAAAGAGGTGGCAGTAGCATCCAAGCGCGAGACTGGATATGAGGTAGGAGTCTGGTGCTCACAACGAGCAGCGCAGCAACAGCGAGCCAGCCACAGAAAAGACCGATAAGGCTAAGATTGCCATGAAATTGCTGGATGTAGCCTAAAGCCTCAAAGAAGTTGGTCTGCACCACTGCGGCCGCATCGATTACATCAAAGCCGTAACCACGGTCTTGGGTGAAGAAGTAAAGACTAAAAGCCCAGATAAAAGCCCCAGCGGCGATCAGGGCAAACAACACATTCAGGGCGACAAAGGAGTATTTGAGAGCTTTGTTGGCAGCTGCTCTGAGTAGGAAAGTCAAGGCAGCAGCACCAAGCAGGCACGAGAAGAATAGAGGTGTGCCGATAGTCCACATCACGCCTAAGTTCTCTTGCAGAGCTAAGGCTGTGTTAGGCTCAACTGATGACAGTAGGCAATAACTGCCTGCGACAATGAAAAGCAGATAACTTACAAGCACTACAAATGGCGTCAGGACGCGCAGCCATACTGGCTTACCGCCGTTCTGGCCTAAGGCAGAATCTTGTCTACGGTTCTTTATTGAAATTAGGGGATACGCCTATGTGCACACATTCGGTGCGCCAATATGCATCTATGAGATTTTACTCTAGATTTAGCGGCACACCTAT
>CASEBB010000166.1 GCA_949286015.1 uncultured Succinivibrionaceae bacterium | reverse complement strand
GAGGATGTGTATACGCTGTGCTTGGCTAAAGCCCCAATACTAACTGTCGGCTAACCCCACTCTTACGAGTGGGGCATGCGCCGACAACTCTAGGTCAAGAAATATGCCACGGCGCAGCTAGCAACAGGCCAGCTACCACAAGTGGCGTTATCACCGGCTCCACAGCAGAGTGCAGATACAGCACTGGGCTCTGCGCTCTGCCATGTCACGAACTTGGCAAGCGCCCATCTCTGATAGCGACGCTGCACGCCCCACAGAGACCTACCCACCCTAATCAGCCACTGGATTAACCATACGGCGGCGCCAGACAGCGCCGTGCAGCAGGCTGGTCTAAGCCTAAGCTTAGGCTTAAGCTTAGTGCTTAGCAAATGGGTTGGAACCCTTTAAACGATAAGCAAGGCCTGGGTTGCAGCGCACCATCTCGTACTTATCCGACAGGCCCTGAATCGACTCCGACGAGCCTAAGATCAGGTAGCCACCTGGGTTTAAGCACAGCGCAAACTTGTTTAAGATCTGGCTCTTCACCTCATTGGAGAAGTAAATAAGCACGTTACGGCAGAAGATCACATCAAAGCGACCTAAGAGGCTGTACGAGCCTAAGAGGTTCATCTGCTTGAAGGTGACCATTTGCTTGATCTTGTCATCCACACGCATCACGTTTGGATCTTTGGTTGGCTTAAAGAACTTAGCCTTACGCTCCGCGCTTAAGCCACGAGCCAGTGCGTGGTTATCGTAGTGGGCAAAGCGGCAGCGATCGAGCATCTCAGGGGAGATGTCAGTACCAATAATCTGGCACTGGGAAGGATCGACGTGCACCATGTTGGTAGCTTGCTCCTGCACGATCATGGCAATGGAGTAAGGCTCTTGGCCCGAGGAGCAGGCAGCCGACCAAATACGTACTGGGATCTTACCGGCACGGGCTAACTCTGGCAGGATGATGTTCTTTAAGGCCAGATATGGGTAGGTGTCACGGAACCACAGCGTCTCATTGGTGGTCATGGCGTCAATCACGGCCGAGCTAATATCCTTGTAGATATTAGGCTGCATGGCGCGATTGATGAGCTCATCAATGGTAGGCACCTTAAAGCGCAGTAACAGCGCCGATAAGCGGCTGTTGACTAAGTACTGCTTGTTCTCGCCTAAGACAATACCACTTTGCTCCTCAATGTACTTGGCAAAGCGGTGGTATTGCATGTCGCTGACAGTACGCGACTGCACTTGCAGGCGGTCTTGCGTGGTTGGCTGGATATCAGGATTACGCGCCGAGACCGAATCATAGCCCGCCTTTTGGGAGGCAATGGCCAGATTGGTAATACCAGGGTAGGTGCTTGGGGTAAATTGCGCGCGGTTTGGTGTGGAGGTCTTACGCATCACCGAGGCAATGGCGTTACCGCTTTGGCGCGTAGCTAATGTACTGGCGGTACCAGCGCTTGGCGTAGCGGTACCTGCACCACCAAAGCTACGGTTACCTAAAGAAGAAGCCGTGCTCGTTGGCGACACACTTAAAGTGCGATTAAAGGAGGATGAGGTGCTAGTGCTAGCACTGCTGCTAGCTGGCGCAGAGTCCGACTTACGATGCAAAAAGCTAGAGGCAATGCTGGAGATAGAGCCCTTGCCAAAGTTGTTATTCTGAGGATTATCGGACATAAGAACCTCTGGAAGCGTCAGCTAAGCAGTCTATTAGCCCACGCCAAAACAGAACATCACACCACTTTCCCGCAGTACGCGCTCAGGGGCACGGTGCAGCGATCACTAGGCAGCAGCGCATCTACCAAAAAGTAATCACTCTGGTAGCGGGACAAGGAATTAACAACAAATAGTGAGCGACAAAGATGCGGCCCCCTTGTTCCTCTCGTGTCAGCTCAAGGGCATAACACGCTCATGAGGTCAGGATCACCTCGGTCTTAAGTAGAAAATAGAGCCATACGCTCTAGCTACTTGGCCGATCACCCCTGTTTCTTACTATAGACCCAGCTAACGGCTTTTGTCACTAGAGGCCAGCCCCTACTGACTTGCTAAGCTGTGATCTCACCTCCAGACAAATCCTCACTTTTGCCTGAAAGTTACGCTTTTCTTGGCTGTCTTTATAAGACCGCCAAGCAAGATCTTAAGCACAGCGGCCGTTGCAGATGCCAGCCGCTATTTGCTATTTGCAGGCACACCACCCAAAGTGTTACCACCTCTGAAGCTCATTTTCTAATCCTGTATCCACCTTAGAGATAAGAGCGGTGATATGACACCTTATCTCAAGGAGTCCTCAGACCAACCTCAAGGGTGGGTGGTCTAGCTTCAGATGCTGCCCCATGCTGAGCCAAGCAGCGCTTAGCCGATCTTGATGCTGTTCTTCATGACGCAGTCAGCACCAGACTTACCGCTTTGGATAATGGCTAAGCCCTTCTCCACCGCGCTGGCTAACTCGTCAGGATTGAACTTAGGAATGAAGTCGTTAGCACCAGCCTTGGACACCATGTTTTGGTTAAACACGCCCGACAGCGAGGTGTGCAGGATCACGTACAGATCGCGCAGGTTTGGATCGTTACGGATGTTAGCGCACAGCGTATAGCCGTCCATCTCTGGCATCTCCACGTCAGAGATAACCAAAGACAGCGTTTCTTGAATGCGCTTACCGTCTCTGACCATCTCGTGCAGAGCATCCAAAGCTTCCTTGCCATCGTGCGCCTCGATCACATCGACGCCAATTTCGGTTAAAGCGCGTCTTACCTGCTTTAAAGCCACCTTGGAGTCATCGGCCACCAGCACCTTCGTGCCCTCAGGCACCTTTAAGGACTTAATGGCATCGCTGTTAATGGTGCTGTTGTTTGGCGCGATCTCGTCGAGGATCTTTTCCACGTCGAGGATTTCGATGAGCTCATCATCGATCTCGGTGACAGCAGTCATGTAGTTGCTGTGACCAGCGCCCTTTGGTGGCGGCATGATCTTCGACCAGTTCATGTTGATGATGCGCTCAACTGAACTTACGAGGAAGGCATGAATCGAGCGGTTGTACTCGGCGATGATGATAAAGCCCTTCTCGTAGTTAGTGGAAGGACGACCGCCGATGGCGTAAGCCAGATCGATAACCGAGAGGGTATTACCACGAATGTGGGCAACACCAATCACAAACTGATGGAGACGTGGCATCACAGTAAGATGCGGGCATGGCAGCACCTCACGTACTTTGAAGACGTTAATGCCATAACGCTGGCTCAGTCCCGAAAGTCTAAAGAGCAACAGCTCCATGCGGTTCTGTCCAACCAGCTCAGTCAGCTGGTTGACTTTATCCATTACGCCAGCCATCAATTTCCCCTTTTTACTGCAAAAGCAGGCATCGTTTGCCTTTTTGACGGAACTAACATCGCAGCACGACACCGCGTGTGACCTGAGTGTCTCTTACTGCTCGCTCACGCCACACTTTAACGCAGCAGAGCAGGCAAGAGAGGGACAGGCAAGTTTAGGTGCAGTGCCATGTGCTTGGCTGCACAAGCTTGGACAAGAATTCGCCGCCGGAGCACCGTTCCTAGATTGCAGGCAAGCTGCAAAATCTAGACACAAGAGCACACAAGCGCACCACTGTACTAAGCCCCTACCCCCTGCCAGAGCGCAGGTAATCATTTTTTTCAGAGAGCATCATCTTAGGGCCACAGGCACATTGCAGTGAACACGGTAGTGAGGCGCTTGCTAGGCAGTTACCAATTTGGTTTGTTGAGAATCCAGCCTCAGCAACGTGACATTTTACCAGCTTACTTCAGCTTACAAACAGGCCGTATATCACAACCTCGCATATTTTTCCCAAAAAGTGCGCGCGCAAGACTGCTAAAGTGTGGTGCTGCTTGGTCTGGTACTAAAGATAGCAACGAGCGCAACACAACTGCAAAGAGCAGCGGAGGGCGGTGACAGTGGTAGCACTGTCTTTATCCTAAGGGAAATGACTTAGGATCGAAGTAGCGAGCAACACCAGACGCTATTCTGCGTTGTGCAGAGTACGCTACAGCGTGGTGCGCGGCAAAGGTGCAAGGCCAATGATCATGCCCCCTGAGGCCACAGAAGCTACAGGCTTTATCTAACGTATAGCGGCTGCTGCATACAGCTTTGTATCCCAAAGAAGCTCTTGAGCCGTGCTACAATTTTGCTCAGTTTCGGCCCCGTAAGACCACAACGTCGGCCCTGCGCCTCAAGATTCTCTCCCTCATTTAGAGCTGTGGTGCTGTGTAGTGCAGTGGCTGTGACCATTACCTTAGCCTTGCTCGGCGTGACTTATTTTCCTTTTCCGTTTTTCTTAGCAGCACCATACCTGAGGTGGTGGGTGCTTTTGCCCTTGCATGGAGGTTGGCTTATGCTCTTTACCCAATGGCTGCGGCACGCCTCTCTTGCTGTCTCTGCTTCTGCTACCAGCTGCGCTTGTGCTGCACACCGTACTCGTGCTTTTACGCCATTACGCTGGCTGTGCTTGCCCGTGACCTTACTGCTGCTTACGGTAAACTTTAGCGTCCATGCCACCCCACAAGAGGCCGAGTTCTTACGCCGTGTAGCCGAGCAATACCTCCTTGCGCAGTTTCAAAACTCAGAGCAGGATATCCGTGTAGAGGTCAAAGCTGACCCTATCGATGACCGCCGTGACTTTGGGGGGCGCTGTGAGGGCTACCTCACCGCCGCCTTAAAGGGTGAGTCCATTAGACGCAACTCCCAAGTGCGTATCACCTGCAGCAAGCCTGGCAATGAATACTCGATTACGGTGCCCGTCACCGTAAAGCTGCTGATGCCTGCGCTGGTGGCCTCACATAATCTCTCCAAGGGGCAGGTGATTGGCACTAACGACCTCAAGCATGTCTACATTGATGAGAACACTAACCTCTCATCGGCGGTAGCTGATCCTAACATCTTAGTGGGCAGCCGCTTAAAGCGCGATGTCAAAGCTGGTGAGCAGATTCGCACTAACAGCTTCTGTGTGGTGTGCAAAAACGATAAGGTCAATATTGTGGCGCGCTCGCATGCGCTCTCTTTAAAGACCTCAGGACAGGCCCTTGAGGATGGCAACATCAATGACACCATTAGGGTAAAGAACCTCAAGAGCCAAAAGGTAATCACGGGCGTGGTATCGGCTCCGGCGACTGTGGATGTGGTCTTCTAAGGGCAGCTCTGCTGTGCCAACACAGTGCAGCGCAGCTCTGCTCATCTTCATAGCGCTACACTGCACCTATCAAGAACGGACACCTGCTGCCGTTATACAGACTCTGCCAACAGCTTAAGCACAACTTCTTTTGCTGCTGTCTCTGCTGCTACTGTACTCTTACGTTTTGTTGCCGCTATAAGGGACTGAGGCAACATCACAGCTCAATTCTGCTGCACTCTAAGTGCTATCTTTAGCGTCCACGCGCAGCGCTTGTAGCTATCTGTACATACAAGGTTAGCAGCTAAGAGGCGTCAGAGTAGCGTCCCTCATTGCTTCGCAGGGTAGGCTGGTAACCTCCCCAGCATGCAAGGAGCAATAGATTACTTTAGAAAATGCTGCAGCTGTCGCTAATGGTAGTAATTGCAAAATAAAGGAGCTGACGGCAAGCCGCTGAGGCGTGTCGTCACGAGGTTAGTTTAAGACACTGACCTGTTTTTCTGGCTGCTGTTGCCTGCAGCTTGGCCAACATCGTTTTTTCCGCAAGGCTCTGGGCGGTGACCACAGGGCGCTTCTACTTTACACCGTGCAGAGTATGTACTCTATGGTGCTATGGCGTGGAAGATGCGGCATGGTCAATCAAGCGGCAAGTGACAGCCTCTGTGTTGTGATTTGTTTTTGTTGCATCCATTAAATCTTCAGGGGAATTGCTGATGGCAATCGACAGCTTACATGACTATGCGCTTAAGGCCGTGTCCGAGAAGGCAACCCCAAGCAGAATCACTTCCGCCAAGCAGGCACAGCCAAGCGTTACATCCGTAGAGAATCAAGCTGGTCTGAGCAACGATGACGTGGTCATCACTGCTGCTGCCAAGACTCTGACCCAAGCAACGGCAATGGCACGTGAGTCTGATGGTATCGACCACAACTTAGTGGCTGAGATTAAGAAGCAGCTGGCCGAGGGCACGTTTAAGTTTGACGATGAGGCTACTGCTGAGATGCTGTTGTCGACGGAGCGTGACTTAGTGGACTTGCTTGGCTAAAGCAAGCACAGCTAACAGCATAAAGGCGCCGCGAGGCGCTTTTATTTTGCCCGTTGTACGGGCTATTACCTTTGTTTCCGATCGTGAAGAGGTCTGGGGTAATTTTGCTCAAACTGATAAACACATGGTTTATGGTCATGCCTAAGACTATCTAAAGGTAAAACTTGGGCGCAAAGTGAGGCACTTCCCTCTGTTTTGTGGCTTAGCCCCAGAGCCAGCGTTTAAAGCTGCGGTAGAGTCTGTATCATGGTTAGCACGCAGGTAAAACATGGAAACAATCATCCGGCAGATAACCACCCACCCAACCACCAAACCTGAAGAGTCTCATCTCCGCGCCTGCTTTGAGCGCAACTGTGGTAGGCACCACCACATCTAAAGATAGTGCTGGAGCTTGGGCTTTTGGTGATGGTAGTGATGATGGTGGTGGGGTGGTGTTGGTGGTAATAGTCAGTTGGTAGAGAGGTAAAAGCTGTGCATGGTGAGGTGAGGATCTAAGAGCAGTATCTGCATGCGTCAAGAGTGGCAGTGGGCACCATAACCATAGCCGAGGCATAAGCCCCTACTCTGGTTACAGCCGCTCTCTTGGCGCGCCACAGCTCAGCTCCATAGCCCGATCACATCCTGAGCCGTTCCGCACTGCTTAGCGACTGCGCTCCACAGATGTAGCTCGCGTTCTGCTTCCTCCAGAGCGATGCTGGTAGTGCTGACCATGACGACGTGGCAGCAGCTGCGTCTCCTTGCGTCCCAGCTGTGGCGCAAAGGTAGTCGGCGGCTCACTTGTAGGCAGCACCGTTACTGGCTCTTTGTCAGGATAAGTCGCACCTAACTGCTGCATCTGGCTCATATCCGGATTAGAGCGCAGCTCCGTAATCGCTGGGATTATTGCCTCACTCTCTTGCTGTGGCTGTGGCCATACCATGTAAAAGTGCGGCTGCACTGGCTCTGGCGCCATAACTTGCGCGGTGAAGTCCTCTGGTCTCCACGACACCTCTGCTAATGGAGGTTTGACCGCCTGTGCCTCTTGGCTAAGCTCCTCTACTGGCACGTCCGGCTCATACCAGTCTGGAGCCATCTTCTGTAAGCCCCCATCCTCTGGTACACCCAGCATCTCCCAGTCGTGAGGGGTGTCCTGCACCTCGCCCGCAATTGGCAACTCCAGCAGATCCCACTCCTCAGGCAGCGCGGCGCTGTCTACGATCCACTTTTGGTACTCCGCCGATAAGAAGTAGCGATCGTCAGTCCCCTCTGGCAAGGTGGAAACAGGCACTGTGCTAAAGCTGCTGGCTGTAAGTAAGCTGCCCTGACGCGCTGTAATGGCCTGCTGCTTGGCAGGTGTTGCGCTCTTACCAGACTTTTGCAGCGTGCTCTCCAAAATGAGCGTCTTCGTGTCCTGCATGTGGCGCTTTACCACCCTGACCTCTGCTCCGTCCTGATGCTCGTGCGCAAAGCGCTCACCCAAGAGGTCGTAGGTGCTTTGGCTCAGCGTACTGTCATCATCCGCCGCCAAGACAGTGTCTTGCAGCATCTGCTCACTGTCAGCATCTGGCAGATTCAAGCTGTACGCAACATCAGCATCAGCATCAGTTCCGTACAGCGCAGAGTCTGTATCAGCGTCAGCAAAATCTACCTGCTGCACCTCGGCCTTAAAGTCAGCGGTCATGTCCACAGCAGCATCGCTAGCGGCGCGGTAGATATCCTTTGGTGCTTCCTCTTGTGGCAGGTAATGCTCAAGATAGCGGTACACCTCAGGATTGACCTAGAGTTGTCGGCGCATGCCCCACTCGTAAGAGTGGGGTTAGCCGACATTTAGTATTGGGGCTTTAGCCAAGCACAGCGTACACACATCCT
>CASEBB010000165.1 GCA_949286015.1 uncultured Succinivibrionaceae bacterium | reverse complement strand
TGTTTGGAACGGTGCTGAGGTAGGATTGTATTCTTGTTCAGGACCCTCCCTATTAAAACGGGAGGAAGCCATGTGCGTAAGCACATGGAGACTTCACGACATCAAGGGCTTTATCAGCTTTATGCGTCATGAGGCGCCAGAGGTGCTCCCTAAGATTCCGCTCAACTGGCGGCTTTTGATACCACAGGATGCCCAAACAGCGCAGCTGGTGCCTATCTCTCCTGATTACGAGATTGGGCCGTTTATCCCTGACGAGCTCAGATTCAATCCCGAAGTTTCTTTCTAAAGCCAGCTGTATTTGGCGGCCCACACACAAACGTGCTTTCAGGCGCCCTGTGCGTTCGCGTGCCCCTTTGGCGTAAACCACTACCTTCAGCAGTCTTTTGCTGAGGTCACTCATTACACGCCAGCTCTCTGTGGTCATTGCGCTTGACCAGAGGCGTAAACAGGGCAGCAAGCACAAGGACAGTGGTGGTGATTAGCAACCAACTATCTCTAAGTGGTAGTCGACCACACAGGCTGAACTTTTTCTCATGATTATTACCACGCATCTTAGCGCACAACTGCGTAAGCTCGGCTTAGCTCTACCACTGGGAGCGCAAATCACAGGTCAAGGCTATTTGGGCTATCACAGCTTCTTAACCCACGAGGCAGCACTCGATAGCTGCAGCATTGGCTCTTACAGCGGGGTACGCACCAAAGACGTCAGATTTCTCAAACTGGGTAACTATTGCGCCGTAGCTGATGAGCTCAAGTTTGTCGGTGAGCACGATTACCAGCGCATCACCACCTCAATCTGTACCATTGCCTCTGAAGGCAGACACTGGCTGTTTTCTAACTTTCAGGGACAGGCGCCGTACATTAACTTTAGAGCGATCAATATCGGCCATGATGTCTGGATAGGTACCCGTGTGACCATTAAAGGCGGCTTAAGCATTGGTGATGGGGCCGTGATTGGCGCTGGTTCTGTGGTCACCCATGATGTCGAGCCTTATACCATTGTCGCAGGCTGCCCTGCTCGTCCCCTGAAACGGCGCTTTGCTGACGAGCAACTTATAGAGCGTATCCACAAGAGTAAGTGGTTCCTCTATGATTGGGACGGCATTGATGTGCAGTGGGGGGATGTGTATAAGACCATTGATATCATGGAAGAGCGCTTAGCAACCAACCCTCCGCCACTGCTCAATCATGGCTTTTCCTACATGGTCGATGAGGCGGCAAACTCCATTCAATTGCGCCCTGCGCAGCCTGTAGAGAGCTGATATTGCCCACCAGCAACAGCAGCGTTGCCTGCACTTTATGTAGCCTTGCTGCTTGCAGCTTTACTGGTGGTAATGGTGGTGGTGGTGGACTGTTTTGCGTTGTCTCCATCACGGCTCACGGTCGCCATCATGGCTCATGGCTTGTTCCAGCACATAGCAGGAGCACCGTAGGTATCATAAAAAGCGCCTGTGACGGCGCCTTAGCTCGAGAGTAGCGTCTCAGCAAATGCCTACTCTCAGGGTAAGACACCTGATTATAGGCAGTTTCCTCCTTGGGAATTGGCTTTTTGGGACACCTACGGAGCACCACTACCCTCTCATGGTAGCAAGTGTCTACTGCACCACCACCACCTCCTCCTCCAATCACCAATACTTCACCTCTAAATGGCGCATATTCGCGCGTAATTCCCGCCTTTTCTGAGAAAACATCACCAGATCTCGCCATTTTTCGCGCTAATGATGCAGTTTTTCTCATTTCGCTTTATTAGCGGGCCCGCCTTAGTGCTACAAATAGCAGCCTAAACGATTTGTTACCAGCTCCAGCTAGTGCTGGCCTCTCTGAGCACAAAGGAAAAACAACCATGCGCATTTTGGTGACAGGTGCTGCCGGTTTCATCGGCATGCACCTCTGTGCTCACTTGCTGGCTCGAGGCCATCAAGTGGTAGGTTGCGATAACCTCTCGGATCTCACTTACGACCGTGATCTCAAAATAGCCCTCCTCCGTCATTTGGGCTTAGACCTGCCTCATGCAGCTGACCTTTCTGCGGGTAGCACCTTCTGTCATGACCAGTTTACCTTTGTGAAGCTTGACCTCTTAGACCAAGAGGGCATTACCCAGCTCATTACCAGCGCGCCCTTTGCGGTGGTCGTGAACCTTGCAGGCTTAGCCGGTGTCCGCCTCTCTACGAGCATACCTCAGCAGTACGTGCGTACTAACGTCAATGGCTTTTTGCATGTGCTCGAGGCAATCAGACTCTGTAAGCAGCAGAGCCCTGAGTTAGCAGCACCACGCCTCTTAATGGCCAGCTCTTCCTCAGTCTATGGTGATTGCACTGAGGTGCCCTTTTCCGAGTGCAACACTAACATCAGGCCAAAGTCGGTGTACGCTGCCACAAAGTACATGGACGAGATCTTAGCTTACAGCTACGCCACGCTCTATAACCTCGATATCGTGGCACTGCGCTTTTTTACGGTGTATGGCCCGTATGGGCGTCCCGATATGGCGCCGTTTATCTTCCTTAAAGCCTTGCTTGAGGACAAAGAGATCACCCTCTTCAATGCGGGCCAATCGCGCCGTGACTTTACCTACGTTGGCGATATCGTCACCGGTATCACTAAGATCATTGAGCAGCCGCAGCCACAACCTGCGCAGATTCCAGCGTCACCGCCTCTGGCACAGCCTCAGGCAGCAGCGGTAGCCACGTTGCCTGTGCCTTTTGCCGTCTATAACATCGGTAATGGCCAGCCAATTGAGCTCTTTGCCTTTGTGCGTACCTTAGAGGAGATCACCGGTAAGCACGCTAAGATTAAGTTAGCACCGATGCCTCAGGGTGATGTCACCCAGACTTACGCCGATGTCTCCAAGCTCGAGCGTGACTACCACTTTAGGCCCCAGACGTCTCTGAGAGAGGGATTGCAGGCCTTTTACGAGTGGTACTGCTCATATTACGGTGACGGGAAGCAGCAGCAGCACATTGTTTAGCCGCGCACCTTGGCTGTAGCGCCGCTTCTTAACGTCCAAGCAACATCACAACTACCACCACTATCACCACCTTTTTGCAGTTTTCTGCACTCCCGCCATTTGAGGTCAGCATGCCTAACCATCTGCGCTCTGGAGAGCCTCACAACTCACAGCAGCAGCCACAAAGCACCACTACCACAACTATTACCACCAGCATCAACAACATCACCAGCAGCAGCAACACCAACATTGCCGCGCCTTATCTGGCTGCCGCCAGAGCAGCAACAACAGCTGCTGCGGCTGTGACTCAGGACAACTCCGCCTCGCCTCTTAACTTAGCGGCGCAATATGACCTCACCGTAGTAGTTCCCGTCTATAACGAGCAAGAGAGCCTGCCCTCACTCTTTACCGCCTTACAGCAGTACGCACAAAAGAGCTCGATGCGCGTGTGCTTCCTCTGTGTCAATGACGGCTCAGCTGATCGCTCTTTAGAGCTGATTGAGCAGCAGGTAGTCCATCATGAGCACTTCTACTACATCTCGCTGGAGCAGCGCACTGGCCTTACTGGTGCCTTAAAAGCTGGCTTTCACTGTGCGACCACCCCATGGGTGGGTTACATCGATGCTGATTTGCAGACCTTTCCTGAGGACTTTGAGCTGCTGTGGCAAAAGCATAAAGAAGGCGACCTCATTTGCGGCATTCGCGCTAAGCGCCACGATTCATGGTCAAAGAAGATCCAGTCCCGCCTTGCCAATAAGATTCGCAATGCCATTACCCACGATGGTTTCTCTGATACCAATTGCCCCCTAAAGATCATGCGCACCTCACTTGCGCAGAGTCTGCCGCTGTTTAGTGGTATGCATCGCTTCTTACCAGCGCTGACGCTGTTACAGGGGAAAAAGGTGGTGGCCATTGCGGTGCGCCATCAGGAGCGTAAGCATGGCACCTCGAAGTTTAATTTCTTTAACCGCGCCTTTGCCGGTGCCTATGATTTGCTGGCTTTTGTGTGGATGCGCCGTCGCTATGTTGCCCCAGTGGTTAAGGCCAATAACCTCGGCATTAAGGAGTCACAGCGCATCGATTAGTGCCGCCATAAAGAGCAGGAGGGTCAGTAGGGTGGTTGTTACCGGTGATTATCCCAAAAAGCACATTTCAAAGGAGGTAACTGCCTACAATCAAGTGTTTTACCTTGAGATTAGGCGTTTGCTGTGGCTCTACTCTCGAGATAAGGCGCCGTCAGGCGCTTTTAGGTTACCTACGTTACCGCAAGCTGCTATACAACTACGCCCCTTCTCAAGGCCGCAGCACCTCTTAAGAGGGAATCACCACACTGTCACAGTTGCATCATGAGGACTTACTCTAAGCAGTGTGGTTGCTGCCGCCGCTATGATGGCGTGACGTGGAGTGGAGTGGCGTGGGATAGGGGCGTGTGGTTTATTGGTGTAGTGTCTTATGGGGGGTGTGCGAGTGGTGGCAGTGCTACTAAGCTCAAGGTGAAACACGGGCAAGCAGCGGCCGGTGACGGTGCGTCTGACGGTGCGTTGGAAAGTGCATTGTAGTGCACCAAAACTACACGTAATTAGCTTTTTCGTACACCGTTTGAATAACCGCAGAAAAAAGTGCTATTGCTCACGTTTCCTTGCCACAGCTCCTATATAATGGCCGATCATAGAGTAGGGCTAACCTTAACTGTGGGCAGAATTACGGGGCAAGCTGAGCGTGTGTCACTACACATATTAAGCTTGGTGCTGAGTCCTTGCCCTGAGGAAACAGTGCGGTGGCCACTCTGGTCATTGCCGCTTTAGCGGTGATGTGGTCGCTGTGTCTACTGCAGGTAGTGCAGAGGATAACAGTTGCTGTAGAGCTCTCTCCATTTAGTAGGATATCGTTGTATGGGATTTGTTTTGTCTGACGTTAAGCCGTCCAAGCTGATCAATTCTAACCGTGCGGCTTTCTGGATTCCTGGCTTTGCGGTTGCCTCATGGGGCCCTTTCATTCCTTACGTCAAAGAGCGCTTTGCTCTTACGGAGGATCACTTAGGCTTCTTACTCATGTGTATGGCCATTGGTGCCGCTGGCTCGATGTTTATTGCCAGTGGATTGATGACCAAGTTTGGCTGCCGTCTGATGGCGCAAATTGGTGGCGTTATGGTCGCCTGCTGCTTAGCAGCTGTCACCATTGCCCCAAGCTACCATGTGCTGTGCGCTATTCTCATCATCTTTGGCTTTAACAGCGAGCTTTTAGCCATTGCCGCTAATGTCAATGCGGCCTCATTAGAGCGCTTGCTTAACCGTAACATCATGTCCGGTCTGCATGGCGTCTACTCTTTAGGCAACAGTGTTGGCGTTTTCCTTGTGGCCTTATTCTTAGGCTCGGGCCTTACCTTTATGATGGGCAACCTCCTGCTCACCTCTTGTGTGGTGTCGGTGCTGATCATTCTCTACTGCGCCTTAATTGGTAGCCGCTACATGCTTACCGATCTTAAGGTTGTAGATGATGCTGCCCATAAGAACGAGGGTGAGGCTGCCACTACGCAGAAAAAGGGCCCATTTATCACCCCAATGCTGTTCTTGCTGGGCCTCATTTGCTTCATCATGTTCATCACCGAGGGCTCCATGCTCGACTGGACAGGCGTGTTCTTAAACACCATTCGTGGCGTGCCTCTGCATGAAGCTGGTTATGGCTTTGCTGCCTTCTCGATCATGATGACGATTTGCCGCTTAACCGGTGATAAAGTCGTATCTACCTTAGGTCGTCGCCGTGTGCTGGTCATGGGCGCCATTATTGTGATTGCTGGTATCTGCTTAGCGGTGATGGTGCCACACCCAATGGTGGCCATTGTGGGCTTTGGTATGGTGGGCTTAGGTGCCGCTAACATTGTGCCGCAAACCATTTCTTATGCTGCTACCGTCAAGGAAGTTCCAATCCAGCGCAGTGTGCTGGTGGTAAATGCCATTGGTTATATTGGCGCGCTCTTAGGCCCTGCGGTGATTGGCTTTATTGCGCATCGTATTGGTCTTGAGTTCACCTTCTTACTCTTAGCAGCGGCGGTGATCATGGTGGGTGTTATTGCTTACACCAAGATTAGAAGTGGCAGCATTGCTGCGCTGACCGCAGAGGCGGCTTAAGCAAGGCTTAGAGTAGGGCAATTTGCCCAGAAAGTGATTCCTACAAGGGAGAGTACCCCACCACCTCAGAAAAAGCACTGTGAGTGCACTGGGGCTTAGGTTGTAAGTGGGTGGGGATGCAAGTAAGCGCTGCGCGCAAAAACACCCAAATACAGGGGGAAGGCACAGTGCGGGAAGAGGACGTGGGTACACGTTTGCTCCCGCTATAAGCCTACCCCTTTTGGCGTTACAGAGCAGGAGGCACAACACCAAAGGTGTAGCCACAGAGCTGTAACCGACCGTGAGGAGGTCTAGGATAATTTTATAAAGCCCATAAATAATGCGTTTCTTGGGTAGCTGCTTAAGGGTAATGTGGGCTAAAACAATGGGCTTAAGCCACAAAACAGAGGGAAATGCCTCACTTTGCGCTCAAGTTTTACCTTGAGAGATAGTCTTAGGCATGACCATAAACCCTGTGTTTATCAGCTTGAGCAAAATTATCACAGACCTCCTCACGATCGGCTGTAAGCAGCGGCAGCCTTATTACTGGGTATGGTGGCGTTGATCTTTAACCGCTTAACTTAAAGGATTAAGTAACGTCGCTTGCTATAATTTGCGCTTAAGGTAAAAGCAGCTGCAGCAGCTGCATTGCGCTCATTGCGCTGCATAGTGCCCTTGTAGTTGGTTAGTTCGGTTATTTTGGTAGTGTAGGTCGTTTATGGCCATCTCTCTCGAAGAGAGAAGAATGATCTTCTCTAATCGTGTTTCCTTTTGGATTGCGGGCTTCTGTCTCGCAGCATGGGCACCAATGATCCCTTATGTGAAGGATCGTTTTGCCCTTGATGAGCACGACTTAGGCTTGCTCTTATTGTGTGTGGGTATTGGCTCGTTTATCTCGATGCCAACCTCAGGCTACCTCTCCTCACGCTTTGGTTGCCGTCTGCCGATTTACGCCTCGACCTTTGTTGTGGCAGCGTGCCTTGTCGGCATCCCATGGATCACTGATCTCAATGTGCTGCGTGTGGTGCTTTTTGTCATGGGCATTGCGGCAGTGGCCGTGGATGTGATCTCCAACATCAATGCCGCCTTAGCTGAGCAAGTCTCCAAGCGCAACATCATGTCCGGTCTGCACGGCCTCTACAGCGTAGGTGGCTTCTGCGGCGCGCTGAGCGTGACCTTTTTGCTCAGTATTAACCTGCCACTGGGGTGGACAGGCGTGTATGCGGCGGCGCTGTTAGTGGCCGGTATTCTTTTAGGCGGACGCTATCTCTTTACCACGGTGCACCTCCCTAAAGATGACTCTGCGGCTACGGAGGACAGCGCTGATGGTGCTGCAGCCGAGAAGAGCGCAGCAGCTCAGGATGCTAAGGGCAGTGTGCTGCGCCATTACTTCCACCCAATGGTCTTATTCATGGGCGTGATGTGTTTTATCATGTTCATGACCGAGGGCTCGATCTTAGACTGGTCAGGTGTGTTCTTACACTCGGAGCGTGGCGTATCCTTAGAGCATGCTGGTTATGGCTATGCGGCTTTTGCTATTGCCATGACTGTCTGCCGTCTTTTAGGTGACCGCGTGGTTACGACTTTTGGTCGCTCGAAGGTCATTATCTTAGGCACCTTATGCATTGTCTGCGGCTTTACGCTGGCGGTGCTGGTGCCATCGCTGATTACGGCTTTACTGGGCTTTGTGCTGATTGGTATTGGTGCCAGTAATGTGGTGCCACAGCTGGTGTCGATTTGCGCCAAAATCCCAGAGGTACCAACCCACATCTCCGTGACTGTGGTCAATGCCATTGGCTTTACGGGCGTGCTCATTGGCCCTGCGTTAATTGGCTTTTTAGCCCACGCGATTACCCTGCCTAAGACCTACCTCGTGCAAGCTTTCTTAGTGTTCTGCGTAACGGTGATGAGCATCATGCTGATGCGGGCGCTCAAAAAGAAGCTGCCAGATGCCATTGGTGGCAAAAAGCATTAGCTCTGCATCAGAGTAAAGCGCTCGGTGACGAGCGTGGCTGACAAAAGGCTGCACTGCTTTAGGCTCTGCAATCGAGTAGCCGCTGCTGACTTTCTTGTCAGCAGCCGGCTCTCACACCACCTGGCATACCGTTTTCGGTACCAAGGCGGTTTCCTATCACTACCGCA
>CASEBB010000164.1 GCA_949286015.1 uncultured Succinivibrionaceae bacterium | reverse complement strand
CAATCAAGGCACGGTGCTTTGCCTTGGCGCATTCTCCTGAGCGTTTACGTCAGTTATTCTAACAGCTTCTGGCGGGGAAATAAGATGCGTCAGCCCTGATGCAGTACCGTGTAGACAGCATCCAAGGCAAGCTGGTGAAGATTAGCTTCTAATGACTGCCTTGTGACTTTGCCGCCGATAAGGAGGACATTTTCCCCATGTGTGAGCCATGCTAACAGGCCCTTAACTTACCTTAGAGGTACGTCGCGGTAGCGACGCTTGATGCTTCATATCAGTTTTCTGCATCAAGGGGCTTAACCCCACCGCAAAGGCTGATTTTAAGCCCATAACATAGGGAAAAACGCTCACGATTGGCATGAGCGTACAGGCCTGCAAGCTGTCAGCGGCGGGCGCGACTAGCAGCAGGTAGCAGGTAGGTAACCTAAAAGCGCCTAACGGCGCCTTATCTTGAACGTAGCGCTGCAGCAAACGCCTCTATGTAGGCAGTTACCTCCTTTGAGATTGGCTTTTTGGGGTACTCACGGAAGTAGTGTGGATTCGCGGGCGCAGTGGCGGGTGCAGTGTACATGGTACCTGTAGACGAGCCAGCGCCGATAGGGAAGAGCGCGGCAGAGCAGGGGCAGAGGTAGGTAGCCATCCTACAGGTAGACAGGTAGGCAGCACTATCACTACAGCAGCAGAGCAGCGCCGCCCCTTGATAATGCCGTGCTCGCACCTCAGCAGCAACGCTTGTTTTACTCCAAAAACAGCCACCAAGCGCCTCGTTACCGCGCACGGCTGCAAAAAATTGCATTCATGCGTAACTGCAATAAAATCCGATAAGCATCAGGATTAATGGCACTTTTTGCAGTGCTTTTGCAGTGCAAATTACCGCTACTGCAAAAAATCCGGCGGCACCCACCCAAGGTGTCAAGGCTTACCCCCAGCTTAGGTTGGATCAAGAATAAGGTACATCTCCTAAGATAAAATGTGATAAATAAGCCATTCTTGCTGGATCATAGCACTGACTAATGTGAGGTTAATCACATCTTAGGGGGCGGGGGCGCCAAAAAATTTTTTATAAAGTCTTGACGCACATCACAAATTAGCTATAATGGCACCAACAAAACGAACAGAGCAAAGTGATCGTTTTGATAACTAGATTCATAGTTTGACTCCTTTTCAATAGACAATCCTCCTATATGTAAAAAAGGCTGCGTGTGAGCGACACGGAGCCTTTTTTTATAACCAATTTTTGCAAATACGCATGAAGTTAGCATATGCTAAAAAGGCGTATTTAAGCGCTTTTGTGCGGTGTGAGGAGGGCGAAAGAGGGGCAGGCGCTGGAAAGGGCGCCGCTCGAAAGCGTGGCTGTTCATGGTAGTAAGGGATCGGCGCGGGAGTGGTGCGCAGCAAGAGATGAGGAAGCTGTGCTGACGAGTGCTGGCACGCGCAAGGAGTAGGCTGGCGAGGGTAGCGGCGCTGTCTTAGCGGAGCTACCTCGTAAGAGTGTTGGCCACGGAGAACCTGTAAGCGATGTGCGTGGTGGTGGCACGCAAACTTTAGCCACCATGGCAGCAAAGTGCTCATGGTGGTTCCTGCTGCAATTGGCGGCTGTCCTTTATCCAGCGTAAAGCTGGAGTTGAGCCTGTTGACGCTATCCTGCGGGATGCGGTTATTGCTCTCGGTATTGCGCCACAGCTTTTGGGGGTAGGGATGCGGTTGGTGGAAAGGGCGGGGATAGCAGAGCTAAGCCGTACCAGCGGGTAGGTAGGTAGGTAGGGTGGTAGGTCGCTGGATTTTGCCTCAGCTGTGTTGCTGCCGTTTGCAGCTGTTGAGCAGAGACAGGTCTGTTTGCCCTCAGGGCACGCACGGTGAGAGCACCGTCCCACTTTTCTACACAAAATTGACCCCGTTTTTGTAGCAAGTTAACACTTATGAGCTAAGGTCACAGCAATACTCTGCAATTTTGCTATGATGCGTTCTGCACAAGGTGATGCGTAGCTTTTGCGGCTACTGTCCTCTGTTGCGTCTTTGCTTGTTGTTCTGGTTTTTGGGATTTCTTGGAGTTTCTGCTCATGGCAGCCTTAAGCGGTAATGCTTTAGTCGGTGATATCGGTGGTACCAACGCTCGCTTAGCTATCTGCAACTTAGCCGATGGCTCGCTCTCCGATCCAATCATTTATTCGGCACTGGAAAACGATTCCCTCGAGTCCGTTATCCAAAAATTCCGTCAAGACAGCAAGGTGCAGTTCGACTCTGCCTGCATCGCTATCGCCTGCCCTGTAAATCAGGACTACATCAAGATGACCAACAACCCTTGGGAGTTCTCCAAGAGTCAGTTAAAGGAGCACTTAGGGTTAGAGACCTTTATGGTCATCAATGACTTCACCGCCATGAGTATGTCGGTGACCTGCCTGCCACAGTCTTCCTTAGTCAAGATCGGTGGTGGTGAGCCAGAGCCAAATGCCCCGATCGCCGTGTACGGCGCGGGCACCGGCTTAGGTGTGGCCCATTTAATCAAGCATGGCACGCACTGGATCCCATTATCGGGTGAGGGTGGTCACGTCGACTTAGCCCCAGGCAACATGGCTGAGGACATGATCTTAATTGCGCTGCGTGCTCGTATTGGTCACGTCTCCGCCGAGCGTGTGCTCTCTGGTTCTGGCCTTGTGAACCTCTATGAGGCCATTGCCATGCGCAATGAGCGCTTAAGAACCGGCTTAACCCCAGCTGATATCACCTCCTCGGCTTTAAGCGCTAACCCTGATCCAGATTGCTTAGAAGCGCTGCAGACCTTCTGCCGCTTAATGGGCCGCTTTGGTGGTAACTTAGCCTTAACCTTAGGCACCTTTGGTGGTGTCTACATTGGTGGTGGTGTGGTGCCACGCTTCATTGAGTTCTTCAAGAACTCGCGCTTCCGTGAGGCTTTTGAGGATAAGGGCCGCTTTAAGACCTACCTGCAACGCATCCCTTGCTACGTGATTAACGAGCCAAAGGCTGGCCTCTTAGGTGCGGCTGCGACCTTACGTCAAGAGTTAGGCGCTGTCCTCTAAGCATCAGCAGGGCGCCAAGATCTGCCCAGCGCCTTTGTCTAGATGTGAGCACTCTGCCAGCTACTTGCCGATAAATGTATGCAAGTAGTCTGAAGATGGTTATAGGCTTGCATCTTAGGTAGGCCTAATCTAAGTCACTCATTCACAAGGAGAATAAGATGAGTGTTTCTGGCGTGAGCGCTAACTCCAATATGGAGATGCTCGCTGTTGCGATGATGAAGAAGCAGACCGACGCCGAGGGTGAGGCTGCCTTACAGCTGTTAAACAGCACGGTGCAGTCTGTACAACAGGTTAATCAAACTGCTGCTCAAGTGCAGGCTTCGGCTAGCAGCCGCATTGGCTCTCTGGTCAATACTACGGCCTAAGAGTCAGGGGTAGAGTCGCACACGCACCGTGTGGTGGTGTGTGCTCTCTTGCCGGAAGAGCAGGCTCTGTCTAAGGGTAAGGTAGTTTCTGCAAAGAGAAGCTGCAACCTGAGGCCATAGGGGCTGTCTCTTCACCATATTGTGTCCTTTGAGGACAGCATTTCAGCCTTATCGGTTATCTTTGCGCAAGCGAGGGTGGCTGGTGAGGCTGTTTTGTTTTTTGGGCCAGTGAAAAAGCAGTGAGTACGACAGAGCGCCTGTCTATGTAAAGGGCTCAGCATAGTGGCAGTTACTCCGAGAGGTAAGAGGGCGTAAGGTTCATCTCGAGATGGCAGCGCCCGCCCCTATAGTGGCTCTACATAGCCGCTGGTACTCTTAGAGGCTGGTGGCCGCAAGGCTACCTCGAGATGGCAGCGCCCGCCCCTGTAGTGGCTCTACATAGCCGCCGGTTACTCCTAGAGGTCGACGGCCTTAAGGCCCTCTGAGATAGGTGTAGAGCTCTGGTCTTGCTAATGGTTATCACTAAGGACTGGATCCCGTGAAAGTAGTGCGAGTAGGCCTCTGTTGCAGACGCGCGTCATTCTTGTTACTGTGATGCTCTGTGTTACAGGATTGCATGCAGGCAAACCTGCCTGTATGCAGACGAGCATCATTGCAGGGTTGAGGTTATGAGGGGGTAGTAGTGGCCACAGAAAAAGCAGCACCACAAGCCGTAGCTAGCGGCTCCGCCGCAGTAACAGCAAAGCGTCGCGGCACCAAAGCCAAGGCACTCACCGCAGCGGCTCAAGCTGCCCTGACAGGAGAGGTGCAACCTGCTGCAGCTCCCGATGCTGCCACAGCGGCCTCTGCTTCTGCTCCCGCCACTACGCCTAAGACCACCACTAAGCGGCGGTCAACTAAAAAGGCTGCTCCTGCTGCTGATGCTGCTATCAGCACTACTGTAAGTCAGAGCACTACCAGTGATGCAGTTGCTGACTCTACTGCTCAAGCTCCTACTGCCACGACCAAGGACAGCAACACTACCAAGACCACGAAGAAAAAGGCAACGACCAAGGCAAAAGCCAAAGCAGAGCCAGAGCCTACTGCTACTGCCTCTGCTGCTGATGCTTCTGCTAAGGCTACGGCTGCTACCGCGTCACAGAATGCGGCTGTGGTCAGTAATGAGTATACCCATGGCCCCCGCATGCAGCGTATCGTGACCGGCGGTAAGCGTGCTTTTGAGCTGGTCTCGCCTTTTAAGCCCGCCGGTGATCAGGTCGAAGCCATTGATAAGCTGGTAGCAGGTGTCCGTGCCGGTGACCACAGTCAGACCCTCTTAGGTGTTACGGGCTCAGGTAAGACCTTTACCATGGCAAACGTCATTGCCCGCCTCAATCGTCCTACCATGATCCTCTCTCACAATAAGACGCTGGCAGCCCAGCTCTATGGGGAGATGAAGGAGTTCTTCCCGCACAACGCCGTCGAGTACTTCGTCTCCTACTACGACTACTACCAGCCAGAGGCGTACATCGCCGCCACTGATACCTACATTGAAAAAGACGCCAGCGTTAATGAGCACATCGACCAGATGCGCTTAAGCGCCACCAAGGCCCTCATGGAGCGTCATGACACCATTGTGGTGTGCTCGGTATCAGCTATCTACGGCTTAGGTGAGCCAGAAACCTACCTCAAGATGATGTTGCACCTCTCCCGAGGGGAGCAAATCACCCAGCGTGACATCATTAGCCGCTTGGCGACCTTACAGTACACCCGTAATGATGTGGGCTTTGACCGTTCCACTTTTAGAGTGCGTGGTGATGTCATCGATATCTTTCCAGCGGAGTCAGCTGACTTTGCCATTCGGGTTGAGCTCTTTGATGATGAGATCGAGCGCATTAGCCGCTTTGATCCGCTCACCGGTCAGGTCGAGTGCGAGCTCCCTCGTTTTACCATCTTCCCAAAAACGCACTACGTGACGCCACGTGAGATCCTGCTGCGCGCTGTAGATGAGATCAAAGTCGATCTTACTGACCGCTGTCAGTACTTCTTACAGCACAATAAGCTCCTTGAGGAGCAGCGCATCCGTGAGCGTACCCAGTACGACATTGAGATGATTAACGAGGTGGGCTATTGCTCGGGTATTGAGAACTACTCGCGCTACTTAACCGGCCGTGCCCCTGGCTCCGCCCCGCCATGCTTATTTGATTACCTGCCACAGGATGGCATGCTCATCATCGATGAGTCACACGTAACGGTGCCGCAAATCGGTGCCATGTACCGTGGTGATCACTCGCGTAAGGAGAACCTGATTAATTTCGGTTTCCGCTTACCGTCAGCTGCTGATAACCGCCCGCTCAAATTCGAGGAGTTTGAGCAGATGCAGCCGCAGACCATTTACGTCTCGGCCACCCCCGCTCAATACGAGATTGACCACAGCTCACAGGTAGTAGAGCAGCTCATTAGACCAACGGGACTGTTAGACCCGCTCATCGAGGTGCGTCCTGTAGCTACGCAGGTGGATGACTTAATGTCAGAGATCAGAAAGCGCGCAGCTAACCATGAGCGTGTTCTGGTCACTACCCTTACCAAAAAGATGGCGGAAGAGCTCTCGGTGTATTACGCTGAGCACGGTCTGCGTGTGCGCTACATGCACTCGGACATCGATGCGGTAGAGCGTATGGACATCATTCATGACCTGCGCTTAGGGCAGTTTGATGCGCTGATTGGTATTAACCTCTTACGTGAGGGCCTCGATATCCCTGAGGTGTCCTTAGTGGCTGTGCTGGATGCTGATAAGGAAGGCTTCTTACGTTCGGCACGTTCGCTGATCCAGACTGTGGGCCGTGCGGCCCGTAATATTAACGGCATGGCCATCTTCTATGCCGACACCATTACGGACTCCATGCAGCAAACGATTGATGAGACCAATCGTCGTCGTGAGATCCAAGACCGCTTCAATAAAGAGCATGGCATTGTGCCACGGCAGATTGAGAAGAAGGTGGTGGACGTGATGGAGATGGCTCTCAATCAATCGGAGAGCTTTAAGGCACCAGAGGAAGCGCGGCCAATGCCGAGCGTTACGCGTAAGCAGTGGGAGCAGCAGCGTGGTGTGGATTCCTTACAGGGAACCAAGCGCCGTAAGCGCGGTATGGTCGATACTGACCTGATGCTGGCCACAGAGACGCATGCGGCCAAGGCAGCTCAAGAACAACCAGCTGCTAGTGGCCAGTCGGTGGCGGCAGCTGCGGCGGCGCTGGGCTTAGGCGAAGGCCTAGGCTCGGTGCATCGCTTACCTACCCCTGATGAGGTGGTAAAGGAAATTCATGATCTGCAAAAGCAAATGGTGGCTCTGGCTAAAGAGCTGCGCTTTGAAGAGGCGGCGGTGCTGCGCGACCGTATGATGCAGCTTGAGAATCTGCTCCTTATGCTGCCAGGTCGCGAGTAAAGGTAGGCAGGTGTCCAGCCACTAAAAGCTGGGCTCCTGTAGCTCTGTTGCTCTGTAGTGGTAGAGCGTGGGGATGGATAAGTATCCCAAAAAGCAAATCTCACAGGCGGTAACTGCCTACAAGCAGGTGTTTTGAGAGTGTTTTCCCCCTATGTTGTTGGCTTACAATCGGCCTTTTAGGTGGAGGTAATGCCCTTGATACAGAAACCTGATACGGAGCAGCCAGCGTCGCAACCGCGACGTACCTCTGTGGTAGGTTAATAGCAAGTAGCTGAGCACACAGGGAGAAAACGCTCTCGGTGTTTTACCCTGAGAGGAGGTGTTTGCTAAGGTGCTGCTCTCGAGATAAGGCGCCGTTAGGCGCTTTTAGGTTATCTACGGGAAGGAGGTAGTGCTTATGATCGCTTGCGCTGCATGTGGAGGTGGCGGGAAAAGGCAGCTTTTGCCCGCAGGCGGCAGACGCTACGCTACGCCGCACAGCAGGGAGCGCTATGCATGCACTGCACTCTTGGAGGCAAGCACCTGCGCTGTGATTTGGCGTTGCATGTGAGCCACCAAAGAGTAGTGTGGCGGCTCTCTACTCCAAACTCTGCGGAGAGCCTGTTGGCGCTAACAGCGGGCGCCGCGCGGGCTGCCGCTTCAGCGCTCGGGACGGGGCGGTGCTGGGCTTAGCTTAGCCGTGGATGTGGTTGAGGGTGTAGTTTTCCACCAAGATGGCGCCAATCTCGGTGGCAATGAACTCATAGTCCTGCTGTGAGAACTCATCAGAGTCGACGTCCACCTGCGTAATGTGGCTTAGGGTGTCGAGCTGGTCTTGAAGTTTCGGGCTGATTTTTTTCTGGGACTCAAGCGCCTTAGTGCGCGTCTCTGCGGCCATGATGTCGAGACCCTTTGGGCTGGCGTGTACCGATAAGCCCAGCATAGCGCCATAGGCGACGTCTTGCAGCGCTTGTAAGCGCTCTTTAGTGGTGGCCTTATCGTCTGCGCTGTACAAGAAGAGATTGACCTTGTTTTGCTTGAGGTCACGCTCTAATTCAAGGAGCATGGTGGTAAAGACGGCGATGCCCTTACCGGAGAGGGCGGTGTCGTCATTGATGACCTGCGTAAAGAGCTGGAGGATCTGGTTATCGCTGGAAGTGAGCCCTTGGGCTAAGACGCCTAAGATAAAACCCTGTACTGTTTGGATGCTTTCTTCAAAGTTGCTTTGCTTAAAGCTTTCCACCGTAGAGAGGTACAGGTTATTGTCTTTTAGAGCGAGCATGAAGCAAATACTCCGCAAAATCGTGAGCTGTAGCTTGGGCTTTGGTGAGCCCTTAGCTGTAGCCGTGAGGTGAGCACGGCCGCTAATGTTAGGTTCGTAGATTAGCACAGCGGGGGCGGATACGCACAGCGGGTTGACCTAGAGTTGTCGGCGCATGCCCCACTCGTAAGAGTGGGGTTAGCCGACATTTAGTATTGGGGCTTTAGCCAAGCACAGCGTACACACATCCTC
>CASEBB010000163.1 GCA_949286015.1 uncultured Succinivibrionaceae bacterium | reverse complement strand
TCTCGACAACTGCGGTAGGAATTGTATTGGAATTGGTAGCCTGTTGAGACTGGCTGTAAGTAGTAAACTCACCACCTTCAAACATGTTATGGCGGTAAAAAGGAGGGAAGCAGTCACCTGCTTTAGGCTGACTAGGAGGATTAGCGCCTTTCTTGTGAGGCGTATGCTCCCACTTAGTGAGATTTGTGATGATGCCAGTCTCGGGATCCTTTACCGTTTGCAGGTCGAGTCCCGCATGCCGCTGCGCTGGTGTCGCGCCGTGGAGACTACTGTGCACTTGGTTGTTGTACGTCTCCACCGCTTGGGTCACCGCATCCATACAGAGGTGAATGTTCTCGTAGTAATGTGAGCCGAGGCCGAGGCGCTCATTGAGCGTGGTAAACAGATGAGAGAGGTAGGGTTTGATGCGCGTACCTGGCTGCTTTTGGTAGCACATGGCAATAAAAGCACCGAGTACTGACAGCATCTCGAGCGATTGCATGACCTCGCCATGATTGGAGTACACCACCATGCCGTTATCTGGCGTAATGTTGTTTTGTTTGAAGGCGGTGTACAGAATCTGCACGGCAGAGTAGATATCATCGTAAGGAGAGAGTCCATAGCCCACCACACAACGGCTATAAATGTCTTCACAGATGTAGCAGTAGTACTTTTCCTTGAGGTCAGGGTTTGAACACGTCGTTACGCCCCAAGTCCAGATTTGGTTAGGGCCGGTGGCTACAAACCTGTGTTTTGGATCGTAGAGCAGATTTCGGCTGCTCCCAGCACTTACATCCTTATTTTCCGTTGTTTGCGTCATAAGTTGCTCCTTCCAACTGCTGTGGTTAGTTGCTACCCTACAGCTGTATGCAAAGCTCGGCTCTCTCCCATTGCAGAGCCGAATCATAACCATGCATCAAGCGCCAATGCCATTTCTGACGCCCATCTCCGCGCCACGCTTACAGCGGTGGTAGCGTTTTAGGAGTCAGCTGTGCTGGTATGCAGATTTGGTTGCTGGTCTGTAGCTGCTTGCTGTTGCTCGTGCTCTCGCAAAATCCTGCGCACAGTGGACAAAGAGGCGTAGCACTCCCCTTGTGCTAAATAGTAGTTATAAGCTTGACCCACAGAGAGTCCCGCCACAGCAGGATCAGTGAACTTAGCGATAATAAGCTGCGTACGCTCGGGACTCACGTTGCGTAGGCTTGGCTTACGCGTACAAGTAGCGCGCTTATCCTCCCCATCGGGATCATTCCGCCACCGGTAGTAGGTTCTGGCTGAAATACCCAAAACCTCGCAGATGTCTTCAGTGGACGCATTTGTCTCTTCGCGAAGGGTATCCACGATCTCTAGGGTTTGTTGACGATCTTGCGTGGAGACTTTACACCCTTGGCCTTTAAGGCGCGAGATTAACCCCAGATTACCCACCACTTCTTTGCTGTGATTCAGCTTTTGGGTCAGGTCAGCGATGAGCTGATCTTGCTTTGCTAGGACAGCTTGGTTCTGCTTGATGGCGCTACGCAGCTCTGCTTCCTTATGGGGATTGTCAGCATCGCGGTTGCGTAGCGTTGTGACCATGGACGGGAATTGTAGCAGCTGCTGCTCATTGGCAAAGGAGGTAAACCATGGCGTTTGTGAGAACTGCTCTATCTCCGAAAGCTCATAGCCTTGCTGGTGGCAATACAGCTTAGCCTCTGCACTGGTAAAGCCGAGATGCTCACAGTGCATGCTCACGTAGAGCGCTTGAGGCAAGGTGGTGATACCTTGTGGCAGTGGCGGTACTGGCACTTGAGTAACGCGGCTCTCGGGCAGAGGTGAGTAAGGCAGGCTGTGCAGCCAGTTGTATAAGGTACAAGCAGAGACATGGAACTCTTTGGCGGCTTGGGAGACTGTAAGTTTATCCGCACCAGTGCTCATTAGTCTTTGACAGACCATTTGCTTAAAAGCAGGGTCGTATCTGGTGCCATTGCTTGGAGAGTGGCTGGTGTCAGTGACTGTGCTCTTGTTGGTCATCAATGCGGTCTCCTCAAACGCGCTAGGCCATAGCAGCTGCCGCTTGTGTTTGCTGCGACTCTCAATGGCATCAAGCAAGTGGTGGCTTGCAGCTTAACAAACGGCTGGTGGTTACTAAGTGCCTTTATACCACATAACCTTGGGAGCTATAGGAGGTCACTACTGAGATTGTTTGCTCGCCGACCATTACGCCGTTTGTGGGCACAGAAATACCCTTAAGGGCCGATCTTCACCAACTTACCTTGGACACTGTCTACACGGTACTGCATAATGGTGCCATCTAAGATGTGATCGACAATCTCACAGGCGGTCTTAGGGCTTACGGTAAACCACTCTTTTGGTTTGCATTGCTTGCCCGTAACTTTATCCGTGAGCGTCACGTTCAAGCAATGCTCGTGGAGCAGAGCATGGACTAAGCGCTCAATCTTGTTTGGGTCAATGTTAGTGCAGCGATAGGTGCGCACCACGCGTACAGGAGCATAGAGATAGGTGGAACTGTGCTCCGCGTTTTTGATGCGCTCCTCTACCGAGGTGGTACAAAAGCCAACCTTAATCAGCTCACTGTACTGCTGGAATTGGGTCAGCGTCTTGTTTGTGCTCAGAGACTGCAGAATGTAGACATAGCCTGTTGCCTGCCCCTTTGCTATAGCCTCCTGCTCTCGCTTTTGCAGTTCCTCTTGTGCTTGCGCTGCACTGAGCTTTTGCTTACAGTCCAGTAAAAAGCTCTTGCCTGTGCTTGTGGTGCCGTACAAAGAAGCTCCCTCGTTGTCATTGATCAGGGACTCTAAAAACGAGTAGTTCCAAGGGCTGTATTGGGTGGAATTGTTGTAGATCACCTTCACACGGTAGCTGGGCTTATTGTGCTTGTTTCTGATCCGATCTCTGTAGTCAGCATCACTTCTGGCAATGAGAGCAATGAGACCATGGTGTAGGTAGAACTGGCCAGGCGTTAACTTCTGATATTTGTACTCGGTCACAGGGGAGGTGGCGAGGTCTTTACTCCTTAAGAGCTCGACACAGCGTGTCATCAGCGGTTCGTAAGTATCGTAGTCTGGGCAGACGCCTGATACTGCGGCATCCATTGCATGGTGCCGAGGTTTAAAGGCAGTGGCACTCTCAGGCTGCAAGTTAAACTGCGTCTGAGAATGGATTTGCAGAGCAGCATCGATATCGGCAAATATGCCTAAGGCATCGCCTTCAGCGAGGACTTCATCGATGCTTTGATAGACCTTGGGTAAGGACACAGCAGGGGTAGAGGCTGTGGCTGTAGCAGTGACTGCGGCTGTGACCGCTTGGGACGTGTCTGTGGTAATAGCATTAGCAGCTGTTGGCTGATCCTCAGTAGCATGCGGCTCAGACGCCGGCGTGAGTGCTGACTCAGCCTTTGGCGCAGCCTCAAACGTGTCAGCTCTGTCTCCTTTGTAAGAAGAGCCCCTTACCGCCACTAGCGTGGACGTACTACTAGGCGTGGTAGTGGTGGTTGTCGTTGCCTCTATCTTGTGCGGCGTAAGTTGCGCTTGTACTTGCGTGCGGATGTCTTGTGCTACTTGCGGGTAGTGTTGTTGCAGACCTTGCCATGCGGCTGCCGCCTCCTTATCGGCAAAGTCTTTGTAAGCAGCTTGAGCCTCTGGCAGGTGCTGATGTCTCCCCACAAAGTCCAGTACCTGTTGTGCACTATCAGTAACTTGGGGATTCTTGATGTGCTTGAGTGGATTTACTGCAACGTCTGCCAAGAGGTGTAAGCCATCTTCCGCCGCATCGGCAGCAAAGAGTTCCTCTAAGTTACGCGGACGTTTCTGTGGTGGTAGGTTCAGTGGTAGCTTCATGTCTTTTGTTACCTTAACGTATGCGTTGCTATATCAGCAGCCCCAAAGGGCGTCCTCAACGGTCGTGTGTCACTTGGGGACAGGCATTTAGCTCTTACAGCGCCCGCCCCTCAAGCAGGGGCTGTGAGTATTGCAGGCTGTTGTAGCGTAGTCTGCCTGAGGTTAGGCCTTAGTAGTGGCACTGTTGGTCGCGGCTTGAGCTCTGAGCTGTTGCTCCTTTTTGCGGCGCAAATAGGCATAGACCTCAGATAAGCGCTTTTCAAAGTCATTGACGCTGTTAGGATTAGGCTCGCGCTTATGCTCGACGAAGAATTGGTTCAGTTTAGGCCACAGCAAGCACGCCTCTTCTGCGGAGACTTGGGCACGCTTGGCAAGCACTTGGTCTTGGATGGCATGGAAAGTCGCGGCGTCGAGATTGCGGGAGATAAAGTCGTGAGCATCTTGGAAAGGGTTGATCGCTAAGATCAGGTTGATGTCCAGATCATCGACGTTGATAAACTTCTCAGAGAACTTGAGCAGAGCGTTGTTGTCGATAACAACCTCATTGTGGGTACGACGCTGCTTAGAATTGCTGCCAGCGTCATCACTGCTGTGCTGCTGCTGCTCACTGTTAGCGCTGCTACCACCATTGCCACCTGCCCCCGCATTGGCGTCAGTGCCAGCATCCTTCGCAGCAGCTTGCTGCTCCTTGGTCTCTGCAATAAACTTTTTTAAGACGGCGGGGATGTTAAGCTGAGCTAAGACCGCCGAGGAAATGGTAGCGATGTCTCTATCGGAGAGATCGAGTGACGCGAACATCTTGCTTATGACCTGCGGGATGCTCTTATTCCAGAGCAGCTCATTGATCCCTTGTCCATCGCTAAAAATGCTCTCGCTCATGATTGGCTCAAAGTTTACGAGCTGCTCCACAATGTTCGAGACACCGCTTTCTAAGATAGCCTTGACCGCTGGGCTCAGAGGTGCCTGTTCATCATCATTGATCGTAATGATGAGGTTGTCGTCTTGTGTCGATTCCTCATCGCCTTCGCTGGAGCCCTGTGGATGAGGTTGTGACTGTGGCTCGTCATCCTTATCCCTACGGACACGGAAGTGCACATTAGGGGCTAAGACCTGCTCCATAAGCAACGAGAGGGAGATGGCTTTAAGCAGGCTATTTACGGCATTAGCAACGTCCGATTGCTCCGCGTCTGGTTTGGCAATGAGATTGGTGTATTGCGCGTGCTCCTTGCCTGGGGCATCACGGGTGGTGCGGCCAATGATTTGTACGACCTCAGTTAAAGATTGGCGATAGCCAATGGTCAGCACTTGCTCACACCACGGCCAGTCAAAGCCTTCTTTGGCCATATTCAGCGCGATGATGATATCAATGGCATCCTTGTCCGCACGGACTTGCCGCAAGTAATCTAAAGTGCGCTTTTGATGGCCTAGCGTTTGATCATCAACAAGATCGGCTACTTTGATGAGGCGGCCATCAGGTGTTTGCAGGGTGCAAATACCTTTGTCTTTATCATTGAACACGACCTTACCCATGACATCGCGGAGTTTGCCCACTTCGTCATACTTGCCGGTGGACTCATGTGAGGTGACGTGGGGCAGAAAGATCATCGTCTTCTTGGTGGTGTCCAAGATCTCGTGCACCGCATCAGTCCAGATGCCGCTATAAAAGGCGTAATCGAGGCCTAAGCTCTTGAGGTACTTGTAGCTTTTAAGCTGCTCGTAGTAGGTGTAGGTGACCTTATCAAAGAGCTCTTCGTCCTGAGGCTCCAGCACTGGCACACTATCACCACGAAAGTACGAGCCGGTCATAGCCACGATGTGCGCTGAGGTGTTTTTCATCAGGGAGTGCAGCACGCTGCCTAAGCGATTGTCTTTATCAGCAGAGACGTGGTGAAACTCATCTACGGCAATCAGCGCCTGATTGAGCAGGCTCTTATCCTTGAGCTGATCATAAAAGAAGATCAGGGTGGGGTGGGTGCAGAGTAAAAAGTGCGCCTCAGGATCAGCGATAAACTTGTTGACGGTTTTCACCTTTTGCTGATCAGTTCCGCTTGGGGCACACAGGTCGTATTTAGTGTCGATTTCCCAGTCACACCAAAAGCCTGCAGAGGTAAGGTCAGTGCTACTGAAGCTGTTACCAATGGACTTTTGCGGAACAGCAATAATGACCTTAGTGCAGCCTTGGTGATACACCTTATCTAAGGCTACGTACATGAGGGCACGGGATTTACCGCTGGCAGGAGGAGCCTTAATGAGGAGGTATTGGGAGTTACGCTTTTCATAGACACGTGCTTGCAACTCTCGCATGCCCATTTTGTTGTTGGTGGTAGTGGTGGTGCCGCTGTGATCGAATCTGAAGTTGAGCACATCTTCACGGGCGGTGATCATACAAAGGATCCTTAGCCAAAAGACGTGGGTGCTAATAAGCTCATTGCCGCTAAGGGCACCACGTCGTGAGGAAATAAGAGGGGAGTGGCGTGGATTGAAGGAGAGGGGCTAGCAGCTACTGTGCTTTGGCACTTGCGTAGAGCTGCACCAAGAACTGCGTGCGCTCTGCATCGTCAGCAAAGGTCTCAGGCCGATAGAGTTGCTCTACTGCTAAGTCCAAAGCCTCATGTGCCTGCTTGAGGTCTTCAGGCATGGTCTCAGGGGCGTAGAGCTCGGCCAAAGTCTGCGTCAAATAGAACTTGCGCTTGAGCAAGATCTCCTCAGCCAAGGTGGTGATGGCCGCTTGCTGCTCAGGCGTGGCTTGTGGCCAGATAAAGGTGTTGTAGGTGAGGTCACGTAAGTAGCGGTAATCGCTCTTGAGCTTGCTCGCAGTTGCGTGCAGCCAGCACTGGTGCATGTGGGAGGAAAGAATGCCAAAGTGGTAGTGGCTGGCATGTGGCAAAAGAAAAGCGCTGTCTCCCACCACAGTGTTGTCATCGACAAAGGCCATTGGCACGTAAGGGCGGTGCTCGGAGAACATTCTTGGGATCACCAGCGCGGGAGCAAGAGTAGTAGGCTCCTGAAACGCCCACGGCTGCTCACGGAGCTTATAGGCCGCGTTAGTTTTTGGCGCTTGTTCGCGATAGGCCTTGCAAGCTGCTACGTGTTGCATGAGAGGCGGGATTTGCTCCCATTGCGCCTTAGTCTCGGCGCTTAAGAAGAGGCACCAGCGGTAGGTGCCATTGAGGAGCTCAGCGCTGCCCACAAAACGCTTGCAAAACGCCTCTGCTGCGGGATATGCAGTCACAAGGCTATAGTGCTCGTCAGGGGCAATAAAGAGGTTGCCGCCATCTGCAGGAGTATTGCCTTGTACTAAGTTAAGAGGCGCGGACAAAGGCTGAGCATGAGCTGCGACGCCATTATTGCTGTTACCTGCAGCACTGCTGATAGGCTCTTTATGGTCAGTGGTCATACAAAGGGATCCTTGAAAAAGGGCGTGGACTTGGCATTCGCGCAATGCAGAGGTGGAGAGCCACGTCTTGAGGTAAAAGTGAAAAGTGGTGGTACAGGGACAAAGGGAGCGTGTCTAGGTCGATCAGCGGTGGAGTGGTGAGCACCAACACTACACTGAGGTGGTAACGCCTAACGCCCTCATTACGGCTCTTTTAGGTGTACTGGCAGTACCAAGGTAGAGTTTGGTAAGCCAATGCACTCTGTGGGGAACTGTAATAGCGGGCGTTGCATTGGTATGTGCTACTTGGCCTTGCTCGAGCGTGCTTTGCTGACACGTGCAGGCTTCTTTTTCGCCTGCTGCGCTTGCTCTGCTCTTTTGACGGCCTCGGCGTAGAGTTGCAACATAAAGGTAGTGCGCTCCTCATCGTCAGCAAAGGGCTCGGAACGGTAGAGGCGCTCTACGGCTAAGTCCAAATCCGCGTGGGCTTGCTTGAGATCGTCTGGCATAGTCTCGGGGTTGTAGAGCTCGGCTAAGTTCTTATTCATGTGGAGCTTGCGCTTGTACAGGATATCTTCGGCGAGGTCAGTAATTTTTGCTTGCTGCTCAGGTGTGCTTTGTGGCCAGACAAAGGTGTTGTAGGTGAGGTCGCGGGAGTAGTTATATCTTGTTTCGAGTCTGCCAGAGGTTAGGCGCATCCAACACATGTGTAGACGCGAGGTGAGAATACCGAAGTGGTAATGAGTTGCGTTAGGAGCCAACTGACAGCGATCACTAATGACCGTATCATTACCAACAAAGACCATAGGTACGTAAGGACGGCGTTCAGAGCTAACACGTGGAATGACAAGCGCTGCTACAAGGTCAGGGGTTGCCAACTCAGAAAAACGCCAAGGTGTTGCTGCATTTTCTACAGTTGCAGCTTTTTTCGACTTGAGACGAAAAGCTCTACAGGCCTCGACGTGTTGCACGATAGGCGGAATTTGCTCCCATTGCGCGCGATCTTCCTCTTTGAGGAAGAGACACCAGCGGTAGGTGTTATTAATGATCTCTTCGCTGCCTCTAAAGCACTTAAAAAAGGCCTTAGCCTCAGGGTAGGCAGAGATAATGCTGTTGTACTCGTCAGGGGCGATGATGAGATTGCCACCCAGGCAGGCAGGCAGGCAGGCAGGCAGGCTCAGCAAACGGTTTTGCTGATCTAGCAACAATCACCGCGCTGTAATCAAAGCTACCGTTGACTGGCAGCAAGTATGGAGAAATGGCCTTGGTGTGATGCACCGTGAGACTGTTGTCGGAACTGACGTGAAACAAGCGCTTGAAGCCAGTGTCATCAAAGATATCACGGTAGGCAAAGCCCACAATGGTGCAGGTTACACCTGCATTCTTGCTGGCAGCATTGCTCCACTTAAACGAGTTGTAGGCAAAGTTAATGCGGATGCCCTGCGACAGCAGTAAGCTCCACAGAGTCTCCACTTGCGATCCTTGGCAAATAGAGTTGGTGGCCACAAATGCAGCTTGCACTTGAGGGTTGCCTTTCATGTAGTCCGCCGCCTTGACGAACCACGCTGAAACAAAGTCGATTAAGCCCACTTTGTGTTTCGGTGGGTAGACATCACGCAGCCACTGCTTTTGTTCGGCTGTAGTGTAGGTGCTCCCGCAAAATGGTGGGTTGCCCATGATGTACGCGCACTGGCCTGCAGGCAGAACCTTATTCCAGTCAGTGGTGAGGGCGTTTTTCTGGCAAATGACCGCCGAAGTCTTAAGCGGCAGAGTCGCTACCGGCACACCGAACTTAGCGCCAGTCTCCTGATTCATAACGTGCTGCATCAGCCACATCGAGAGGTGAGCAATCTCCGCTGGCCAGTCCTCAATCTCAATGCCGTAGAACTGGTTGATGTTGACCTTGATGGCCTCCTCAAGCAGCAGGTAATTCTCGTCCAAGAGCTGCTCTAAGACCTTATTCTCAAGGCGGCGCAGTTCACGGTAGGCAATGAGGAGAAAGTTACCGCAACCACAGGCTGGGTCTAAGAAGTTTAAGCTTGCCAGCTTGTCATGAAATTGGGAAAGCTGCTCCTTTTTGGCCGCTTTGGCCTTAGGGGTAGACTCATCTAAAGCCGCTAAGTGCTCAAACTCCGCATTAAGCGCATCAAGGAACAGGGGCTTGATGACCTTGAGGATGTTCTCCTCACTGGTGTAATGGGCCCCCAGCTGATGGCGTAAGTCAGCATCCAAGGCGTTTTGGAACATAGCGCCAAAGATGGCAGGAGAGATCTCATTCCACTTTAAGCTGCCGCAGTCGAGCAATTGGTTGCGGGTGCCAAGATTAAACTGTGGGATATCGATCGTATCGGCAAACAGGCCGCCGTTAACGTAAGGGAAGGCAAGGAGCTCCTTTGGTAAAGGACGCCCTATATTCTTCCGCTCGCTCTCTGGGGTGTTTAGCACCGTAAAGAGATCTGTAAAGAAGCTCTCAGCGCCGTTACCATGATTATCGACAAAGAGCGCAAAGGCATTGGTAAACTGTTGCGGAGCAAAGATCTGCGTATCCTCAGCAAAGAGGCAGAAAAGCACGCGGCGAATGAATTCGTTGATGCTGTGAGTGTGGTCTTGCTCGATATGATTGTTACGGGCAAGGGTGTCCAAAAGGCGGGTAATTTGCTGGCAAGCTTTTACATCAGCGGCGGTGTTAGCGTCGATCACTACTGCTTGCTGGCCAGTTATAGGGAGGAAAGTGGAGTAGTTCTCAGCCAAGTCACTGAGCACAATGCTATCTGTGGATTGCGTTTTAACGTTGTAGACGGCAAGCAAGCTCGGGCCACAGCAAATGGCCAGCTGAAACTTTGACTTTGGCCGCTTAAACTCAGACAGCGAGATGACCTCAGTGAGGTTGGAGCGAACGTCATCATCGCTTTTAAGGAAGCGGAAATAGACGCGATTGCCAATGGCGACATCGGGGCGCACCATGATGGCAGCATCGTAAAAGGAGGAAGCGAGAAGTGAGGCGTTGCCGTTGTTGAGGGCGATGGTAATGGTGGACTCTGGCGTCTTGAAGATTCGCATAAACTGCCGAAAAAACTCGTCGCAGTCCATGTGCTGCATCATGCTATCGCCAAGCTCCTTAAGAGCTGAGAGGTTGTCGCCAATGCTTTTCATGGTAAGTGTGTTGCGGTGTTGGTCGCTTGTAATGGTTGATCAGCAGCTGTTGTGTGCTTACCGCTGTAGGGTGTACCGATGGGGTACTGCCATTCGTAGCTACATTTGCTCATAGTGGTATAGGGCATACGGTATGTCAGGCAGCTGCTGTGGTTGCTGTTGAGTCTACTCTGATTGCCACACATGCACAAGCCCCTACAGCATATAAGCTGAGCCGCTGTGTTTTTGAGTCTACACTGATTGCACCGCATGCACAAGTGCCACCACAGCACTAAATATGGGTATCCAGATCTGGCTCGCAAAAGGTCGTGTACAGCGCCCGCCCCATGAGCCCATGAGCAGGAGCTGTGTTCAGCATACCGCTACAGGCAAGGCAACAGTATCTTGCTAAACGCAACGTGAAGCGGGCTTGAGGCTAAATGGTTGGGAGCTTGAGGCACCTTGGATGACGCCACCTATTAAGTAGGGAGCAAAAGTTCATGAATCACGCTGTATTGTGGAGAGCGCTACGTGATTCCACAGCTCCCTTGTCCTTGGTGGGGCGGGCGCTGTTATGAGCACCTTATCGTTAGCAGCAACCCTTGTGATAGGCCATAGACGGTATTGCTGCACTGCATACGTTTGAGCAGCAGCAGCAGCACCATCGAGGCTGGTCAGTGATGCTGCTTACAGGGTAGAGCGGTAGAGCGGTAGAGCGGTATTTAAGTACGCTTACAGCGCCCGCCCCATGATAAGTGCTGTCCTGTAGGTAGTGGATCTTGGGAGTAAGCTGCTTAGGAGAATGTCTTGGCAGCGCTAATCTTAAAGGGACAGCCAAGCAGCAAAATGGATTAGCGGCGCCCCCTTTTAAGCAGGTTAAGCTCTGCTGCCGAGGAAGCACCATGTTGCAGGTACAGTTCCTACAACACCTGTGCTCGGCCCGAGATCTTATTCCCTATAGGTTGGTTGGTATGGTCACAGTATAGAAGCAATTAGCCGAGCTTTGAGCATCGTTATCTGCGAGATCTGCGAGCCAGCAGAGGTGGTCGCCTCATAATGCTAAGCGGCATGGGACATTGCATTTCACGCGCGGGTCATTGCGCTTTGGGCCGCACCGCATCGCAAATTCAAACCATCATTATCCCAAGCTCGACTCACAAGGGATAAACGTCATTCGCGGTAGCGGCATCTCCTGCAATGACCAAGTGACGGTAGAAAGCCCCCATAAGGAGATACGGAGTGCTACTTAGTGCGTAGTTCGCACTCGTTAAGGCTTGCAGCTGTTATGTACGGTAGCGGCAAACTGCTCTTGTAAGGCCCAAAGGTTCTCAACTCTACTGACGGCACATGCACCTAATTGCTGCCCTGCACAAGGGGGCCAACATCCCCTCTGAAGGGTGAAAAGCTCAGTATTAGTAGCTAATCCGTTGCTGTCTCTGTAGGGGAGCTAACAGCGCACCCTTCATTACAAGGGCAGCAAGGCATCTGCATAACGTAAGTCAGTCGCGCTTGTCAGCAATGGAAAAGCATATGAGGCGTCAATAAGGCATATCGCAAGAGCAGCAGAGAGGCATCACCACAACGCTGATACAGTAGCTGCATAGTTTCAGCACGCTTCCTCGGTGTTCATGGGGTTTAATCGGCAGCAACAATGAGGCGCACTACTATGCTCTGTGCAGTGCTACAGAAAGCCACCACCATAACGACGAGTACGTAGACAGCATCAGTACTTAAATCGGTGCTTAGGAGCGTTATACGCCATATTGGCTACACGGCACCTCATGAAACGCTGGTCAAGATCAGCTATTAGCTTTTTGGCTACATGCTGCATCCTATGCTTAAGGTCATACGCTGATTGCATCGACGACAGTAGCTATTAGTCAGTATCACGCTTTTCAACAGCGCCCGCCCCATTGCTTGGGATAAAAGGCACTGCATAAAGCGATAGTAGCTCTGTAGACTGTAGAGTAGATAGCTCTGTCACCATTGGGAAGGAGCAGGTGCTCAAAGGATAGAAACGGCGCAGCACCTTTGCTACCTGTGCATCGGTCGTCCTCCGAGATTACGTCTGGATACACGCAGGGAAGGTTGGTGATGGCGTAAGGTGGTATACGGTAAGAGGGTGATCTTCATGATGTGCTAACAGCACTGGGGGACAAGTACAGGGGCGGGTGCTGTTATGAATCACTTGCCTTTAGTCTTTTAGCTGTTGCCTGCTGGATAGGGGAGTAGAGTGGCGTTACTGGTTCACTGGTATAGGGTAAAGAGGACGGTACCAGCAATCTGACATTGTTTATAAACCTCGCAGATAAGAGTCTTTGTACGACGTAATGAGAATGCTGCCCTGTAGAGTAGATAGCACCACAGACATAAGGAAGCATCATGGGCTCAAGGATAGGGGATAGGGACAAACCATCACCTTAACCACGTTAAGCGACCACAGAAGAGAGTATGCCCGCCTATACGCAGGTCTGGATGCGCCTTGATTGTGTATACGGTAAGCTTCTTCGTTTTAGCGAGCTGATGCCTCGTTATAAGCGCTAACGGCGCTGATTTTAAGTATGGGTTGGTGCTGTAATGGCACGTCAGCTATTGGGGAAGGCAATGCTGTATTACCCATGTGCTGCCCATCTTCTTAGATCTTATGCAGCACTGCTGCTATAGAAGATGCATGCAGAGATGCCAACTGAGTTATGAGGCTGGTGGTATCGCGGAGTATGGTTAGCAGCGCCCGCCCCTTGCCCTCTTACTGCTTACTGCCTCAAGGTTATGAGCTACTCTCCAAAGAGAAGAAACTACCACAGAGACTGGCTCCACCTATAGGCTGAGCATAAAGGCAGAAGCTTATGAGGTATGGCACAGATAGCTCCCTCAAGGGAGCATAGGAGCTTTACCAGTGCGCACCGTAAGCGGCTTTTATCCCTTCCCCTTAAAGTCGGAGGCATGCTTTCAGAGCGTTGCCATGGAGCTCCAAAAGGTATGTATTAGAGAGGCACCCCATAGGATAGGATAGGGCGATATGTGGAGACGTCTTACGACGGATCATAGCGTGGCAGAGTAGGGCACCTGTAGAGAGCCATATGATGCGCTATAGGCGCTAACAGCACAGATTACAGGGGCGGGCGCTGCTATGGACACCACATCGGTGGTCATTAGCAGGCCACTGGCATTAGGCTATGTGGCATGCTTCAGCAAGCTCAGCCACGCTTAAGAGCATCGCCAAGGTGATCGTTTAAGGGCTTTGCGGTTTTAGCCCCAAAAGAGCTGCCTTAGCGCGTATTCGCCACTGTTTGTAGTTTGCCCTTGCCAGCACAGCCGCAATGGCCAAAGAGTATGTTTATGCTATCAATATTGTTAATATACAGACTTATTTTATCACCTTACAGAATGCGGCTCTAGGGTGGCGTGGTTAGGTGAGTACAGGGGGTGACGACCGAGTGTGTTATAGGCACGCGATGTAGTTAGCAGTAGATTACTTTTGTCTGCAAAATCCTGATTTTACCGGCCTTGTAGTTAGTAGTTTTAGTCTATCGATATTGTTAATATACTCTAGATCTGTGATCAGATCAGGGGTGGGAGCTGGTAGTGTGCTCCTATGCGGAGACGCTATCGCTGGGTACGTGCTGAGTTTGACTTCATCGGGTGTCTGTTCAGAGGATATAGCGCTCAATATAAGGTGGTAGGTGTATCGTAGGTGCGAATGGTATGGTGGCACGTGACTTGGGGATATAACAGGGTGGCTGGGACGTAGTCTCGAACCGGCACCGTGTAGTGGCAATGTATGGTAGGTAGCCTAAGGTTAGGCTCCATTAGCATCGATGTACTTTAAGGTACCGTGAAGTGGCGGCACGTCAGCAACTCGATCTACCATGTGGCTGTAGTACATCTTGTGGCAGGGGAAGCATCATCCCTGAATCACCACCATGATTAGGGGCAACTGGGTTATCGAGGAAGCGCCTAGTCAAGCATGCCGTGGCATGTAGTCTTGCTTTAAGGGATCCAGCGGAGCATATCCTGTACTCCCCAAAGTACCTGAAAGCCTTAGTCTGCTTCATCTGGTATCTGCTGAAGAAAACACCATAAATAAGCGCTTTGCTGCTGAGATAACCCTATTGCTATTGTCTACCAGTAACTATTACCACGTGTTAAAACCGCATAAACAAGCCAATCGCCGTTTTGGCGCTTGAAATCGTGCTGTTGGCAGTAAGTCCTAAAACAAACGTCAAAACGGTGCTATAAGAGCATCATCATGCACAGTGAGATTCTATGGTTCTGGTCTTAGGTAGTCTTGAGCATATTGGGTGGAAGAGACACTTGCCTTAAGGTGAGTACGTACTTGGGCATCATTGTGGTGGGGGCATCATAAAGGGCATAGGGTTATGCCCATCAATCAGCAAGTGTACGAATCCATACCTAAGAATGGTGGGTACGGTAAGGTTACACCACATCATGATGTACATGGTTCCAGTACCCTATAGGGTGAGGAGGCTCCTTAAGACGGGGTACGTTCTTCACTACAAAGGTAGCTTGGCATGATACCCCCCATAAGCACTAAGTGGAGGTAAGATGGTGTTCTGTCTGCAGACGCCATAGTGAGGCTTCTCATACTTAAGGTACCCTATGGCTCTGGGCACAGGGTGGGGTATGTTGTTTCCACACCACGGTCAGCACTTTGTCCTCTGGGGCAGGTGGTAGGTACCATATAGGGTAAGGTGGTACCCTATTATTGAAGCACGATCCTCATTGCCCTATGCACTTGGCGGGGGTACTCGTCATAGGCACCGAGGGAAGAGCAGGTTGCTGCTGCGATTCATCCGGCCTATTTGTCCTAAGGAAGCCTTGGGTAACTAAGGTGCCATATGAGCTGAACCCTGGGTCGTAGTAGGGTGGTACCTTGAGTTGAGTACGTGCTTGGTCACCTACTTGGGTAGGACTTATAAGGTAGTGGTAGTGGTCAGCAGGTATCATCACTTTGACTCGGAGTTTCAGGTGACCATCCCTATGGGGACTGGCATATGTTAGGGTTAAGCACCACGAGGCGAGGTGCGTACATCTCCTCATAAGGTCAGGGTATGGAGCCATGACTAAGCTTAGGGTTGTGATATGATACCACTGCGTCAATATAGTCGGAGCTGAACGGATCCTAGCAAGATGTGGCTTATACAGCCAGCCATTTGGCAAAACATGCGTTGAAGCAAGATTCCACCACGGATCTTTAGGCCACAGATGTCTTAATAGCCTTCAAGCTGATAGCCACGGCTGCCAAGTACATTGAGGGCACCTTAGAGCAGACAGTATTACAGCCTGCGTGTTGCC
>CASEBB010000162.1 GCA_949286015.1 uncultured Succinivibrionaceae bacterium | reverse complement strand
AAAGTACATTAGGAGCCAACAAAGGCCGATGTAACTCCCACGTTAGCCGCTTTCATCCCTACGCTTACGCATAGGGAATTTCGCGGCTGTTAGTTAAAGTGATGGCAGCGTACAGGAGTCCAGACAAAAGCTCTTCCCTGCTTTAGCAGGCACGCTATCTTGTGGAGCGTTTCTCCGATTTTGGGGAGCTTAGGTCTGCCTTTGAGGTAGTAAAGCAAAGCTGTGGCAGCGCTTATTTAGGGATTGTACGCAGCCTTAGTACGCTGGGGCGGGTGCTGCTCTTAAGATTGTGCCCCTGCGCGTGTGGGTAAGTAGCGTTACTACTGATGAAGTTCAAAAGTATTTACCGAACTACCACCGATCAGCGATCTACTTTGAAGATCACTATTGGATGGCTTGTATTAGCGGTTTATCTTGATGGCATCAAGCGCCGCTTGGTGGTAAATACTTTTAAACTCCATCACTACTTAATTGGGGCCTCAATAATGGCGCCGCCTAAGCAGTCAGAGCCACTATAAAACACCACGGATTGCCCTGGTGCCACCGCACTTACTGGCTCCGTAAAGTTAACTTGTAACACCTCACGTGGAGCCGTATCTCCGGCCAATTGGGCTTGAACCTTGTGCACTTCACATTGTACATCAGGTTGACGGTAACGTATCTTACACGTGCACTTAAGCGGCAGCTCAGGTGGGGCAATAATCCACGTTTCTTGACTGGCGTATAAGCCACGGGAGAAAAGGGCGGGATGGTTGTGGCCTTGCGCCACAATGAGGGCGTTGTTTTTGAGGTCTTTATCGACCACATACCACGCCTCACCGGTGCCTTCTTTACTGCCACCGATGTGCAGGCCCTTTCTCTGGCCAATGGTGCAGTACATAAGCCCAGGATGCTCACCTACGACCTTACCGTCAGTGGAGACAATAGGGCCAGGCGTCGCGGCATCTGGCAGGTACTGCTTGAGGAATTGGTTAAAGCGCTTTTCACCGATAAAGCAGATACCGGTGCTGTCCTTTTTCCCAGCGGTAATCAGATCACGTTCGGCGGCTAAGGCGCGTACCTGTGGCTTTAAGAGGTGGCCTACAGGAAAGAGCACCTTATGGAGCTTATGTGGCCCAATGGCATGCAGGAAGTAGCTTTGGTCTTTGTTCGGATCAAGGCCTCGCAGGAGGTGGGCAGGAGCGTTAATGCCACCATCAAAGGAGCGTAAGCAGTAGTGGCCGGTGGCAATGAAATCGGCGTTTAAGTCCTCTAAGGCGTAGTCCAGAAAGGCCTTAAACTTGATTTCCTTATTGCAGAGGATATCAGGGTTAGGGGTGCGTCCAGCGCGGTACTCACTTAAGAAGTTTTCAAAGACGCGATCCCAATACTCGGCGGCAAAGTTAATGGTCTTAAGCTCAATGCCGAGCTTAGCGCAGACCTGAGCTGCATCCTCGCGGTCAGCGGCGGCTGCGCAGACGGTATCGGTATCGTCCTCTTCCCAATTTTTCATAAAGAGGGCGGTCACTTCCATGCCTGCCTCTTTTAAGAGGGCAGCGGAGACTGAGGAGTCGACACCGCCTGACAGGCCGACAACGACCTTTTTGCCTTTGAGCTCCGCGTAAGGGATATCGGAGGCAAACTTGTAATCAGGAGGTAATACCGGTGCAGCGTTGTTGCTCATTAGCCACAAACCTCAGTAATGACGCTCAGAGGAATAGCCTGCCCCTTGAAGTAGTCGTCGAAGTTATAGCCGATTAAGCGGGTGCGCCACATCTTTTTCTGGGCGTAGATTTCGTCGCGGGTGTACCACTTGATGCCGACGATATCGCCATCAGGATCGGCGATTTTGATCTTGCTGATGTCCTCATCCTTTAAGTGAGCCTTAAAGGTGAAGCGGATAATGGTCTCGTAGTCCTTGACGTAATCGTAGATGCCGACGAGGTGGTCTAAGACGACGTCGCAGCCGCATTCTTCACGGCCTTCGCGCACTGCAGCTTCGAGGATAGACTCTTTGGCTTCGACGTGACCGGCGATGGTACCAAAGCAGAGTTCACCGGTTTCTTGGAACTCTTCGACCATGAGGAATTTACCCTCGTGTTCGATGATGAGGGCAACGGTGAGGAATGGCTTAAAGCGCTCGGACATGAGAACACCTAAAGAGCAAGTCTCTGTAAAAAGAGAGGGAAAAGCGAGAGTGCAGGGTAAGACCCTAAAGGGAATCCCGATTTTATCAGATTGGCGCGAGTTTTTATAGAGCAGGGCTGGGGGAAGAGAGGCGCGGGCGTAGCGTAAAAAGGCGGGGAGGCAGGGAGGAGGGCATGATTGCGAACTTAAGCCAAATAGGGCTTTATGGTGCGTCAATGTCCGTGGAGATTAGTGCTGCAAGTGAAGCTCAAGAGCTTACCAGCTGGTGTTGCGCATTTTAATCACCTTGAGGGTGCGGTTATGCCGCTTGGAGTTGCGCTGTCCACTCTTAGGTTTGCAGGTATGGTAGGAGTGGCGAGAGCGCCGCCTCGACGCAAAGAGGCGCTGGCACGTGTTCTCCTTGAGACCAACAGGCGTAAGAGCCATATCTCTCAAAGAGCCTGAGCGTCAGCACCTCTTTTGTCAGCAAGGCCGCACCTTAAGCTTTGAGGATAAGCTTGCGCGGCGGCCGCTGTGTGTCCACACTGGAGTCAGGGACAGTTAGCTGCTGTAAGGCAACACTGCTGTGAGGCAACTGTAGGTAACCTAAAAGCGCCTGATGGCGCCTTATCTCGAGAGTAGTGCCTTAGCAAACACCTACTCTCAGGGTAAAACACCTGATTGTAGGCAGTTACCTACTTTGAGATTTGCTTTTTGGGATACTCACAACAGCTTGTGTTATGCCGTAAGGTGCAAGAGTCTACATGTGGGCCACAATGGCATCACCAAACGCAGCAGAGCTGATGGCGGTAGCACCCTCCATTTGCTGGGCAAAGTCAGAGGTGACTTGGCCTGCGCTAATGGCGCCTTCCATACCCTTAATGATGAGGTCAGCAGCCTCGTTCCAGCCTAAGTGGCGCAGCATCAGCTCAGCAGAGAGGATGATCGAACCTGGGTTGGCGATACCTTTACCAGCGATGGTTGGGGCGGTACCGTGGGTAGCCTCAAAGATCGCAGCCTCGGTACCAATGTTGGCACCTGGAGCGATACCAATACCACCGACTATAGCGGCTAAGGCGTCAGAGATGTAGTCACCGTTTAAGTTCATGGCAGCGACGACATCGTAATCCTGTGGGTAGAGCAGGATATTTTGTAAGAAGGCGTCGGCAATGACGTCCTTAATAACGATGGTGCGGCCGGTGTTTGGATTCTTAAAGGAGACCACGCCCTTATCATCGGTGGTAGCACCGAATTCCTTTTGCGCCAGCTCGTAACCCCACTTCTTAAAGGCGCCCTCGGTGAACTTCATGATATTGCCCTTGTGGACAATGGTCACCGACTTGCGGTCGTGATCAATGGCGTAGTTGATAGCAGCACGAATGAGGCGCTCGGTGCCTGGCTTACTCATTGGCTTGACGCCAATACCGCAGTGCTCAGTAAAGCGCAGCTTCTTCACCCCCATGTCGTTTTGCAGGAAGGAGATAACCTTTTGCGCCTCAGGGCTGTCAGCTTCCCACTCGATACCAGCGTAGATATCCTCAGCGTTCTCACGGAAGATAATGGAATCAGTGAGCTCTGGGTGCTTTACTGGGCTTGGGGTGCCCTTAAAGTAGCGCACAGGACGCAGGCAGATATAGAGGTCTAAGCCTTGGCGCATAGCCACGTTTAAGGAGCGGATACCACCACCGACTGGGGTGGTTAAAGGGCCCTTAATAGCGACGTGGTACTTCTTAATGAGCTCCATGGTCTCATCAGGGAGGTAGACATTTTCGCCGTAGACTTCGCACGATCTACCACCGGCGTAGATTTCCATCCACGAGATTTTCTTAGCGCCAGAGTAGGCTTTTTCTACAGCAGCGTCGACGACCTTGTGCATAACAGGGGTGATATCGACACCGATACCATCACCGCGAATGAAAGGGATGATAGGGTTGTTAGGCACCTGTAACTTACAGGCGGCGTCTAAGGTAATGGCCTCACCTGCAGGCACGACGACTTTACTGACGAAATCCATGTGATCAATAAACCTCGAAAAAGGGGCGCGGAGGGTGGGCAAAGCGGAGGTGCTTTGTTTTGTCTCCACACAGCGCAATGCTGTTTAGCAGCATACTTTAGCCTATTTTGCGTGTGGATGCCATGATTTCCCTGTGACGGCGCATGTCAGGGACAAAGCGCTGGAGGTGAGCTTTAGAGGTGGTAATACTTGTGGTAGTGGAAGCGGGAGGATCAGGTGAGGAAACACATCCGAGAGCGAGCAAGGTGACCGCAGTGCTCCTTGAGCTTGCGATTAAAGGGGCGGCAGCGCTGCTTTTAGCGCCGTGGAGACCATGAGCATAGCCCCATAACCACAAGAGTCTAAGCCTTGCGGTAGGAGCACTGGTTGCGGGAGAGAAGGCGGAGGTGCTGGGATAGCGTCTGCAACCAAGAGGAGGCTTAAGACGGACGCTACTAAAAGTTGGTGCGCACGCCTCAGGTGTTACCTCTGGTTGGAGCTGGTCTTTGCAGCAGCAGCTAACAAGGAGCTGTCGCAGACGCCTGAGAGTCACCTTGAGCACTCTTTGGTAAGGAGGTGCTAAGGCGTAGTGGTAGTCCCAGTCGTGCCTGTGTTGCTGCTGTTGTTGCCAACATTCTGGTCGATAAAGTTGCCATTTGGCTGTGGCAAGGACATTTGCTCGCTAGGCGAGTTTTGCACGCGATAGCGCTCCATAATGTCGCTACGCAGCATCCGCTCCTCGCTCGTGAGTGGATTTTCGGAGCTCACCATTGGTTGCGCCTCAAACTCAGAGTTCGACAGCTCATTTTGCAGCGAGCCCACAGCACTCTGTTTGCTTGGGTTATTCTGGGTACCGCTGTTTTGCAATTGGTTGTGCAAAATAGCGCTCTCACGAGCCTGATACTGCGGAAGAGTGCTGCTGGCCGCTTGCTGCGCCTGCTCTAAGCGCTGCTGTAACTGCCGTTGCTGCTGTTGCATCTGCTGATCCTGCCGCAGTGCTGGTACCGGCTGACCAGCAAGCTCTGCCGTAATCAGATTGCGGTGATCATTAAGGTTATTGCCCTCTGGCATCGTCAATGGCATTGGCGAGGTATCAGTGCGCAGCGGAATTGGCATCAGGTCAAAATCCATATCGCTCTGATGTGCCATTGGATTTTGCTGGTTAGGGGCAGTGTTACCAGCATTTACATCAGTAGGTGCTTTGTTGTTTGCTTCCTGTGGCTGTGGGGCGCGATCAGCCATAATGCTCTCTGGCGTATAGGCATTGCCCACATCGCCTTGGTAGAACATGCCCTCTTGAGCAGGGTTGTTGCTCAGTGGCGTAATGGTGCTTTGCACAGGAGCGGTAGCCTGCCCTGCAGTGGTTGGATCCTGCGGTACACCATTGACGTTAATGTTGATCGAATCGGCGATCATTGGCTGCAGCTGCTGTTGCTCTTGACGCTCCAGATTGGCAATGGCCACATCTAAGAAGTTCTTTACTGGGCGTGCGTTGTGGTGGTCAGCAAGGCGCAGTAACAGCTCTTTGATGTAAGGATGGTCAGGGGTAATGTTCTGCTGCAGATTGCAAATCTGCTTGCACTTCATCTTGGTGCAGACTGGATTTTGGTAGGAATCCACGCAGATCACATTGAGGTAGGCATCTACCACCACTAAGGCCTCGATCACGTTCTTAATGGTGTTTTCGATGTTGACCTCTACCGCCTCGTTAATGTTGACCACGTGTTGCAGCTCCTCAAGCGGGATGTTGATGGCGGAGCTGTTACCAGTGTTGTTGGTAAAGTGGCCACTAATGAGGCCAGAGCGCTTGCCGGTGAAGCTGTAACCTAAGGTGCGGTTACGAGAGTTATCGACCAGCTTATAGGCCATCGAGAGGCTGCGGTAGGGGGAGTTATTGAGGTCGTAGATGTAGTGCGTGTGGTTACCAAAGTCCTCAATGTTGAGCACGTAAGGGTAGTTACGGGAGGTCTCTTTTTGGTAGGTGATGAAGTTGACCTTATCGATGCTCTGTAAGGCAACGATGAGGTCGTTATCGACCTTACGCTCGGTAATGGTGATGCCGCTGGAATGATAGCGCGTGGACTTGCCGTAAAAGGAGATGGTCTGCGCATCGATGGCGGTGTTCTTGGTGTAGTAGGTGGTCGTAAATTGCGGCTCAGTGGAGTGGATGTTGGTGAGCATCTCAAAGACTTTACGACCGTTGGTGATCACATAGACGCGACCAAAGCCCTCGGCTAAGCCGTTTTCGCAGAAGCCTTCCCAGAAGATAAAGGAGTTGTCGGTTAAGATGCCGTCCATCATCTCCGAGGAGAGTAGGCACTTTTCCGTTTTATTGGCTGGCTGCTTCACCAGCTGCATGTTCTCGTAATTGTTGGTGTAGCGCTCGACCAACAATTGGTGCTGCTTTAAGAGCTCGTGCTCGTAGTTAAAGTTAGGGACAGTGGAGAGGGAGAGGTTACTGGCTTGAGCCTCAGAAGCACCAAGCTGTAAGCCCGTCGTCAATAAGAAAACGCTGGCACCGAGGCTAAAGATGTGGTGCCAGATGTGGCCCCAATTCTCAAAGTGCACGTGGCTGTGATGTGCAAACAAGCGCAGCTGCTGCTTTACGCGTGGCAGGAGCTGCGCAAGCACACCAAGCTTCAGGTGCTGAGAGGAAGCAGAGTCAGGGGCAGAGACAGATGTTGCAGTCTCTTTGAATCCTGAGGAAGAAGAAGAAGAAGAAGAAGAAGAGCCAAAAGAGGACGAGCCAGCGGATGTTGCAGGTGCCGTTTGCGCAGCTGTGTGCAGGGGGCGATGCTGTAAGTGAAAGGCCGTTACTAAGGTTGCAGCATCATGATCGGTATAAGAGAACGCAGTCGGTGCTGCCTGAGTATTAGTTTTACTAGCCGCGCCCAAGGATGCATTATCGCTGTCAGTAGGCAAGGCGACAGCGATGGTTTCTGGTGCCGTGCTCAGGGCGGTGACAGCAGCAGCAGCGCTTTGCTCTGGTGATAACAGATTTTCTCTAGACATGTGCCAAGAGTCCAGAGAAGAGACACTCTTCTCGGAGCCTAAAGTAAGCTCACTGACAGCATGCTGGTTGCTGTTAGTGTCACTTGTAGTGGCAGTGAAAACCTGTGCAGAACGATTCATTACATCGGAGTTAGCAACAGCTGGTATGGTACGCGCCCGAAAAAGGCGTAAAAGACGGCTTGCAAGCAATATGCCCTGTAAGGACTGATGTTGCGCACTGTCAGGGGTAGGCAGAGGTGAGGTTACCTGCAGCTCTTGCAGTTTCTGCCGCTCAAGGGCAGACCGCGAGCTAAAGAGGATATGTTGGTGAGTTAATTTGCTGTAGTGGCGCTCATCTTGAGCAAGCTGCCGCAACTGGCGCTCATGGCAGAGATCGGCATTGCTCAGGTGCGTCTCTCCACGCAAGTAAGCGGTGCGCGTAAAGACCTCGATGCGCGGTTGTGGCTTAAAGTCGTGGGCGTAGTCGCTTGAGTAGGCTGCACAGAGGTGAATTACCCCGTTAGCATCCACAAGTGGCCTAAAGTGCTGCTGTGCCGCGTGTGCAGGAGCAGCGCTCTCACAAGAGAGGTCACTGAGCGTTGGGGCGTGCAGGAAAAAGCTGGATGCAGCGCGCGTCGCTGGCGTCGTTGCGGACGCTGATGCTGGTGCTGTATTTTGTGGCGCTGGTGCTGAGGCTGGTGTGGTGTTGTCTTTTGGGGAGGAACTAAGAGCGGAGGTAGCAGTGTTTGGATCGGCCTTAGCTTGTGAGGCTTGGGCTTGAATACGAGCGCGGCGGCGATGGTGTGGAGCGGAGTCTGTGGCAAGAGCCGTAGCAGCAGTCACCGCTGACTGCTTGCGGTTTTGCCAAGTCGACCACCACAGGAAAAGGAATCGCAGCATGTATGATCCAAAGACAGTCGTGCCTCAGAGAGGACAGGCGACAGTGAATGAAATGGTCGTAAGAGCAGGCTAGACTAGCCTAGACTAGTGGTAAATTCGGAAATTAACGAGGAACCCCATCCATAGCCATGCAGGCGCATGAAGGTATCAATTAGGAGCATTGGACAGGCGTGATGAATGTCTGTCGCCCTTGTTTTGAGGGTACTGGTTCCTCGTTAATTTCCGAATTCTTCACTAGACTCAGCATGCGCGGCAGCTTAGCGACAGCAGGCGCTAAGCAAGCACAGATCGCCATGAGCGCAGAGAGCTCCGTAGAGGCGACCTCTAGAGGTCAGTGGTGGAAAGTGGCCTATATGCGGACTACAACGGACGTAGTCTGAGGCAGAGATAAACACAGCAGGCTTTTGCAGCAAGCATCAGAGCTAAGCTGGCGCGAAGCCTAAAGCGCGCTTTTCCAGAACGATCAGCGCAATCGTTACTGGTAACAAGGATGAGCCTGTAGGTGACAAAATTTGTCGTCAGGTAAAGAGAATATTGTACGGGAAAGTGAGGCAGGTTGGGCGATTTTTGCAGAAATTTTTGATCCTTGCGATTTTTTTGGTGCTGAGGCATTAGCAGCATGGTGAGCAAACGTAGGGGTTGAGACCGTTGTTTGGCACTTGGGATATAGGTGGTACGGGGG
>CASEBB010000161.1 GCA_949286015.1 uncultured Succinivibrionaceae bacterium | reverse complement strand
CTAGTATGCACGATTTGTTTCAGCTCTGGAAGTAGCCACCACTTCCTTCACATGGAGCCCTGCGAAGGTATGGTGGAACTTTCTGTACTCTTCATTAGCGCTTAGCGTTAGGGCAAAGAGCCGTGCTACTGCTCATGCTAACGTCAAGGCGTTGCGGCTTATTATTCCCAAACCGCGAAGATACGGCTTTTGCCTCAAAGGAATGAGTGATCTAATAACTGACGGATTTAGTGGAGAGTGCAGACAACAACCTACACCTCGAGATAAAGGATGCAGGTGAGCTTGATCCTACCTTGAGGTGAGGCAAGCTTGATTGCCATAAATCCCATCATCTATTAAGTAAGTCGTTCCAAAGAGGCTCTCCTACACCACTCAAGGGTAAGCGCTAGCCTTTAAGCTGAGCGGGCCCCCATTTCAAGCTTCACTGTGGAATATTCTGCCCATACCTCACAGCAGGTAAAAACCCCTGTTTTATCAGGGTTGGCAAAACCATCCTTAATGCATGGGCAGAATTTAACTTTTATCTGCCCATAAAGAGACTTGGCCAAGAGTAGCTTAGCTGTTTGTTGATATACATGCGGTTTACCAACAAAGGCCTATGGTGAGTTCTCATGGACAGAAAATAAAAAGCGGGAACTACAGTTGAAAAGCGCCGCGCACCAGCAGCGCAGCCATAAAAAAAGAGCTGTATCCTCTGGCCTTACACCACAGTACACAGCTCTTTTTCTGGGCTTGCTTCTTAGTACTGTCGCCCTAAGACGCAGCAAGCCCCGCCTTTAGCGGCGTCTTTGCTTTTTAAGCGCGATTTACAAGGAGCTTAGCTCTTAGTCCTTGTAGACTGGGAACTTAGCGCATAAAGCCAGCACCTTAGCCTTAGCCGCCTCAATCACGCTCTCGTCTTGGTAGTTGTCTAAGACGTCGCAAATGATGTTGGCCAGCTCACGCACCTCGGCCTCCTTAAAGCCACGACGGGTGCAAGCTGGGGTACCTAAGCGCAGACCAGAGGTAATAAATGGGCTGCGTGGGTCGCCAGGAACAGCGTTCTTATTGACGGTGATGTTGGCCTTGCCTAAAGCAGTCTCAGCGTCCTTACCAGTCATCTCACGACCGATAAAGTCCATTAAGAACAGGTGGTTGTGGGTGCCACCGGAGACCACCTTATAACCACGGTTCATCACCACTTCGCACATGGCCTTGGCATTAGCCACGACCTGCTTTTGGTACTCCACAAACCATGGCTCCATCGCCTCCTTAAAGACGATAGCCTTAGCGGCGATCACGTGCATTAATGGGCCGCCCTGCGAGCCTGGGAAGATAGCAGAGTTTAACTTCTTGTATAAGGCCTCATCGTGGCAGTTGGAGAGGATAAAGCCAGAACGTGGGCCGCCTAAGGACTTGTGGGTGGTAGAGGTCACAACGTGAGCATAGTCAATTGGGCTTGGGTAGACGCCAGCGGCAATTAAGCCCGCCACGTGAGCCATATCGACCATTAAGTAAGCACCAACCTCATCGGCGATCTCACGCATCTTCTTCCAGTCAACGATGCCGGAGTAAGCAGAGAAGCCAGCCACGACCACCTTTGGCTTCACCTCTAAGGCCTGAGCGCGGATAGCCTCGTAATCGAGCTCACCGGACTCATCTACGGTGTACTGAACCGAGTGATAGACCTTACCGGAGAAGTTAACGCTAGCCCCGTGGGTTAAGTGACCACCGGCAGCTAAGGACAGACCTAAGATGGTGTCGCCTGGGTTGCATAAGGCCATGTACGCAGCGCAGTTAGCTTGCGAGCCAGCGTGTGGCTGGACGTTAGCGTAATCGCAGTGGAAGAGCTTGCAAGCACGCTCAATAGCTAAGCGCTCGACCTGATCGACAAACTCGCAACCGCCGTAGTAGCGCTTGCCTGGGTAACCCTCAGCGTATTTGTTGGTCAGTTGCGAGCCCTGAGCCTCCATCACGCAGCGGCTAGCGTAGTTTTCCGAAGCGATCAGCTCGATGTGATCCTCTTGGCGCTGATTTTCAGCAGCCATAGCGGCATAGAGCTCTGGATCGTACTGGGCGATAGACTTAGAGTTGTTGATCATCATAAGCAAAGAAGCCATTTGTCCCATGGTACCCCATGGTAAAAACAGCGTGTTCCTAGTGAATAAGGCGACAGCTCAGACCAAGTGCGCCAAAGGTGCACTCCAACCTGACCACAAATGCATCTGCACGTCGTTATGCGCGTGCTTACAGAGGTAAGAGCGTCCAAGAGTGACGTGACGCACAATTCTAGCACAAGAGGCGGGATGAGGGTGCATATTTATCGGGTTTTGCTAGAGATATTAGCAGGCACACTCATGCTGGGGCAGGTACTTACAGCGGTGCAAAGTTGCTGGGCGTTTTTGGGGCAATGTGTGACAGCAGAGAGACGGTAAGGATCTTACCCAAGAACCTAAGAGCAGCAACAAAACTTTGGTAGCGATAACCTTATCTCTAAGGGGTGTGGTGTAGTGATGGTGCTGCTGTTAGTGGTAGTGGTGGTGGTGGTGGTGGTAGTGATCTGACATTGGACAGTTGGCACGCATTGATTTTTCCTGATAAATAAGATGTTTCTGCTTTACACCTCTAAACGATAGCCACCACACTAAAGATTGCGCTGGGGGCACGCTCAGCTCTAAGGCTATCGCCTTACCCTTGAGGGGTAATCGTAAGCAGATCAACTTTGAGGTAACAGCCCTATCTTAGCGGTTTAGGAAAAGTCAGCCTAAACTCCCCAGACATCAGCTGCTGTCTTCAGGAGAACACTTTTCACCTTGTGCCTTCATGGTATCTCCCCCTTTGTATTGGCTTAAAATCGGCCTTTGAGGTGGGTTTAATACCCTTGATGCAGCCCCATACCCGCAAACATCAACCACCAATAGCATCAAGGTACTCTTAGTGCTGAGGCTGCAAGTGGCTGCTATCCCGCTTGCAAGCTGGCTGTGAGTGTCTTAATACCATGCTGATTGATGCAGTGAGGGCTCTTCGAGGTGTGCCAGCCTACTTTAGGTTCGCGGGAATGATTCAGACCACTCCTTACCCTACCCCTATGGCGCTTACCAACTGCGTCGCTACAGCCGTTACTGCCGAGCTTTACTCCCGTACAGCCAGCGCTGATTGTGGCTAACACCTCACGCTCTCTCCGCAAGTGATCACCACACGCCAAAAATACAAGCCCCTGAGCGGCCATTTTGCCCTTTTTTCGTCAGCATTTGCTATTTGTGCGAACTTCCTCACAACAACAGCACGTTGTCCCCGCCTCTGACCGCACTTTTTTCACACTGGCCAGTCTTATGAGAATGAGTCTGACCTTACTGCGCTTGACGTAGCGACTTGAGGTCATAAGCTGCCATCTCCACCAAACTTTGAGCCGAGCTCAAAATACGCTGCTATCGCTCCAAAATCAGCTCCAAGCACGCGCAAAACTACTCTGCCTCCACTCCCGACAACAGCGGGCTGCAGTTTTACGAAATTTTGCGCAAAAACACGCAAAATCACGCAAAAACAGAGAAAAACGGCCCAAAATCACGCTAAAAATCGCAAAAACTGCACAAAGTTTCACCATCAGTGGCTTTTGTTGTTACAATTGACGCCACTTTGGTTACGACGTGGAGAACTCGCTTGAATACTCCAAAAGTGCTGGTCATCAATGGCCCCAATCTCAACTTCTTAGGCATTCGTGAGCCTAATGTCTACGGTCACGACAACCTCGCGTCTATTGAGGCTAACCTCACCGCGCAAAGTCACGACTTAGGCGTTAGCGTCGAGTGCTTCCAGTCCAACAGTGAAGGCGCCATTGTCGATAAGATCCAGCAAGCTTATGGCAACACGGATTTTATCCTGATCAATGCGGGAGCTTACACGCACACGTCGGTGGCCATTTTAGATGCCTTAAGCGCGGTCTCGATTCCATTTATCGAGATCCACATTTCCAATGTGCACGCGCGTGAGGAGTTTCGCCACCACTCGTTTTTATCAGCTAAGGCCTTAGGCGTCATTGTCGGCTTTGGTGTAGATGGCTACACCTACGCTTTAGACAAGGCTGCCCGTTACCTTAAGGCCAAAGCAGAGCACTAAGAGCTCTGCTCACACAGGCAGCGCCCTCAAGCGCAGCCTGCTTACGATCAGTATTATCTATCGTAGCGTAGCGCTTTACGCTCTGATGCTACCTACTGCGCCCGCACTGCTACACCAAAAAGTGTCAGCCCCCAGTGCCGTGAGCGCAGCGTAAACAGCAAGATTCGTTAGGATTTGTCGGTCAGTTTGGCTCTGAAGTGAACCTGTACGTAAGCCTCGTGCTTACTCAGTGCTCACTACTTTTAAGGCCAGCGCGCTGAGAGAAGCCCCTCTAGCGATGCACTGACCACGAATAGCGCCCTGTTGGCTGGCGTAAGCGCAAGCTTACAGCCGTGACAGCGGGCTGCTTTTGTAGGCTCGATATGCAGCAGCACCGCTTGTAGCATGCATATCCGGCACAGAATACCTCTAAGACCCAAGCAGGGCAGTTTGCGGCCACACCCGTAACAGTGTTTGTTCTGAGGCTCCTTTGTGTAAGCCTAAGGCCAGCACTTTTACGTGTGTTCTGTACTCCCCTACTCCCCAAGCACTCTCTACCACTCTCTAAAGCTTAGCAGCACTTACTACCAGCCTCTCTCCCGCGCGTTAGCGACAGCTTTCAGCAGCTGTCTCTCAGCTCCGACGCTGTGGTTGGTAGTAGCTACTGCCTGCTGCCCGCACTGCATGGTGATTGTGGTGCTAAGGCTAAAGGCGTTAGTGCAGCTAAGTCACACCACAAACTGCCGTGGTCTTAACCTCAAAAGAGGCTCCCCCACTTCCCGAGCTCCTTTGAGGTGTTTTCCAGCGATAGGGGTAAAGCCCTATCAGCGGTAAGGCTAAAGCAGCTGTTGAGGCTGCTTGGCCTTAGTAGCACCTCTTTAAAGGTAAGGATAAAGCGTCAGCCTTAGGAAAGCCTGAGGCTCTAAGCTCTGTCCTGTTTTTAGGTGCCACGACGCTGTGTTATCCCGTACAAGGCGGCCATGCTTGCTCTGCGTGGTGCTAAGACGTGGTAAGACGCGCCACCGTGTTTCTGGAAACAGTGCACCTAAGCTCGTCCCTAGAGCTTAGTGTGAGTAACGTGTGCACTCTGGCTAAGCCTTGAGTTTGGCCCACCCCACCACCGCCTCCTCAAGTCGTGAGCTCCTCACACCAAGGAGGCGGTGCAGCTTGGATCGCGTTTGTTCTGGAAAATTTCTATGCAAATTGACATCAACAAAATCGCCAAATTGATTGCCCTCGTGTCGGATTCCGATATCGCCGAAATCAATTTGAAGCAGGGTGAGGAAGAACTGCGTATTTCACGTCAGTCCACGGTAGCTGCGCCATCTGTGCAGACTATTGTGGCCGCCCCAGCCCCAGCAGCACCAGTCGCCGCCGCTCCTGCAATCGCAGCTCCAGCCGCCGCCCCTGCTCCTGCTGCTGCCGCTCCTGCCCCTGCTGCCGATGCCCCAGTCGATGACTCCAAGATCATGCGCTCTACCATGGTCGGTACCTTCTATCGCGCTGCAAGCCCAACCAGCGCTCCATTTGTCGAGGTCGGACAAACGGTCAAGGAGGGTGATACCCTGTGCATCGTTGAGGCGATGAAGATGATCAATCAGATCCCATCTGATCGCTCGGGCACCATTAAGAAGATTCTGGTTGAGAACGGCTCCACGGTGGAGTTTGATCAGCCAATTTTCGAGTTTGAGTAATTTCGTTGCCCACAAGCCGTAGTAAGTATGCCTTGCCTTATGTCCCAAAGCGGAGGCGGGGTAAAGCACTACGGCGCCAAACAGATTAGGACACCGACACCCTAAGGGGGAAAAGCTCAAGCTTGCGCGGCTTTTAAGTCCGCACAACGCCAAGCACTAGTCCCCACTAAGCGGCGCTCTTTTGAGGCCTATGCCTTACTGGTCTTAGGTTTAGAGAAGCCCCGCTTACAGCGTATACCGCGTGTATACCACCCTCTAGCGCGTAGCCACTCTCATGATGATAGCTACGACCTGACCCCAGTAAAGTACAGTACAGTGCTAAGCACCGCACGAGAGCTCGGCAGAGTTGACGTGAGGTGGGTGGTCTTAGCGCCATGTGCAGGTAAAAGCAAAAGTAAGAGTAAGCGTAAGCCCACTGATTGCTGGCGCCGCAAGCCCTGTGGTGTACCCGCTTGGTGTGGTATCCACACCGCGTTTGCGTGGTGGTAGGCACCAAAAGGCCCGCCCTACTTACTCTTTACGCTCCGCTATTACAGCGCCCGCCCCTGCCGTGCTCTTAGCTTACAGCTAAGACTCGATGCTCAGAGATGCTCTCAGGTGCTAGCTAGGTGTGAGCTCACTGGTGGTCATAACTTATTTTGCCGGTGCCGGTGTGCGGGACATGACCTCACCACAATGTCCCGTCTAATATCTGTGGTTTGTTGCCTGTTACTACCCCTTACTCTGTTCTTAGCCCAAAGGCGCGCTTGCGTCTTAACGATAAGGCCCAGAGTAAGGATGAGCACTGCTTAAGAGCGTGGTCTCACTGACGGCTCTACTTACTGCCCTGCTTTACTGCTTTGCTCCACTTACCTCTAGCGCATGCCGCTTTTTGTCAAGCACCTCCTGCTGACAAAAGCCATGCTCCAGAAAGCAAGCAAGTAAGCACGTAAGGCGCAGCCAGTGCTCAGAGAACCGGTGTTTTTGGCGCGGCAGCGCTAAGCGTAATGCCGGTACTGCTCTTATTACTGCCACATACCGTCTGCCCCTCTTAAGTAAGCGGTAAGGCCCCCAAAGAGAGTGAGTCCCTGCTATGGTGCTGACTCTCAAGGTGGTAGAGCCTAAGCGCCCTTAGCCCCATGGTTCTATGGCCTCATGGCCCCATGCGAGCTAGCTTACAGGTAAAGCTGTCCCATGGTTCAGCTTTTACTGTTTTACTTTACGGGGCGTAGCAGCGCGATCCGTGGTGAACGCAACAAACCTGACCAGTGTAGGATTTGAGTATGCAAATTGATAAGGTGGTCATTGCCAATCGCGGCGAAATTGCCTTGCGCATCCTGCGCGCCTGCCGCCAACTGGGATTGAAAACCGTTGCCGTGCACTCGACGGCCGATCGCGATCTGATGCACGTTAAGCTGGCCGACGAGGCGGTCTGCATTGGACCTGCTGCCGCCAAGGAATCGTACTTAAACATTCCGTCGATCATCTCCGCAGCAGAGGCGACGGGAGCTTCTGCCATTCACCCAGGCTATGGCTTCCTGTCAGAAAATGCTGACTTTGCGGAAATGGTGGAAAAGTCGGGTTTTATCTTTATTGGCCCTACTGCTGACACCATTCGTCTCTTAGGCGACAAGGTTTCGGCTAAGCGCGTGATGCAAAAGGCTGGTGTGCCTTGTGTGCCTGGCTCTGATGGTGCCTTAGGCAACGACATCGAAGAAAACAAGCGCTTAGCGCGCAAGGTAGGCTACCCTATCATCATTAAGGCCGCAGGTGGCGGTGGTGGCCGTGGTATGCGTGTGGTGCGTCGCGAGGAAGACTTAGAAGAGTCGATCGCCTTAACCCGCCGCGAAGCCGACATGTTCTTTAACAATCCGGCGGTGTACTTAGAGAAGTTCCTCGAGAACCCACGTCACATCGAATTTCAGGTGCTCTCCGATGGCAAGGGCCACGCTGTCTACTTAGGCGAGCGTGACTGCTCCATGCAGCGTCGTAATCAAAAGGTCTTAGAAGAGGCCCCAGCACCATTTATCACCGAGGAGCAGCGCCACACCATTGGCATGTCCTGCGTTAAGGCCTGTGTGGACATCGGCTATCGCGGTGCAGGCACCTTTGAGTTCCTCTACGAGAATGGCCAGTTCTTCTTTATCGAGGTCAACACTCGTATTCAGGTGGAGCATCCAATCACGGAGATGATCACTGGCATCGATCTGGTGCGTGAGATGATCTCCATTTGCTCTGGCGAGCCACTGTCGTTAAACCAAGAAGACATCAAGCTGCATGGCCACGCTTTTGAGTGCCGTATTAACGCAGAGGATCCAAAGACCTTTATCCCATGCCCTGGTCGGATTGAGCGTTTACACATTCCAGGCGGCCCTGGCGTGCGTTGGGACTCGCACATTTACCAAAACTACACGGTACCACCACACTACGATTCGCTCATTGGCAAGCTGATTGTGCACGATGATACCCGTGAGTTAGCCATTATCCGCGCCCGCGAGGCCTTAGAGGAGATGGTAATCGACGGTATCCGCACCAATATTCCACTGCATAAGGATTTGCTCACTGATCCGGTGGAGTTACAAGGCGGCGCCTCGATTCACTACTTAGAGCACAAGTTAGCTGAGCAAAACCCAGCTCCGGCTCCAGAGACACAAGCTGCGGCACCAAAAGCACCGGCTGCAAAGGCGACAGCGCCAGCCACTGCACCTGCCAAGGCCGCCAAGAGCGAGGCTAAGGCCCCTGCTAAGGCTGCACCAAAGGCTAAGGCGAGCAAGGCCCCTGCTAAGGCGCAAGCAGCCGAAAAAGCTCCTGCAGCAGACAAGGCTGACACCAAGGCCAGCGCGAAGAAGGCCCCAACAAAGAAGGCCGAGGCTAAGACCAAGACGGTGAACAAGGCCCGTCCTAAGACCGAGCGCAAGTAAAACTGAGGAACAACAGCCTTAAGAGATGACAGCATTTAAGGCAAGCAGGCGTGCTCCACGCTTAAGCTAAGCTCAGGCTTGCCTGCACAGCACATATCAAGGTGTGGGGGTTACCCTCACTCAAGCTTGCAGCCGTCACTACTGAGCTCACATGTTCCTGAGCAGCACCTGTGGTGCTGTGCTGAGGCTCCACTAAGGAGCCCCCTACCGGCACCGCAATGTGCCTACCCTAAGGCCGCTGCGTCGACTAAGCGTTTTTAGTCTGCGCACCGGCCTTTTTCATTGATGGCTGTGAGCGGCGCACACCGCACCTGACCGAGGTGGGATTAAGCACACAGCTCTATCGTGCCGACCGTGAGGAGGTCTAGACTAATTTTATAAAGCCCATAAATAAGGCGTTTCTTTTGTGCTCAAGTGTTACCTCGAGATAGTCTGATGCATTCCCATAAACCATGTGTTTATCAGCTTGACCAAAACTATCCCAGACCTCCTCACGGTCGGATCGTGGTGAGCAGCTACAATAACGCGTGCACGTACACTATTGGTATTAGAGCGCTTTGGATATATCTCTACGCTGGGTTGCTTGCCAAAATGGCCTTTATGGCACAGCGTGCTTTTTTAGGGTAAGACGCTATCCTTTAAGCTGAGCGTGCCCCCATCTCAAGTTTCAGTGTGGTGGATATCGCTTAGAGGCGTAAAGCAGAAACAGCTTATTTATCGGAAAAATAAAGGCGTGCCTACTATCTGATGTCAGGATATGCTGACTTTTGGCGGTAAAGGAGTAAGGGGCAGCTACGGAGCGCACTGAGCCTTACAGGCTATTGTGCGCGAGCGTGTTTTAGCAGCTCGGCACAAACAAAAAACGGCAGCCTGCTTTTGGTACAGGTTGCCGTTTCTCAGCGCCTTACGGCAGTAGGACTCACTACCTACAGCTTAGCACTGCATGGCATCAGGAGCTGGGTTTACCGCAGGCACTTTCCTCGTAGGGAAGATCTTAAGCTGTGGGTGCTTCAGCCCGTCACGAAAGAGATCCATCTTCTGCTTCAAATTCAGCTTGGTCTCCTTGCTCAGCGCCATCACGGTAAAAGGCACTGATGTCACTGCGCTTGTCAGTAAGCGTGCGTCCTCGATACTCAGCTCACGTCCCGCCATCATCGCAATACGTGGGTGCAGACGCAGCTTGTCTGCTTGTATCTGCGAAAACAGCCGATTGCTCTTAGACCACACCCAATGCCACGCATCGCGCTCATCGGCAGCGTACAGCTTGTCCTTTAGATCACGCCATGGACTCATCTCGTCCCAATGTGAGAGGCAGTTGGCATGACCATCGCGCCAAATGTACTCAAGGACTAAGTACGCACTGTACTGCCCAGCAAAGAGCAGCCAA
>CASEBB010000160.1 GCA_949286015.1 uncultured Succinivibrionaceae bacterium | reverse complement strand
ACGATCCCTCAAAGGCTGAGGATGTGTGTACGCTGTGCTTGGCTAAAGCCCCAATACTAAATGTCGGCTAACCCCACTCTTACGAGTGGGGCATGTGCCAACAACTCTAGGTCAAGCTCTCCACTCACTGCTCTCTGTGCGCTGCTGCCCCCGTAGGATTGCAGCCACCACACGCCACCCACCCTACTCTTAGAGATCTTCCCCAGCAAAGCCCCGCCGCGCTGCCCGCACCGACTGCATCTTGCTTTCAGCTTACACCCACGCCAGTTAGCCCTATCTCCAGTCATCTTATCCCCAGTGCTGAGAGTAACCGCCACCTCGCAGCAAAAGCCCCTGCAAGCTGCAAACTACACCATCTTCACCACCTACTCACCTCCATTGCCCTCATCACTATCAAAACCGCTTAAACACAAGCTTCTTAGCCCCCTCCTCTCTCACCGTCACACAAACACACAACACCACCGTAAACGTTTTCATTCACCGCTAAAACTACACGCCCAGCCACCGTCCCAAGCACCAGCTCTGTGGAGAATTTTCACTCCAATCCTACTCTGCCTTAACCACGCCCCCTCCTTCCCCGCCCTTGCCTACCCCTGATATACACTGCAACTCTGCAAAATTTTGCAGAAAACCTAACATGTTTTGCAGCAAAACCTACACTACAGCCTTAACCAAAAACTACATCAAATTGTCCCATGTTGCACAAATTGCTGCAAAACTGTGAATCTTTTCAAAAAAGTAAGTTTAGTGCAGTATTTTCACGTTAACCTGCCCCCATAGCTATACCATCCCCCACCCTCATCACCGCTTGTGCACGTACACATAATGCGATTTAAAGCCGATAAATGCGCGCTTTTTCCTTTAACCCCCCGCACTTACGCGTGATAGCTAGGACGAAATGTGAACCTTTTCACAAAAACCGCACAAAAGGTCAATTCCGTATTATTTTCTGTGAACAAATCACAGTTTTTGTTTTCGCCTTTCCTCTACAATGCAGCCATTGCGATCACGAGAGTAGCTGCTTTTGCAAACGCACTGGCAGGCTACAAGAAATCGCGCCCACTGCTGCAAAAAGCTGCGGCAGGAAGTTACGAGGTTTTCCTAAAGGCTCTTCACCACCACACCTCTGGGTGCAGCGGTCTATTGAGCCTTTTGTTCTTGTCACCGGTGAAGCGTGGCTTCTGCTACACCGGTAGCAAGTATTTGCGCCATAGCGTGCGCCGCAGTCTTAGGCTGCACATCCTCACACCCTCTATCTTCCCCGCCCTCATCCAGCAGATACGCGCTGATTTCTGCCTTGCCTTAATAAAGAGCACACTCTGCCCTCACACCTCTCCTCACAGGTGCTAAGTCCCCTACAACTTACAGGGCGTAAAGAGCTGTTTATCCTGCGCTTTAGCAGCTACTCCGTGATCCCTCTGATTTTCTGTGCTGCTGACCTTTTGCCACGTCTTGAGGTGGCAGCGGTCAGTGCAGTGCAGACTAGATTGCGTGGAGAATGCTTATGCAAGCAAAGTGGTGGCATGGCAAAGTTGCTTACCAAATCTACCCAAAGTCCTTCTGTGACTCTAACGGTGACGGCGTCGGTGATATTCGCGGCATTATCTCTAAGCTCGACTACCTCCAAGAGTTAGGTGTCGAGATCGTCTGGCTGTCACCTTGCTTTAAGTCCCCATTCGTCGATCAGGGCTACGATATCGCTGACTATCAGGACATCGACCCAATCTTCGGTACCATGGAGGATTTCGACGAGCTCTTAGCTGAGGCGAAAAAGCGTGGCATCAGCATCCTCCTCGACCTCGTCATCAACCACTGCTCCAGCGAGCACGAGTGGTTCAAGAAGGCTTGCGCTGACTTAAATAGCGAAGAAGCCAAGTACTTCTACTTCCGTAAGGGTAAGGACGACGGTACCCCACCTGACAATCTGCGCTCCTACTTCGGTGGCTCTGTCTGGGAAAAGATCCCTGGCCACGAAGATGAGAACATCTACTACCTGCACTACTTTGCTAAAGAGCAGCCTGACCTCAATTGGTACTACGAGCCTCTGCGTGAGAAGCTCTTTAACATGGTCAACTTCTGGCTGGATAAGGGCGTTGCCGGTTTCCGTATCGACGCAATTATGAACATCGCTAAGGATCTGACCTTCCCAGGTCTTCCTGCCGATGCTGCCGACGGCATGTGCTCTGCCAATCAGATGACCGCTAAGCTCTCTGATCAGGCTGCCGCCTTCCTCTATGAGATGAACGACAAGACCTTTAAGCCACACGATGCCTTATCCGTGGCTGAGGCCTTTGGTGTCAATCAAGAGTCCCTCAAGAACTACATTGGCGATGATGGCTTCTTTAGCACCATCTTTGACTTCTCCGCCCGTGAGTTAAACGAGAAGTACCCAGCCTACTATCGCTACCGCCCAGTGGATATCGCCAAGTGGCGTGACACCATCTTTGCCTCGCAAGAGCGTGTCAATAACATCGGCTTTATGTGCCCAATCATCGAAAATCACGATGAGCCACGCGGTGTTTCCTACTACCTGCCACGCCACGCCCAAAACCCTGATGGCGCTAAGGCCTTTGCTGCCGTCAATATTCTGCTGCGCGGCATGCCTTTCATCTACCAAGGCCAAGAGATCGGTATGACCAATACCAAGTTCAACTCGATTTACGAGTTCGACGATCTCAATGCCAAGGACAACTACAAGATTGCCTTAAAGGCCGGTTTCACCCCATCCCAAGCCCTCGACATCTTAAATGCTGAGTCCCGCGACAATGCCCGTACCCCAATGCTGTGGAGCGATGGCAAGAACGCTGGCTTCTCTGATGCCGCCATCACTTGGCTTAAGGTGCATCAGGACTACAAGACCTTAAACGCCGCCGCACAAAAGGACGATCCAAACTCGGTGCTCTCCTTCTATAAGAAGCTGATCGCCTTACGCAAGGATCCAAAGTACCACGAGCTCTTAACCTACGGTAAATTCAAGCCATTAGAGGCTGTGGCTGACTACGTGGTGCCATTTGCCCGTGAGCTCGACGGCAAGATGATTTACGTCATCGCTAACTTCGAGGATACGGCTGTGTCCTACGGAGTGAACGCTGACTCCAAGATCCTTCTTTCCTCCAAAGAAGTGGATCTCAAAGATGGTGTGCTCACCATCCCAGCAGTGGCCTGTGCTGTAGTCGAGCTCTAAAGCGCAGTAAAGCGCACACAGTAGGCTCCAAAGCTTACTGTGTCAACAGAGACCGCCGATGGCCCTGACAGCTCCACCCTGAAAGGGCTATCTCAACAGCTCATGCCGGATAACACTGCCACAGAGAAGTGTCCTTATCCCCTGTAAGGCGCTCTTCAAAGTGGTGCCGCCACTCCCACGGTTTCAGTGGCACTTGTGAGAACTTACTCTGCTCTGCGGTGTTATTGGTCACAACGGATGCGTGCAGTCATCAAAGTCGTGGCTCCACCATCTCTTTGGTCGAAGTAAGAGCAAGGCTTGTTGGCTCCAAGCTGCGCTCTTGGCTGGACGCATCATTCTGTTACTGAGGACGAGCCCCGCTGTCTTGGCGCAGCAGTGACAAAGGTAGCACTGTAAGACAGTAATCTCGGCTTTAGCACAGGAGAGTACGATGTTATTTCCAAAACTTGCAAACAATCCGAACAAGGATCCTAAGATCGGATTTGTGGAGAAGTTTTCCTACGGTTTAGGTGACTTCGCCTCCCAGATGCTCTACACCCCAACGGGTAGTATTCTGATTTACTACTACACTGAGGTGGTGGGCGTAAACATCGCCACCGTGGCGACGATCATGCTGATCAGCCGCTTCTTCGATGGCTTCTCCGACCTGTTCATGGGCTACATGATTGAGCACACCAAGAGCCCTTACGGCAAGGCCCGTGCATGGCTCATTCGCATGTTGATTCCATTCTTCATTGCGATGGTGGCACTGTTCTCGGTACCAAGCGGCATGTCCGATTGGCTCAAGTACGTCTACATCTTTGTGTCGTACAACTTCGCCATCACCGTGGTGTATACGGCCATCAACCTGCCATACGGTTCCATGTCGACAACCATGACGCAGGACAGCTATCAGCGTTCGATCATCGTGATCTACCGTATGCTGTTAGCTACCGCCGGTAACACCGTGACCATGGCTGTGACCTTGCCAATGGTTGACTTCTTTGGCGGCTCGCAGATGGCGTGGACGTTCACCTTCATGATCTTAGGTGGTGTAGCCTGCTTCTGCTTCTTCCTCACCTTCTGCTTCTGCCATGAGCGTGTGGCTTCGCCTCCACTTGACCACACCGGTGCCAAGGATACCTTACGCATCATTGGCCGCATGTTCCACAACAAGTACTGGATCATGCTGACCTTAGCCATGCTCACCATCTTCTCGGCTGACGTGGTGTTCAGCACGGCTAATACCTACTACTGCCGTTACTACCTCGACAATCCAAACCTCATTGGTACCTTTGCCGTGATCATGAACGGCTTCAAGATTGGCTCGATGGTACTCATTCTGCCAATCCTGCTGCGTACCATTGGTAAGCGTAACGCTTTAGGCATTGCTTCATTCTTAATCTTCTTTGCCTTACTGGCTCGTATGATCGCCCCTGAGAATGCGACCTTAGCCTTCGTTGCTGCTGCATTCTTTGGCTTTGGTCAGGGCTTCACCTACGCTTGCTTATTCGCCATGCTGCCAGACACTGTGGAGTATGGTGAGTACATCGAGAAGGAGCGTCATGAGGGCTTAATTTACGCCGGTGCTTCCTTTGGTATGAAGCTGGCCGCTGGTTTAGGTGCTGTGATCGCCTCCATGGTCATGAACTTTGGTGGCTACATCAACAACGCTGAGACCCAGACTCCTGAGGCGATGGACGCTATTCTCTACGCGACCACTGCTGTGCCAGCCGTTCTCTATGTCTTAGGACTGTTATCCATCGCCGGTTACGGCTTAGACAAGATCTATCCTAAGATCTTACAAGAACTGCAACGCCGCAAGGTTGAGGCTGCTGCCGCTAAGGGTATCCAAAGCGCTGAACCAGCTGTCAACTTAGATAAGGCCGACAATGCTTAAAGCGTCAGCTTAAAGCAAAGTCCCACAGCGGTAGCTCTCAAGGCCCAGAGCGCTACCGCTTATCAAGATTAAGGTAGCAGCCCTTGTCAGCTGTTACCGCTAAAGTACCGAGTACCTCTGCGCGGTCTCGGTACTCTTTAAGCTCAGGTAAAGCTTAGCGTTTTGGCCGCCTGTAAGGCAGCAAAGATAGAGCAGAGCGCTAAGCTTTAACGCAGCAAGCCCAACAAATCATCATTACAGCAGAGCAGTTCTGAGCAGAGCAAAGCAAAGCTGAGCAAAGCAGAGCAATGCAGCCGCGCCCCTGTAGAGCACCGATAGCAGCTACTACGCTACATAGCGCATACCGCATACCGCGCTGCCCACCCCCAACATAGAGCACAAGCAGCACTTACTGCTTTCTCTTAAGTGACGTCGCGGCACCGCGAGGTCGCACTGCAACGCCTCTATCTGCACCGCTGCGCCCCGAACGAACAACACAAGCCCACGCCCCTGCCCACCTCAAAGGGGCCGCCCTGTGCAGAGGCTACCTAGAGAAAGGGGATACCCTTACAGCCTCTGCAAGGTCAACTCTGCAAAACAAAATAGCATAATAGTAGAGTTTTACCCTACTAGCCCCAGCCGCGTTTGTGGCTATACCTGCGGCATTGTTGCCAGTATTTGCTGATTTTTACCTCATTTCTGCTGCAATGCAGTCTGTTTGTGATTAATATCAAAGTTTTCAGTTTCCGCTTGGGACAATGTCAATATAGCGTAGTCACTTTGTTAAGAAATCACAAAAATTTTTCTGAGCCAGTGCTTAAGATAGAAAGCGCTACAGAGCAAGAAGATCTGCTCTACGGCACTTTTAGTAGAGATCCCTCTCGTAGCGTCACGTCCCCTCCATATCCCCCTAGCTAGCGAGCTGAGGTAGGGACAGCGAGAAAGGTCACTCTGCATTCCCTTTATCCGAACCACCGAGCGTTACTGCTGTACTTAAGGCCGCCGCATCAGCATGAGCATCAGCTGCAGCGACAGCGTCAGCTACTGCCTCTGCTGCTCCGCGCCTTAAGAGAATACACGGTAACAATCTATTGAAGAGGTGAGCACATGCAAAACAAGTGGTGGCATGGCAAGGTAGCCTACCAAATCTATCCAAAGTCCTTCTGCGACTCCAATGGTGATGGCGTGGGTGACCTGCAAGGTATTATCTCTAAGTTAGACTACCTCAAGGCCTTGGGTATTGATATCCTCTGGCTCTCCCCTATCTATCCATCGCCATTTGTCGACCAAGGCTACGACATCTCCAACTACGTCGATATCGACCCTAGCTTTGGTACCTTACAGGACTTTGATGAGCTCCTTGCTAAGGCCAAAGAGCGCGGCATCGACATTGTGATGGACTTAGTGGTAAACCACTGCTCCAGCGAGCACGAGTGGTTTAAGAAGGCCTGTGCTGACCTCAACAGTGAAGAGGCGGGCTACTTCTACTTTATCAAAGGCAAGGATGGCAAGGTACCAAACAACCTGCGCTCCTACTTTGGTGGCTCGGTATGGACTAAGATCCTAGGCCATGAGAACGAGGACATCTACTACAGCCACTACTTTGCCAAAGAGCAGCCTGACCTCAATTGGTACAACCCAAAGCTGCGCGAGCAAGTCTTTAAGCTGGTGAACTTCTGGATTGACCGTGGTGTAAAGGGCTTCCGTGTTGACGCCATTCTGTCGATCGTCAAGGACTTATCCTTCCCTGATCTGCCTGCTGATGACACTGACGGCATGTGCCACGCCGCCAAGATGAACGCCCGCAACTTAGGAGATATTGGCAAGTTCTTAAACGAGCTCAAGGCCAAGACCTTTACGCCTGCAGACAGCTTCACTGTCGGTGAAGTGCTGACGGTGACCCCAGACAGCGTCAAGGAATTTGCGGGCCCAGATGGCTACTTCTCGACTCTGTTTGACCTCTCCTGCCGTGAGTTAGTGGAAAGCCATCCACACTACCGCATGTTCCCAACGGTCACCCCAGATGACTTTGCCAAGTGCGTCTTTGACACGCAGGATCTCTATCAGAAGGTCGATGCCTTTGTCGCGCCAATCATCGAGAACCACGATGAGCCACGCGGTGTGTCTTACTACCTGCCAGAGTATCTGCAAAACGAGCGTGGTGCCAAGACCATTGCCACGGTCTTAATGTTCTTACGCGGCATTCCATTCATCTATCAGGGCCAAGAGATTGGTATGACCAATACCAAGTTTGAGTCCATTGATGAGTTCAATGACCTCTACGCTAAGGACGAGTACCGTGACATGATTGAGCACGGTTTCACCGAGGAGCAAGCGGTGGCTTGCTGTGCACGCCACGGTCGTGACAACGCCCGCACCCCAATGCTGTGGGATGACAGCCCAAATGCTGGCTTTACCACGGGTAAGCCATGGCTGCGCGTGCACCAAGATTACAAGACGCTGAACGTCAAGAGCCAATTTGGTGTACCTGGTTCCACCTTTAGCTACTACCAAGAGCTCATTAAGCTGCGCAAGGCTCCAGAGTATGCGCAGACCATGACTTATGGTACTTTTGCGCGCGTCAACATTGGCTCGGGTGTACAAGCTTATACCCGCACGGCTTTAGATCAGAGCCAAAAGATTCTGGTCATTGCCAACACCAATCAAGAGGAGCTGCGCTATAGCTTAGGCGACCTCAAGACTGCCAACACCAAAGTCTTAATTAGCGCTAACGAGGCGAAGTTAGATGCTGATGGCACGGTGGTGTTAGGCTGCGGCGGCGCGATTGTGCTGGCGCTGTAACAGCGGCGCCTCAGGACGCTCCTGATATTAAGGCCCTCGCCACTTACACAGAGCACTGGCAGCTGTCAGAGTTCTGGGCAGGTGGTGGGGTTAGTGGATTGCGCTTTTGCCTCTGCTTACAAGAAAGGAGGCAAGAGACTCACCTCTCACCATAGCTGGCGTGAGCGCAGTTAGGGCACTGTAAGTGCGTAAGAGCACTGAAGTGCGTGAGGGCACTGTATGCACGAGGGCACCGTGAGTGCGCAGGCACGACGTGGTGCTGTTACCTCCAATCCACCCACAAGCTGACACCAGCTAGCGTGTACCGAATGTGGCGCTATGCCACATAAAACGAGCTGACTTCTTCATAAGCAGTATCGTTTTCTCGTAACTGGTACAGACCGTTGCTCTCGTGCGCGGTCTGTCTTTTGGCGCTAAGGGCAAAACTCCTTTGCGGGACAAAGCTCCATAGCGCCGCCTTAGGGCGTGGGCACTTACCTCGGCGTCAGTGCTCTCCTCTGCTGTGTTCTTTCCTCTTTACCTCTTTAACGTTCGCTGCCGCTAAGGCTGTGGCCCCTGCTACTATTACCCTCTCTTCCCTACCTCTTCTGCCTTTTCTAACCCTCTCGCTCCGCTTCTTTAAATAACTGCCTCTGCCACCTTTGCCTTCTCCTTCCTTGAGGTGACAAAGCACCAACTGTCTGCACCGTAGGTAACCTTAAAGCGCCTGACGGCGCCTTATCTCGAGAGTAGCGCCGCAGCAAACTTCTACTCTCAAGGTGAAGTCTCCATGTGCTTACGCACATGGCTTCCTCCCGTTTTAATAGGGAGGGTCCTGAACAAGAATACAATCCTACCTCAGCACCGTTCCAAAC
>CASEBB010000159.1 GCA_949286015.1 uncultured Succinivibrionaceae bacterium | reverse complement strand
ATGCTGGGGCTTCTGAGTGACGTGCTTCGTGGCACCAAGTCGGCCGCCTAAAGTTAGGTCAAATGACTTAACAATGCGGCCCTTAAGTTGACAGCCCTGTCGCTGCCCTAAGCCCTGCCCTTAGATAGCGTGAATAGACAGCGTGTTGGTGGTGCCAGAAGGTACCAGCGCGCCAGACACTAAGCAGATATTATCGCCGCTCTTAGCAAGGCCAGTCTCTAACGCCAGCTTCTTACCTAACTGGAAGAACTGATCAGTAGAGGTGATGCGCTCCACTAACTGTGGTACCACACCACGCACTAAGCACAGCTGACGAGCAGTGCGAATGTTTGGCGTTAAGGCCAGAATGTGAGCAGTTGGGAAGAACTTACGCAGAGCCATTGGGGCATTGCCGTGCTCGGTAGCCACCACGATTAATGGAATGCTTAAGGTCTCAGTAGCCTCAACTGCAGCTAAGCTCACAGCATCGGTTACGTTATCGGTCTTGTGCTTATCTAAGACCTTAGCAGGGATCTCACGATCGGTACGGCGGCAGATCGTAGCCATGGTTGAGACCGCCTCTAATGGGTACTTACCCTTAGCCGACTCGCCAGATAACATCACAGCATCGGTACCGTCTAAGATGGCGTTAGCAACGTCACCAGCCTCAGCACGGGTTGGACGTGGATTCTTAATCATGGAATCCAGCATCTGGGTAGCAGTGATAACTGGCTTGCCCACCTCGTTGCAGCGATGAATGATGCGCTTCTGGTGGAAGATCACTTCCTGTACAGGGATCTCCACACCTAAGTCGCCACGAGCCACCATGATACCGTCAGCAGCGGCTAAGATGTCCTCAAAGTTATCGATACCCTCTTGGTTCTCGATCTTGGCGATGATCTTAATCTCTTGGCCGCCATTGGCGTTTAAGAAATCACGGATGTCTTGCACGTCTTGACGGTTACGGGTAAAGGACGCAGCCACAAAGTCCACACCGCGCTTGATGCCGAAGAGCAGGTCGTTCTTGTCGTGCTCAGAGAGGAATGGCATCGAGATGTGGGTGTTAGGGAGGTTGACGCCCTTCTTCTCGCCTAAGCTGCCGTTATTTAAGACCTCGCAGGAGACCTCAGTATCGGTGGTGTCTAAAACCTTTAAAGCGATGAGGCCGTCATCGAGCAGCACAATGTCGCCACGGTGTAAGTCACGGGCTAAGTCAGCGTAGGTGACGCTGATGCGCTCACGATTACCCACCACCGAGCTATCGGTGGTAATGGTGATCTTTTGGCCGGTGACCAGTTGCACGTCCTGACCGTTCTCTAAAGTACCGGTGCGGATCTCAGGGCCACGGGTGTCCAGTAAGACTGCGAAGATCTTACCGGTCTCCTTCATGATGGCTTCTAAATTGGTGATACGACCACCATGCTCTTCGAAGTCACCATGGGAGAAGTTTAAGCGCATAACATTCATGCCAGCGTTTAAGAGGGACTCCATGACCTCGCGCTTTTCGGACTTAGGACCGATGGTGCACACCATTTTAGTTTTTTTCAGCACTTCACAACACCTCGTGACACAGACAGACGGACGATATCGTAGTTTCGGATATCTTGCTATTTCTTTCGATTTTGGCGCGCAAATTATAGCAAAAGGCGGATAAGAATGCGGTTAAGAGCGTGTTAGGTTGATAAAAAAATCCGTGAAGCTCTGCCCCATCAGGGATCGCTGTTCAGAGGATGTCCACAAAGAGCAAGAAAGCGCAGGCAAGATTGCTCTTACCGGTTATGGCGGAGCTGGCTTTTAGCCGTAGTGGCAGCGTTTTGGCGGCAAACTGAGGTGCCCGTTACCCATGCATGCTGCGGCTCATGGGATAGTTTGCATGGCGGCAGGAAAAGTAGAGGTAATAGCGGCTGGGTTGCGGCGGAATAGGGAACAGGATGGGAAAAGCAGGAAAAATAGGGCAAACGGCTATGCGCAGACATGGCGCCGGCTGTTGCTGGTAGCGACGTGGAGCAGTGTCGTAAGAGGGCGGCAGAGGAGGTAAAGCAGAGCTCCACACAGAGAGATTGCAGAGGACAGCAGCAGGCTACTGTTAGCTGCTCTGGTAAACGGACAAAACAGAGCAAGAAAGCGCAATGGTACCAAGAGAGCTCTATGTAGAGCGCGTTGGTGGTCAGTGTGCAGCGCCTTGCTCAGCTGTTGTTGGCTCTAACCCCGTTGCACCGCAAACAATCTCAACGCCTTATGGTGGGTAGAGGCGCGGTCGTAGGGCGCTGGCGGTTAGCGCCAATCTCAGCTCTGCGTTGTGGCACCCCCGCTAAGCTAAGTAACCTGAGCCAGTATCGCGCTGCTTAGCGTATCCAGAGCACTCAATCTATCCAGCGCGCTTAGATCATCCATAGCACCCTGAGACGCTCTGAGGGGATTCCAGCGGCCGTTACGTTAGGCTCCGCTTTTCCCTTTACCCACAGTTCGCACGCCGTCTCTGTGGTGTAACGCTGCATGCTGTTATGGTTGCCACAGATTCAGGGTGGAGCTCGGAAGCAGCGCGGCGTAGGCAACTTACAGGCTATGAGCTTGCACGCGGTCATACCCAAGCAGCACGCAAACCCACCGCATCAGTAATGAATCGCTGGGCAGCAACAGCCTCAGCAACAGCCACCGCTTATCGCCAACGTCGATAAACATCAGTTTGGTGCTTAGGGTATGGGCGAAGCTGAGCGTATGCTCTGTGCTGGGGGTCAAGATAAAAAGCGCCTGACGGCGTCTTATCTCGAGAGTAGCGCCGCAGCAAACAGCTGCTCTCAGGGTAAAGCACCGGATTGTAGACGCTTACCGGCGCTCTCAGTGCCGCTGCTCAGTAGAGCTTGCCATGGCGCAGACATAAAAAAAGCTGGCCTAAGCCAGCTTTTTCGCGCTCGTTAAAAACGAGCTATTTTCACTGTGATCGCCCACGCCTTACTCATTACTCATAAGCGCAGCGCAGGCCTTGCGTTGGTCGGTTTACCAGAGCTTGAAGTAAGCTACTAATTGCAGACCGAAAGTGATGAAAGTGCAGGCAGCCGCAGCACCGTAGAACGCAAACCAGTGCAGCTTGGTGGTGTGTACACCTAAGTCGTGCAGAGTGTGGTAAATACGGTGGAAGGCGTGCCAGTACACCGTGGCAATCACGCCAAAGAGGATTAAGTTAACCAGCCAGTTGCCTAAGATGCCCTTAACTTGCTCGAAGTTTAATAAACCCGAGTTCACATCAGGGCTGCTTAAACCAGCTGCTAACATCAGGATGATAATCGCTGGTAACACAATGGCGACCGTCATACCGCCGGTGCCAAACAATAACCAGAAAATTGGCTCGTCAGAGCGTACAGGCTTGTTGTTGTGCATCGTGTCCTCCTTACATGCTGGCAAATGCAGCAATTAAGATCACCAAAGTGGCACCGCCCATGACGGCATAGAGGCCAAGCATGGTGAAGCTCTCAGGAATGAGCTCAGTGGTGGTCTTGTTCATGAACACACGCACGGCCTTTGGCATCAGAGCAAACCAGGTCACAGCATGGAACAGCACCGCACCTAACGACGCTAAGTTCAGCAGCATGATTAGTGGGTTGCCTAAGAACGATTGCACCCACCAAATGTATGGGGCAGCGCTCTGGGAGGTCGCAACCTCAGAGTCGAGGTCGCACATTAAGAACAGGAAAATGCCCAGAACTAACTCTAAAGCCACAAACAGAGCGCAGCCAGAAGTCAGCTCACGCGCAATGTAGCGGAAGTAGAATGGGTTCTTCGTCCACCAGGTCTTCTCTACCGGAGGAACGTATGGCTTGCGGAAATTCTTTGCTTCACTCATTTGCGGCTTACTCCGGCTTGAACATGTGAATCACGTAGTCAGTGGCGCTCATCTTCTTGCCCAGCTGAATAGCAGAGCTTGGGTCGACGTGCTTAGGGCAAACCTCAGAGCAGTAACCCACGAAGGTGCAGCTCCACACACCCTCCTCAGCATTGAGGTATGGTAAGCGGTAAGCCTTGCCACCGTCACGGTTGTCAATGTTGTAGCGGTAGAGCAGGGTCAGAGCAGCAGGACCGATAAAGTCCTTCTTGATCTTGTACTGAGGGCAAGCAGCATAGCAGCAGCCGCAGTTGATGCACTGGGCAAACTGACGATAGGCCTCCATCTGCTGTGGAGTCTGACGATAGGCCTTGGTTAAAGGCATATTCTTGTCTTTCTCCGCTGGGATGATGTAAGGCTTAATGCGCTCGATCTTCTCGATCATGTCCGAGATGTCGACCACTAAGTCGCGCTCGATTGGGAAGTTGTCGAGTGGAGCAATCTTGAGCTCAGAACCCTCGTAGTCACGTAAGAAGGTCTTGCAGGCTAAGTGTGGTACGCCATTGACCATCATGCCGCAAGAGCCGCACACGGCCATACGGCAGGACCAACGGAAGGAGAGGCTAGGCTCAAAGTGATCCTTGATGTAGAACAGAGCCTCTAAAACAGAGGTCTCATGGATGTAAGGAACATCAAAGGTCTGCTCCCATGGCTTGTCATCCTGCTCTGGACGGTAGCGGACGACGGTGATCTTCATAGTCTTCTGTTGCTGGTCCATTATTTCTTAGCCTCCTTCTCTGGCTCAGCGGCACCGGCAGCCTTAGCAGCTTTTGCAGCTTCAGCAGCTTCGGCTTCTGCACCGTAAACACGCTTGGCTGGCTGGAAGGTGGTGATCTTCACGTCGCTGTAGGAAATGTCTGGTAAGCCGGTTTCCTTGTTGTAGATAGCAAGGGTGTGCTTCAAGAAGTTCTTGTCGTCACGTTGCGTGTAGGCGCCATCTGGGCCATCCAGACGCTGGTGAGAACCACGAGACTCCTTACGATTGATAGCAGAGTAGACCATGGTCTCTGCGCAATCTAAGGTGTAGTGGAGCTCAATGAGGTTCATCCACTCGGTGTTGAACACACGGCCGCGATCAGTGATTGGCACGTTCTTAATGCGCTGACGCAGATCCTTTAAGACGTCGATGGTCTCTTGCATGGTGGTGGCTTCACGGTAAATACCGACGCCCTTCTCCATGCTCTCGCCCATCTCAGTGCGGATCTTGGATTGCGACTCATTGCCTTGCACGTCAAATAAGGCTAAGGCGCGAGCCTCGGCAGCCTCGGCTTGACGATCGAGCTCAGCGGAGTCGTAGTCGGCTAACTCGTGGGCACGGTTAGCTGCCTCGTCACCGGCAACCTTACCGAAGACGATGGTCTCAACTAAGGAGTTGGAGCCTAAGCGGTTAGCACCGTGGATACCAACGGAGGCGCACTCACCGGCGGCATATAAGCCTGGCATACGGGTAGCGGTCTTGCCATCGGTCTCAATACCACCCATGGTGTAGTGAACCACAGGACGCACTGGCACTGGCTGCTTGACTGGATCGACACCGGAGTAGGTCTGAGCCAGCTCGCAGATCATTGGCAGACGCTCATGTAAGTACTTCTCACCTAAGTGAGTGAGGTCAAGGTGCACGGCCTCGCCTAATGGGTACTTAATGGTGCGGCCCTTACGGGACTCTTGCCAGAAGGCCTGCGACAGACGGTCACGTGGGCCCAGCTCCATGAACTTGTTCTTTGGATGGCCGACTGGGGTCTCAGGGCCTAAGCCGTAGTCTTGTAAGTAGCGGTAGTTGTCCTTGTTATAGAGCACGCCACCCTCACCACGGCAACCCTCGGTCATTAAGATACCGCAGCCTAACAGGCCGGTTGGGTGGTATTGGACGAACTCCATGTCACGGATAGGCACACCATGACGATAAGCTAAGGAGATACCGTCACCGGTAACGATGCCGCCGTCGGTGTTGAAGATGTAGGCACGGCCAGCACCACCGGTAGCGAGGATCACAGCCTTGGCATTGATCTGACGGAAGACACCGTTTTGTAAGTCGTAGCACACGACGCCACGGCAGACACCATCTTCGACGAGGAGGTCTAAGGCGAAGTGCTCATCAAAGCGCTGGATGGAAGGGAACTGAACGGAGGTCTGGAAGAGGGTATGGAGCATGTGGAAGCCGGACTTATCGGCGGCGAACCAAGTACGAGGTACCTTCATACCACCGAAACGGCGGACGTTCACGTCGCCATCTGGCTTACGGCTCCATGGGCAGCCCCAGTGCTCTAATTGGAAGAGTTCGGCGGTGGTGTGACGGACGAAGAACTCAACTACGTCTTGCTCGCACAGCCAGTCACCACCGGCGACGGTGTCCTCGAAGTGCTTTTGGTAGGAGTCGTCGTCACGGATCACGCCGGCGGCGCCACCCTCTGCAGCCACGGTGTGGCTACGCATTGGGTAAACTTTTGAAATCAGTGCAACGCGAAGCTTAGGATCAGCTTGTGCAACAGCGATGGCTGCACGTAAGCCAGTGCCACCAGCACCGACGATTGCAACGTCAGCTTGAATTTTTTCCACAGAAAAGAATCTCCCAACGCCTTGAGGGTGTAACGACAGATCTCACCCACGGCTCACAGCAAAAATCTGGTCTAATATAACACAAAACAGGCTTAGCACAGGCGGCTTAAGGGCGGTTTTGCCTCACAGTGGCGCAACATTTTGCGGGGAATGTGAGTTGTCACTAATTCCGCGTGGCAAGGGGGCAAGCACGGCGGCACAGAGCGTGGGCGACGCCAAGAAGAGGCACCATGGGAAATGGGGCTTTTTGGCGGCGGCTGAGGGCTTAGTGCGTAGCGCATAGTTAGGAGCTACGACACTAGGTTTTGAAGAGCTGTCGTGTTTGTGTGCTTGTGGCGTCCTGTAGTGGTGAAAAGACAAGAGGTGGGGTGCAGACGGCAGAGGTCGTGAGATCAGATGAAACCTCGACCGAGGTGCTTAAGACTGTGGGCGCAAAAGCTTCAACAGTCTTGTAGTGGCCACAATAGCAGGAGCTTTATGGCGTACACAAAAACCCATGCTGCTAGTGTAATGGCAAAGCTACAAGATGCGACAAGCTGATGCTAAAAATGCGAGGTGTGCCAAAAAGAAAATGCGGGTAGGGGCAGAGTAGTGCGGGTAGAGGGTGGTCAGACAACTGTTAGCAGTATCTGTGAGGTCGCTGACAAATGCTCGGGCGCAGATGGGGCGCCTGCCTAGGGGCAGAGCAAGATAGAGCCACGGCCGCATGAGACGGTGTGCTCCATAAGCGTTCTCAGGAGTAGAGGCAGGAGCTGTGAGGTGAGCTTTGCGCTTGAGCTCAGGGTGGTAGCCACCTCCCAAACTGAGAGGGCACATCTTAGCTTAGTGCAGCGTAGGCTGGCTCAGAGTGGCCTGTAGGTAGAGGCAGAAAGTGACATGAGGAGTGGCGTCAGTGCCGTCAGAGGAGTGGCGTCAGGAGCGTTTACCACCACCTGAGCGGCGTCGTAAATTGACGGCCGAGGGCGGGGGCAGTAGCGCCAAGCCCTAACGGGACAGGCGGCATAGGGAGTAACCGCAGCCACCTCTAAGGACAAAGGTGGCCACAGGATCTCCTCAGGTGGTGGCAGGCATAACCGCGAACTTTAGCTCACCATGGTTTGATGGTGCTCTTAGTGCTGCCGGTGGATCTATAGAGCTTACAAGCTGGTTGTGCGCAGCTTAATCACCCTGAGGGATGATGTTTATGACGCTCTGAGTTGGGCGTGCCACTATTAGGTTCGTGGGTATGGTTGGCTGGAGTGGCGTCAGTAAGCCGTGGCAGACTGGGTTAGCCTAACTTTGGGTTAGCAATCAGCTTTTGGCCCATCTTAATGACATAGCCAGGCACCAGCGCGTCATCGAGGTCGCCTAAGCTCTTTGGGAAGAGCGTAATGACGGTAGAGCCAAACTTAAAGTGGCCGATCTCATCACCGCGCTGGTAGTGGAGATCACGGTCGGTGTAGTCCTTGACCTCAATACCACTGCGACGCACCACCGTGCCATCCCACACGGTACCAATGGAGCCGACTAAGGCGGCACCGACCATAATCACCGCAAGAGGGCCACGCTCCGTCTCAAAGATGCAGACGAGACGCTCGTTTTTAGTAAAGAGGTCGTCCATATAAGAGACGTTGCGCTTGCCTACAGGGAAGTGGCGACCAGGGATGTGAATGGTACGCAACAGCTTGCCATTAAGAGGCATGTGGATACGGTGGTAGTTAGCAGGGGAGAGGTAGATGCAGGCAAAGCGGCCACCATCAAATAAGGAGATATCCTCCTGACGGTTACCCACTAAGGCGGCTAAGGAGTAGTCGATACCCTTAGCTTGAATGAGGCGACCAGCCTTAATGTCGTCGGCCTGACCTACGGTGCCATCAACAGGGCTAATGCCAATGCACTCGCTTACAGGAGCGATAGGGCGGGCTTCTGGCTTGAGCTTGCGGATAAAGAAGTCGTTAAAGGTCTCGTACTTAGAGAGGTCGCTTTGCTCGCACTCGTTTAAGTCGATGTGGTAGGTGTCAGCAAACTTTTTGATGAGCCATTGGGTAAAGCCACCCATTTTGGCGTCAGTGAGCTTAGAGGAGAGATAGGTCAGTGTAGACAGTGGAGTGAGGTACTCGCTGACCTTGAGGATGAGACCGAACATAGCAGTAGCCTTTGTTATAGCTGGGCTAAAGGATGTTAGCGCAGACGGGCAATAGCAGAAAGCATGATGCTGGGAATTGCTCTTAGCAAAAGATGATCATTGTCGCGGCAAGAGCCGCATATGTGAAGTCTCCATGTGCTTACGCACATGGCTTCCTCCCATTTTAATAGGGAGGGTCCTGAACAAGAATACAATCCTACCTCAGCACCGTTCCAAACAAG
>CASEBB010000158.1 GCA_949286015.1 uncultured Succinivibrionaceae bacterium | reverse complement strand
AACAGACATTCATCATGCCTGTCCAATGCCCCTAATTGATCCCATTCATGCGCCTGTACGGCTATGGATGGGGTTCCTCGTTAATTTCCGAATCTACCAGTAGCACTGGCTCTCAGGGCGCCAGAGCGCCCCAAAAAAGCGGTCGTCCTGTTGCTTTTGTGCTCTAAACGACCGCGCCTTTTATGCTACGGCAGCGCACCGTCCTTGTCTGCGCTAAAACTCTACACTTTTTGCCCAATTCTCTGTGCTTTATGCGGCTTACCCCAGTACTCGGTGTTTACACCATGCAACTTTGCTCTGTGCATCTTTTGCAGTGTTTTGCAATCATTTTGGCTATATGTGCAGGAGCACGCTTTTAGCGCTGCACCGAGGCACAACGCACTATGCTGACACCATACTAAAAGCAGGAGCCATAGCGCACTTTTCTCTCTTATTTATCAGAAAACATGTGTAGAGCAACCGTGGGTATCACTATTGGTACTTTTGCTGGGCAAAAATGGCGTGCACGGACACAATTTGCAAAAATTTCGTAAGCTGGCTCACATTATTGGCTAAGAGTTAATGCAAAGCCACTGAAAAATTTGTATTTTATTTGCGCGTTGAGCAGGGAGCCCCGTAATAGTGGTTAGCGCGCACTGCTGTCTTCTCTAGCGTGCACGTGCACATAAATTATGAGGGCTTACCGCTACAACGAGGTCTTAGGCGACTAGAGGAGTCCGTTCCTAAGAAAAAGCGTCAGCGGCGAGGTATAGAGGCCAGCTGTTAAGGCCTGCTTGCAGGTAACAGCTGTTAGAGTTCGTCTGCTGATGGGCATTGAGTGTGTCGTTAGGATGGTGTGACCCTGTCTGCTCTTTTGGTAGGGAGCAGCGTGGTACTGAGCTTATCTTTGCTTGGTGGTAGCGCTTCAGCTTATGCCTTACCTAACGCCACACCTGCGGAGGAAAGTACTAATGGGGACTGTACCAAAGCTCTCGTTCTTTGAGAAAGTAAGTTTCGGTAGTGGTGATCTGGGATGCACAATCATTTGGAACGTCATTGCGATGTTCCAAGTTATCTACTACACCGATAGCGTGGGCATCAGTGCCGCCGCTGTAGCAGCCATTATGCTCAGCGTGCGTATCTTCGATGGCTTCTCTGATCTGGTCATGGGCTACGTTCTTGACCGCACCAACTCTAAGATGGGAAAGGCGCGCCCATGGATCTTATGGTCGGCACCATTCATGGCCATCTTCCTGATCCTGTGCTTTAGCGTACCTGATTTCTTAGGTGAGACGGGCAAGATCATTTACGCCTTCTTCACCTACTTCTTCTTAACCGTGGTTGTCTACACCGCCTGCAACCTCTCTTACTGCGCCTTAACCTCGTTCTTAACTGACGATTTGCAAGATCGTGCGTCGATGAACGCAGTGCGCTTTGTGATGACGGCTTGTGGTTCGCTGGTCTTAGGTTATGTCACCCCAGTGGCTGCTAACAGCTTAGGTTGGTTAGGCATCTGCGTGGTGTACGGCCTCGTTGCTTTAGCGCTGTTGCTGCTCTGCTTCTTTGTGTGCAAGGAGCGTATTAAGCCACAGCCACGTCGCGCTGAAGACAAGCTCACGGTCAAAGAGTCTATCTCTGTCTTATCGCGCAACACCTACTTCTACTTCCTCGTCGCCTTCTTTATGCTGGACTTTGCCAACGCGGGCTTAACCGGTAGCGCCGGTATGTACCTCGCCCGCTACATCATTGGCGATGACACCTTCTTTGGTACCTTAAACTTAGCCAGCGTCTTACCACAGGCTATCGCTTGCTTCTGCTTCCCTTGGATCATGCAGCTATTTAAGGGTAAGTGGAACACCATCATCTTCGGTTATATCCTCTACGTCGTTGGCTACGGCATGTGCACCATCTTAGTTGGTACCGACATGACCTACGGCTCCTTCGACTTCTACGTGATGCTCTTAGGCTTAGCTCTGAAGGGTATCGGCTGGGGTATCCACTTAGTGGCCTTATTTGCCATGATTGCTGACGTGGCAGAGTATGGTGAGTGGAAGGCTGGCCGCCGCTTAGAGGGGGCTACCTACTCCGTTTCCTCCTTTGGCTTCAAGTTAGGCTTAGGCTTCGGTGGTGCTGTAGTTGGTTGGGTTTTATCCTACGTCAACTACGATGCCTCCTTAGAGGTGCAACCTCAAGAGACCTTAGAGGCTATCTTAAACATCAACTTCCTGATTCCTTTAATCCTCTCGATCGGCGGCTTAGTCTTATCGCTGTGCGGTAACCTCGATAAGATCTACCCACAGGTAATGAAGGACTTAACCGTGCGTCGTGCCGAAGAGGCCGCCAAGCTGCAAGCAGAGAGCGCTCAGAACTAATTAACCAAGAGTGCAGTGAAGCAGCAAATAGCATCAGCAGCAGTCCGTGCCGCATCTTGCAGCAAGTGAGTGACGAAGAATGTAGGTCTGTTTGCTGCATGCAGGCAGCAGCGCTGCAACACAGCGACAGCAATACAATAGCAATACAATGCAACGCAGACAGCAAGCCTCAAGGGCGGGTTGTCAGTACTACAGGACAGCAGTGCGCTGTGCGCAGTACCAAAGTAAGAGATTCTTGCGAGCTTTTCATGAAGATCACCAATCCTATTTTGCCTGGCTACAATCCAGATCCGTCCATCGTGCGTGTCGGTGATGATTACTACATTGCCACCTCCACCTTTGAGTGGTTCCCTGGTGTGCGTATTCACCACTCGCGCGATCTTAAGAATTGGGAACTGGTCTCTCTGCCTCTGACCACTACCAAGCACTTAGACATGACTGGTGAAGGCGATGGTGCTGGCATCTGGGCGCCATGCTTAAGCTATCATGATGGTAAGTTCTACCTCATCTTCACGGATATGAAGACCGAGGATAGCTCCGCCTTCCGTGATTGCCACAACTACCTCACCACCGCTACCGATATTCGCGGCCCATGGAGTGAGCCAATCTTCTTAAACTCCTCGGGCTTCGATCCATCTCTCTTCCACGATGACGATGGCCGCAAGTACTTCGTCAATCAGCTGTGGGATCACCGCGTGGGCCATCACTGGGCTTATGGCATCGTGATGCAAGAGTTCTCTGAGGCCGAGGGCAAGTTAATTGGTAAGCCACAGATCATCTGGAAGGGCTCGCCTGTTGGTATGACTGAGGGCCCACACCTCTACAAGAAGGACGGCTATTACTACTTGATGTGCGCTGAGGGCGGTACCGATTATCACCACAGTGAGATCATGGCCCGCTCCCGCGATATTTGGGGCCCTTATGAGGGGGATCCAGAGGGGGCGTTCTTAACCGCTTTCTACAGCCCAACCAATCCACTGCAAAAGTGTGGTCACGCTTCCTTAGTGGAGACGCAAAACCACGAGTGGTACTTAGCACACTTAATGGGCCGTCCATTGGAATTAGGCCGTCGCCCAATTTTTGATCTGAACCTCTATGGCTGCTGCCCATTAGGCCGTGAGACCTCACTGCAAAAGATTGAGTGGGTTGATGGCTGGCCACGTGTGGTCGGTGGCAAGCAAGGCGCCTTAGAAGTTGAGGGCCCAAATTTACCAGAGTGCCCAGTCAAGCCAACATGGCCTGGTCGTGACGACTTTGATAGCCCTGAGCTCAATATCAACTACCAATGGCTGCGTGTGCCTTTAAGCGAGAAAGTGGCGACCTTAAAGGAGCGTCCAGGCTTCTTACGCCTCTATGGTCACGAGTCCTTAGCCTCGCGTTATACGCAAGCTTTAGTGGCGCGTCGCTGGCAGTCCTTTAACTTCGATGCTGAGACGGCGGTGGAGTTCAATCCAGATACCTTCCAGCAGCTGGCGGGCTTAACCTGCTTCTATAACCACGACAACTTCACCTTTATCTTTGTGTCGTGGGATGAGGAAAAGGGTCGCTGCATTGATGTCATTGGCCGCACGATTCGTGAGTACTACGCTCCACTTGAGAACAACGTGATCCCTGTGCCTGAGGACGTCAAGACGGTGTACTTCAAGGTCGAAGTGCGTCATGACTACTATCAGTACCTCTACAGCTTTGATGGCAAGAACTTTACGGCCATTGACTACAAGTTCAAGGCGGCGCACTTATCGGATGATCACGTCGAGCGCAATGGTGGTCGCGCCTTCTTTACCGGTGCGTTTGTGGGCATCACCTGCATCGATATGAGTGGCGTACACAAGAGCGCTGACTTTGATTACTTAAGCTACAAGGACATCTAAGGGTAGGCAGCACCAGCAAGTTTACAGCGGTCACAGAGCGTGGCCGCCACCTCCTGTGCGTTCTCGGCAGCAGTCTCTGTGCTGAGGTGCTAAAAGCAGGGGCAGAAACTGTGACTTACTGCGCGTACTGCTCTCATGGTCAAAATCCTTGCCTTTAGAGGTTAATGCAGAGCACTTGTGCGCCAATAATGGTGCATTTTGGCCTATTTGCGGGCTTAATGCGTCAAGAGAAAGCGGGCAAGTGCTCTTTTTGTAGCTGCTGACTTTTACCGTTGTTTTTGCTGCTTTTGCTGATAAATAAGCACTTAGCGCGCAGTTTGCTTGAGATGCCGAGGTGCACTAGGGGTAGGCGGCATACTAGGTAGTAACGCTTATGAGGCACACATGAATGCTCAAAAGCCGTGGCTTTGCGGTATGATATGCCTAAATGCAGGTACGGCTTAATAGGTAGGGTGCCTCACCACAAGTGAAGCACAAACAGGCTATCTTGCATTTGCAGCATCGGCTTAAGTTAGGCTTGCCCGCGAGGGAGCCTTTGTCTCGCAGTTGTTGTCATGGGAATTAGTCCTCATGCCGTGGGGCCAAAACGGTGGGGATTGAAGAAGTGGCTGCAAGTTCTATCTTGAGTTCACGGTGAAAGGGTGGTGGAGACTCTTTGCGCCTTGGTGCGCTGTTGTCCTTATTTTTCTGGGTTTTTCGAAACATGTCGAATATTGTTGTCACTATTTCCCGTCAATACGGTGCCGCTGGCCGTGAGATTGCGCAGAAAGTTGCTGAGAAGCTGGGCGTACACCTCTACGACCGTCAGTTAGTGCACATTGCTGCTGCGCAGCTGCAGATCGACCAATTAGACGAGGCCGAGCTCTTAAAGTTAGAGCGCGAGGTTCCACCTTTAGGCTTAAACTTCACCCCATTCTTATCGTTCGGTATGCGCGGTGAGAAGCCATTAAACCAGCAGATCTTCGAGGCTGAGGCTGGTGTTATTGCGCGTTTAGCTCGTCACGAGAGCTGCGTGATCTTAGGTCGTTGCGCTGACTTCGTGTTACACAACGAGCGTAACGTCTTAACGGTGTTCGTTGAGGCTTCTGACAAGTTCCGTGCTGAGCGTGGTGTGTCTGCTTACATGGGCAAGACTTTAGCCGACCTCAAGAAAGAAGACGAGAAGCGTGCTCTGTACTACAAGCACTTCACTGCTCAAGAGTTCGGTGACCCATTAAACTACGACTTAGTGGTGCGTTCTGACAAGGGCACCACTGATGAGATCGCCGAGGGTATCGTGGCTTACGCTAAGGCTTTCATCAAGTAGTAGGCTTCTTTTCTCTTAGCGCTACCGCGTAAGGATACGTGGTAGTAAGAGAGGCAAAGCGGGATTGGTGCGCAAGTACCGATCCCGTTTTTGTTTTTAGCGCAGGTAAAACGATCTACGCCGCAAAGCGGACAAAGGAGTGTGAGTCGGGCAGGTGCGGCCAAGTAGAGAGTAGGGGCCGAGCGGAGTAAGCTCAGTGCAAGCGCAGGTAGTGGTGAGCGCTGCTTCTGAGGGAAGGTTGCTGGGGGTGCGGGATTATGGGCTTTTCCGCATGCACAGCGAATCAGGATGAAGCGATGGAATGTAGTAATGCAGCGCGTGCTCTGTGCGTGGATTCAAGCTCATACAGCCGCTTGTTTGCAGTCGCTGGTAATCGCAAGGAAGAGGGGGAGCAACACCTGAGTGCAGGTGGCTGTATTCCTTGGTGCGGCTGTTGGGGTACCTTTGGTGTAGCGCGGTGGCGCGGCAGGAGACAGGGACAGAGGCACGCTCCGCTGTTCTGTGATAGGTGCTAAGCCCAGCGTTGTGGTTTAGGGCAAAATGTAGCGCCAGTAGTATGTGCAGCTATGGTCACGCGTCCTCAAATAAAAAGGGTGCACTACCTGCTGGCGGTGCACCCTTGACGTTAGCAGTTACCGTGCGCGATGCACACGGCTGCTTTATGCGGAAGAAGAGAAGACGAATCTGGCTGTAGCGTTCACCCCTTACTCATCAGTATTGGTCGAGCCTGTGTAGTTGGCGCCTAAGCTGAAGTTGCTTGGGATAGCGGCCACGCTCAGGGCGCAGCATATGAGCCAAATGCTGGCGGGGTAGGCTTGAGGCAGGAGATGCTGTACTGGGAGTAAGCGTAGAGCCTGCCTTACTTAGATGCCCACCATGTAGGAGATTAGGCTTGGTTGGGTGATGACACAGCCAAACGTAGCGCCGCTAAAGTCTTGTGCGATACAAATAGAATGGTAGCCATTACCGGATGAAACTGGGGCTGAGGTTTCCTTATCAAGATGGAATATCCGTTTGTGTTGTATCTTTGAGACTTGTAACCGCTGAGAGAAAGCGTTAAAGCCTGCTTGTAGGCCAACTTTTTCATCATTAACGATGAGGTAGAGCTTTTCGCCTTCTGCTGTGGAAAGCTCTGGAACTACTACAAGCTCTAAGTTAGGCCAAGTGCTCTTAAGCATACTCTCAACGGTTAAATTGGATCCTGCTGGTGTTGTTCTCAAGAGCAGCGTGCGCTGTGGCGATAAGCCCAGTACCATATGAGTGTTGTGGCCAATTAAACCTTTATTCTTGCTGTTGAGATTCTCCCACAGAGCATTAAAGTCGTTATAGAGATGATAAGCTGCATTGTGTGTATCTGCCAGCTTATCTGGCCAAGTGATCTTGTCTGTACCGTCGATTGTTACAGTCTTTGGCGTTAGCGGCTTGTCTATAGCGGGATTATTGAGCAGGCCAAAGATGCCTCGATTTTTGTTGCCATACAGGTAAGCAGTGTTTTCCTTCAGAACCAGATCTCGTGCCAATGATGTCTGTACTTCTACCAGAAGCTGGAAGAAAGCGGCAGGATCGTCATCATACAAGTGACTTTCAACAAGAGCATCATAGTCGATAGTGCTCTGATAGCTATCCCCATGTTTTAAGTTCTGTTGGAGATCACCAAAACTCCATAAGTTGCCATCTTTGCAGATTAGCTTAAAACTCTTGATGTTCGCATCTTTATAGCGATTGCACTCCAGCTTGCGAAGTGGCAGCAACTTGGCGGCCGATGTTGGTGAGTTCATAACCGCAAGCACTTCAGGGACAACGTAGTTGTCTTCTTGCAAGGCAAAGAACTCTTCTGGGGTGTTGACTGTATGCTGATCATAGTTAGAACCTGCGCTAAAGAAGCCATCTGCATCACAGATACATGGAACTAAAGTGCAGGTTGGTTGTTTTCTCACGTCAGGGCGCAATTGATTTAAGTTTGTCATATTTAAGCCTTAGAAAGGCAAAGGTGAAGGCTCTGCGGCGTGGTTGCGACGAATGTCAGCATCTTTGAGCAGCAAGCCAAGCCATAGCGTGAATCACTGAACCAGCCTCAGAGTCGAGATAAGCGCAGACATCACTCTGTAGTAGAGTTGCTGTCTGTGTTAAAGGGAGCATCGCCCTTGTCCCTGCACCGCAGTACAGGCACTGAGGCTTTGCTCCCTTTTGTGGTTCCTACAGCCAGTATTGGCAGCACGCACTGTGAACAGTGGCTAGCCTCTCTGGCTGTAGGGTTGAGCAAAGATTACTTTGCTCGGGGGTAGTCCTAAGACGGTTAGGTCTTAGAAGACGAAGCGGGCGTTGGCGGTTACACCGTACTCGTCGGTGTTGGACGAGCCAGTGTAGTTGACGCCTAAGCCTAAGCTGAAGTTGCCGGTCTTAGCAGCCACACCTAAGGTAGCACCATAGGTGAAGTCATCTAAGAACTCGGTGCTCACACCGTAGCTCAGGTCGTCATAGCCATTGTCAGTGCCAGACCAGCAAGAATCGGCATCTAAGTCGGTATCACCGAAGTTGCCGGTTAAGGTCAGGTCTAAGGCAGGCTGGACGCTCCATGCACCGGCGTTAAACTCGCTGGCGAAGGTCACACCCACAGGGATCGAGAACACATTGAGGTTATCGGAGCTCATGCCCGCAACCTCAACACCACCAGACTGGACGCCGTAGTCGTCTAAGCTCAGACGAGTGAAGCGTAAGCCTGCATGTGGGGTCACAGTGACACTACCAGTGTCAAAGGCGTACTGGGCAGTCACACCTAAGCTTAAGGCATCACTGTCAGCAGAACCCTCTAACTTGTCGTAGGTGGTTAAGCCAGTAGTAGCATCAAAGTCGTTGTCCACAGAGGTGTAGGACAGGTCGGCTAACACCGACAGGGCACCCATGGTGTAGCCACCGTAGACACCGAAGCTGTAGTAGTCGAAGTCGTTGGAGACGCCAGAGGCAACACCGTTACCGTCAGCATCACCGGAGCCGACATTGAACATGGCACCAACACGTAAGCCATTACCTAAGGTGTAATCAGCACCTAAGGCTAAGCCGTAGAGATCCACATCCACACCGTAGTCACCCACAGAGCAGCACCCTGAGCATTGTCAGCGTAGGTAATGGTACCGGCTTGTGCGCCCATACCCATACGGCCAGCAATGGCATCAGTGGTGGTGCTGGAGGCACCTAAGGTAGCCTGCATCGTACCGGCGTAAGCACCTAAGCGAGCGGCTTGCTCCACCGATTGCAGCGAGCGCTGCTCAGCTAAAGCGGTAGCGATGAAGCTGCCCTGCTCCACTAAGTAGCGGTTCTCGTAAGTACCAGTGGTTGGGGCGGCAATTGGCGTCACGCTAGCGGTAGCGACCTTTTGCTCTTGGTTAATATTCTCTTGCTTACCATCATCAGGAGGATTGGTCGTATCGTCCTCACCATCTGTAGATGGTTGCTCCTCAGTAGTAGGAGGGGTAACAGGCTCCTCAATTAAGACGGTTGCGCCTAAGAGGTTGTAGATACTATCGCGCACTGGGTTCGACAGAGCGGTGTCGTCTAAGCCATGGCGGGTAATGCCTAACTGCACCGTGCCGACGGTACCATCGGCCAGCCAAGTCTCAAATAAGCCACTGACCGTACCCACGTACAGACCAGCCTTATCAGCCGTGGTTAAGGTCACACCATTACCCTCAGCGTCATCAAAGAGCTTGATGCCGTTTAAGGAGAAGGTGGTACCGTCTAACAGCACCGCAGCGTCAGCCTGAGCGTAGATCGAAGCACCGGCCTTATTAAACTCGATGGCAGCGTCGTGAGCACTCTCAGTAGAGGCGGCCGCAGCTTGTACCGCGTTATCAGAGATGATTAAAGCGGTGTTGCTGCCTAAGGACAGGTCAGCTGCAGTAGCCGCAGCAGAGGAGCCAAAGTCAGCTTCAATGTTAGCTAAGGTCGTGTTGCGGGCATTGCTGTTTAAGGCGATGGTCTGACCATCAGCGACGTTTAATTGGCCCGCGACATAGAGCACGGAGCCGTACTCACCCTCGCGTAAAGCGCCATTGGTCTGATAGCGCTCGATGATCTGCGCTAACTGAGCATTAGTGACGCCTAAGCCTACCGCAGCGTTCTTACCGACAACGATGTTACCGTCTAAGGTACCTAACTGGCCACGATTGAGGTTGTTGTCTGCAAACTTAGCCAGAGACACCATGGAGGTGTTCATGTCATAGCTTGGGTCAACGTAGAGGGTGGCACCGTTGAGGTTAACCTCGCCTAAGACCTCCATATAACCGGTAGAAGCGGTATTGGAGATGAGACCAGAGGTGTTGTCCTCAGCAGAGTTGACGTAGCGGTCGTATGGGTTAGAGCCATCAGGCTGCTGCGCATTGTCATACTCGGTGTGTGTGATGTCGTCCGAGCCCACACGAATCAGGGTGCCAGCACCATGGGTAGCAGCTACCGTGAGGTCACCAGCAACACTTAAGGAGCTGTTATCTTCTAATACAGTAGTACCAGTGCCATTTGCCGATAAGGTCAGATCACCGGCAACACTTAAGGTCGAACCCTGCAGCGCATTGAGGTTTTTCGTCGTGACATCACGCTGGACTTCGAGCGTACCGCCGGTAGCCCAGAGGTCCTCAGCGTTTGCTCGTCAGGGCGCCGGTGACATTACCCGTGACGGTAATGGCATCACCTGAGGCAGTGGCGTTGAAGACCACCTCAGTCGCATCGTTTGGATCGTTGTTATTGGCTAAGTTGATCGCACCGACGTTACCCGTGCCATTTAATAGCAGGATCTGGTCAGCAGCGACGTGAGCGCCAATGGTGGTGCCATCTGCGGTGCCAATGAAGTTTCCTTGGTTGCCAGCCGCATTGCTTAACTCGGTGTTAGAAGCAATGGTGACCTGATCGGTGCCGTTAACCGCCTCTAAGGAACCGTAAGAACCACCGATTTGCGAGGTCTGGGTAACGCCGGTGACCTTGGCAGTGCCTAACTCGGTATTGGTGGTATCCCACACGATGTCGGTATAAGGCTCTAATTCCGACCATGCGATCGAACCGCTGACCACATTGATGCCGGTAATGGTGGCATCACCGATGTTGAGGAAGCCATCAAGCTTGGTGGCGCCAGCGCCGTCAGCAATTTCAGCAAAGAGCTGCTCCTTTAAGGAGAGGATTTGCGCGCCGTTAAAGGAGGTGCCGTCAGCAAAGGTCAGAGCTACAGTACCGCCGTTTTGTACGGAGAGCTTGTCTTGGGAGCTTTCCTCAACATATGGCAGACGGTAAGCTAAGTTGCCACTCTCATCGTTAACGGCTGCACCAGACTCTTGCACTTTTGCGTCTGCGTTGTAGAAGGTCTTAGTAGCTTCAGCACCAAAGGTTAAGGTACCGCCATCGACATCAAAGATACCGGCGTTGCCCTTGGTACCAAAGTACAGACCATGGTGGTTTTCACCGGTGGTCTTATCGCCATCCATGTCGAGCTCGGCACCTTCAATGGTCATCTTTCCAGAGACGGTGATCGCGCCCGTGGTAGCGGCAGAGAGGTCAGCAGCGACAAAGGAAGCCGTGCCGAGGTCGTCAACATAGACGCTGCTGTTGGCTTCACCACCCACCTTTAAGAGGTTGGCAGCAAAGGTAGCACCCTCAGAGTCAGCGTCATCGCCAACCGTTAATTTGCCGCCATTGACGGTGACATCAGAGGTGTAGCTGTTCCAAGTACCCTGATTGACATTGAAGGAACCGCCAGTGATGAGCAGATCCTTAATGGCTAAGGAGCCCGTGGTGGCAGCATCACCGGTGTCTAAGGACACGTGCGCGCCAGAGACATTGAGGATGTCGGATTGGGCGGTAAAGGATTGCGCCACCTCAAGGTTGCCACTTTGCAAGATGGTCTGAGTATCGCCCGTAACGGCGTTGGCGTTGGTTTCGTTGAGGGCTAAGGCATCGACTGCAATGGTGTTACCAGAGCCAATATTGACCGTGGTGTTAGTGCCATCAGTGGAGGCATCACCAGTTAAGGTCAAGCTTGGGGCGACAAACACACCGCCGCCAGAGAAGGTGACATCACCCGAGGCAATAGTGCTACCGTTACCAGAGACAAAGTCAATGTAGTTAGCAGAAACAGCGGAGTTGACGTCCAGAATACCGCCATTGTAAGCAGCTAAGCCTACATAGTGGAGATTGCTGTTATTGCCGCCATCGGCCAAGATGCGGGTCACATCATTACCATTAAGGAGAATGGTGGCACCATCGCCGCTGACAATAATCTCACCCGTGCCCTTATTGGTGGCGTTGGCATTAACGACGCTGATACCAGAGGTTAAGTCTAAGGTCGCAGTTAAGCCCGCATCGGCAGCCGCTTCGCTGTTGCTGACGGTTACGCTAGGGTTTCCGCTAACAGCGGAGCTTTCACCCACATCAAAGACTAAGCCATTAAGCGTGACGTTGGTGGAGGACAGCAGGATCTCATCACTAGCACCAGTCTTCTGGTTGTCGGTAAAGATCTCACTGCTACCAATCGAGGTGGTAACTGTGATGCTACCACCGCTGTTAGCAGTAGTGTCGGCATCTAAGGTAATAGCCTGTTGCGCCGCCCAGTTACCAGCACGGAAGTTTAAGGAACCGCCGTTGGCTACGGTAAAGGCATCGCCGGTAATGGTGCCGTTAGCGGCAACGTACTCGTTGCTGTCGGTGCTTTGGGCATAGGCGTCTAAGTAGTACTTATCAGCCATTAAGAGGTTGGAGGTACCAACATACTGCACGTCTAAGTTGCTGTGGACAATGGCCTCTTTGAAGCCGAGCTTGCCCTTGTTGGTTGTGTTGCTGATGTTGGTGGCTTGAGTCTTTAAGGCGTTAATCTTAAAGTTGTCAGTCTCAAGCGTGAGGTTGGCGTTGATCTTTTGATCAGCGCTAGCAGCAGTGGTCTTATCGACGTCTAAGACATCAGTCAGGGTAATGGTGTTAGCGGTGATGGTGGACTGACCAGTGGTGCTGATACGGCCGCTCACAAAATCGGTGGTGCTAGCTTTAGAGTCAGCAAACTTTAAGTTGTTGAGGTTGATGCTCTCACCAAAGTCAACCACGGCCTCGTTTAAGACCACCGCACCGGCCTTGTCCTTTTGGCCGTTGATCAGGTCGCCATCCTTTAAGAAGGCGGATAAGGTGCCCTCAGTCACGGTTAAGCGGGCTGGCTGGTGTAAGTTATTAGCAATAGAGCCGCTTAACACAATAATGCCGTTGCCATTGGAAGTGGTAGCACCGGAGGTGCCTGCAGCGGTAGTCAGAACGGTACCCGAGGCTAAGGCTAAGGTAGCATCAGGCATAACCTCGATGCGGCCATCAACGATCACGGTGCCATCTAAGTTGGTGATACCGTCGGAAATGATCTGATCGCTGGTATCTTGCTCGGCGACTTCATTGACCTTAGCAATAGCGCCTTGGGCAATGGTTAAGGTACCGTTGGTATTAACAATATCACCGCCGTTGAAGTTCAGCTGGTTGCCCTTACCGACGATAATGGCAGCGCCTTCATCGTTGGTGATAGTGGAGCCGTTTTCGAGGTTGATCTCAACGATTTCGTTGTTGTCGTTTTGGCTGTTATTAGTTAAGTCTTTGGCGGTAGCAACAAACTCGAGGGTACCGGCATTGCTGATAGCGGCGCCGCTATTGAAATTGATGATTGGTGCCGCAGTAATGGTTGTACCGTTAGTGGCAGTACTTGTTGATGCCGTATATTGCGTGCCATCACTCTTGGTGAGCAAGCCCATTTGCAGCTTACCACCATCCTCAATGGTAAATGAGGAATTAGTCACATCGATGTTGACGCGGTTTACCTCGTCCTTACTGGCGGTAGTGCTGTTGGTCTTACCCGCGCTACCAAAGATACCACCCATGGCGCCTTCGGCAACGGTTACCGTGGCATTGTCGAAGATAATATTGCCGTCGATGGTGGTCGCAGCCTTATTGGCGTTGTCAATCGCATCTACAAAGGCGTAGATAATGGCCGAGCCGGTCTTGTCCGTAGCGGTAGAGCCAGAAAAGGTCACGCTGGAGTTATCGATGCTCACGGTACGACCGTAGACCGAGCCACCGGCATTAATGTTTACTTCGGAGCCGTTGGTAATGGTGAGGTTGCCGTTATTGCCAGCACCGGAGGCAGCGGCGCCCAGCTGGGCGTTGTTGTTCCAAGTGTCTGGATCGGCTTTCTTGGTGATGTTGCCACCAACGGTCACAGTAGCGCCGTTGACTTCGATATTGCCGATCTGGATCGCGGCTGCATTGATGTTGGCAGTGGCGCCGTTGATCAGACGTAAGGTACCGCCTTCGGCTTTGCTATTATCGGTAGTAGCAGAAGAGTTGTCGTAGCCTAAGATTGCCCAGCCACTAGCTTGCTTAGTACCCTTGAGGTTAAGATCGGTACCATCCATGGTTAAGGTACCGCCAACGAAGAGCGTACCGCCAGATGTCGACTCCGTAGCAATGGCACCAGTGCCAGTAATGGTGGCATTGGTGATATAAGCGTTGGTGCTGTCGATGTAAACTTTATCAGTGACGGGTGTGGTGACATCAACAGGTGAAGTACCTACAGTACCCCATGCTGGAGTCAAAGCACTAGGAAGCTTGTAATCATCATAGCCGGTAGCTGGCTTAGCCGCCTGCGCCGTACCCGCCATAGCCAAGCCAGCCGTGACAATAGCCGCAGTGGCGAGGCCCTTTACATAGGCGTGCTTAAAGATCGCGCGATACTGAGCTAATAAAAACTTCAGCGCGTTGTTAGTTTGCTTCATCAGTTTGTATGTAAGAAAGGAGAGTACTTGTCTCGCTATCGGCATTACGGTGTGAGATGTGGCTCTGAGCCTTGATGTAATGGATTGTCCGTAACAGCTGCTGTGTGCTCAGCCCAGAGAAAGAGGGACGGGGCATAAAGGAAAAGGGCTATTACAGCGCTCCGCAAGCGCTGTGAGCAGAAGGCGCATTTCTGTAAGTGCGACTACCTAACGTGTATGCAATGGCAGGTAAGGCACTGCTCCTGAGATGAGACAGCGTCTTGCGGCGACAGCATTGCACTGCCGTGCTCATTGGCAGTTTTTGTGGTCGTAGCGCAAGGGGAAGAGCGCTGAGCACTACCACTAAAGAGAACCCACGTCTGTAGCGACGCAGGCTAAACTGCCTTGTATATCCCTGAGGCTGCATTCATGTATAGCAGCCTCTACCTCTAACTAACCCGTTATCCCGTCAGCATTGGAGGCAAGCCACTGGCAGTAGCAGCTCCACGCAGCTGTGACTACCCATTTACACAGGGCTAATCGGACTGTACATAGCAGTCGTCGGTTTTCCCTGAAAGAGAGTCACTAAAGAGCATGGCGCCATTAGTCAGGTGACATTGACCTCTGCAGCACTTGGTTTGGAAAAGGACGGGATCCCTCTGTTCTGCGCTCACGTCGCGACTCATTACCTCTGACTTTGCTTGCACGCAGGGACGGCAAGCTTCCCTGCGCTGCGCAGTGGTGTCTTACCACGTAGCGAGGCGTAAGTCGCGATTCATTGCTCTGGCCTGAGCCTGTTACCGTGCTCTCTTTTCTTTTCTGCTCCCGTCAGCACTCCGCTAAAGCCTCTCTGCGCGCTTTACCGCTTACGAGCTGCAACACAGCAGACGCTATAAGGGCGTAATGCTGCTACGCAGAGCAGTAGAGTGGTTCGTTGAACAAAATGGTCACGATCCCTGATAGACACATGAACTTTCATGTGAACCATATTGGTGCTCTTAATCGGCATCCCCTACTTACAACAAAGAACCGTAGAGTAGGGGGACAGAGGACTTCACAGCGGAACAAGAGACTGGAGACAGCATCAAGCCGTGAGCACGGCCGTGTACCTTGCTTCTGCCCACCACTAACACCTTGCGGCTACGGCAAGCTGTAGCACAGCAGTAGGGTAGGGGCAGTAGGTACAGGAGAATAGTGCTCGTGGGAAAAGAAGCGGAACAGGAGTCAGCTGCCTGTGCTCTGCGTGTGGTGCTGTGAATATTTATCACGCCGCTGCGCTGGTGTCGTAGGAGCACCTCGGTGCGCAGCTGGAACAGCGTTTTAACATGACAGCTTATAGCGACGACGCTGGGGCCGTCAGCAGAGACAGGCTTTACCTGCGTGAGCAGGCTAAAAGAGCGGTGAGCTCGCTTCTGCCTCAAACCCTGAGACAGCGAGCTGAATTGAGCTGAATTGAGCTGAGCGGAGTTGGCGGCGACGGCATAGTTACCGCCGCTATGCCCGAGACAAGCAAATAAGTGGCGTAAAACGCGGCCTGAGCCGCCTTGGCCACAAAAACGTGTACAAAATTTAAAGACAATGTGACCAGCATAAATTTTCCTAGTAAAAAAAAAAAAACTATGGTTACTTACGATTATATAAATACTTTTTGTTTAGCACGGATATAGCAGCCGCCGTGCCTTACTGTTATCATAAATTAACGCCTGTTTATATATCTATGAAAAATTGGTATGGGCTCAAAACGGAAAAAGGCGGGACAGTGCTTTTGGGCAATGGGGCGCTGCGGTCGGTGCCCCAAACATGACTGACCTCGAGATAAGGGGCGGCGCCCGCAAGGCGGGCGCTAACTTTACGTGGCACCACATATCGCGCAGCTGCGCCTCTGTCTTTTTGCTCTCTTGGTGTGTCTCTGGCTGCTGGCTGTGCCAGTGGCCGCTGCTGCATGCCGCGTCATGCTTGATTCCTTGCGGTGGTGTAGTGCTGCTCTCGGCGATAGGGGCGTGCAGCGTGGCGTAGCGCTGCAATGCATGCTCTGCTCTTACCTGTGCGGTACTCAAGATGAGATGGCAGCGGAAGAGAGCAACGTTTTAGTTGGGCGGGGCTGTAAGGAACGACTGACTTAATAAATGACGGAATTTAGGGCACGCATGCCTGCTCATCTCAAGATAGGCTCAGGCTCGCTTGCGCCGTTTATCTCGAGGAGGGGCGTTGCACCCACGCACCACTACATCCGTCACTTATTAGCTCACTCTTTCCTAATCACCATCCTCATCATCATCACCACCACCTCCTCTTCAGGGAATGGTTACGCCACCTGTGGTCAGCACTTACCAGCACGCCCTCGCACCGAGCTACAAGTAGCGCTCTGTGTGGCTGTGGCGGTAAGCGGAGACCTATTCTGCGACTCTGTGCTTTTTGCTCTGTGCCCGTGCCCATTACTGCTACATAAAAGTGCTCTCCTCAGAAGCTGTTGGTTTTAGGTGGTTAGGCTAAGGCCAGTGCTAAGCAGCAATTAGCCGTCACATTACCTCCTAAGCGCCCCATATCTTCTGAGCAGACCCCATAAAAGTAGCTGCCACGTCCTCCGCTGCCTCCGCATAAAAGCGCCACCACAGCGCTTGCTGCTGACTGTGCTCAAATTAGGGTGGGCTTAAGCTCCTGCACGCCACCAAGTCCATAACCATCCCAAAAGACACCGCTGCTCTCCTGCCGACGCATCTCTGTCGTTTTCTTTCGTCCTTTCGTACTTTCTTTCTTTCTTTCTTGCTTGCTTTGGCTTTGCGTTGCTTTGGCTTAGTGTTGCGTTGCTGTGCTTGGCTTTGCAATCAGCATGAGCCGCTGCATGCAGCGGTTGCAGAGCGTCTCACTTTTTTCGTGACTTGCTCCGCATTTTTCTTACAAGACGCTCCTTTCAGACCGCATTGCGCTTACAATAATCCACGTTTTGTGCACGTGCACAAAAACAAGCACGTAGCTGCATGCACAGAGCTCATGATGCTTGTCTCCTTAGAGGAAAAAGGAACAGGCTTTTGGTAGTAGAGCAGTCTCTTGATTGCCTGTGAGCACGCATCTTAGGTAGCTACTGCTTTTGAGGAATTGAGGAACGATTCAATGAAGATTAGTGATGGTAACTGGCTCATCCAGCCTAACTTTAAGCTGATGCACCCAGCTCAGGTCTACCAGTACCACTTTGCTGACAACAAGCTCACGGTCTATGCTCCTTTTAAGGAGGTGCTCTCCGATCGTGGCAATCAGATTAACGCCACCTTATTTACCATTGAGGTGACCTCCCCACAAACTGGCATCATTGGCGTCAAGCTGATTCACCACATGGGTGTAGTGGATCGCGGCCCACACCATGAGCTGGAGTGGGACAACTCCGTCCAAGTGACCTTTACCGACAACGATGACTACATCGAGTACAAGTCCGGTAACTTAGCAGTACGCTTTGCTAAGAAGAGCTGGGCGGTTGACTTCCTGCGTAATGGCAAGCGCTTAACTGGCTCTGAGTTTAAGAGCAGTGGTTACGTCACTGATATCTTCAATGACAATCACTACTGGTACGAGCGCCTCGATCTGTCGGTAAACGAGTGGGTTTACGGCTTAGGCGAGCGCTTCACCACCTTCGTCAAGAATGGCCAAGTGGTTGATACTTGGAACTTAGACGGTGGTACCTCTACCGAGCAAGCTTACAAGAACGTTCCTTTCTACCTCACCAATCATGGCTATGGCGTTTTCGTCAATCAGCCAGAAAAGGTTTCTTTTGAGGTCGGTTCCGAGAAAGTCTCCAAGGTGCAATTCTCCGTTAAGGGTGAGTCCTTAGAGTACTTTGTCATTGATGGCCCTACCCCTAAGGATGTCCTGCAAAAGTACACCTCCTTAACCGGTAAACCAGCACTGCCACCAGCATGGTCATTTGGTCTGTGGCTGACCACCTCCTTTACCACCAATTACGATGAGGCCACCGTCAACTCCTTTATTGACGGTATGGCGGAGCGTGACCTGCCTTTACACGTCTTCCACTACGACTGCTTCTGGATGGAGGGCTTTGAGTGGTGCAACTTTACGTGGGATAAGGCCTGCTTCCCTGACCCACAGGCTATGTTAAAGCGCCTGCATGATGACAAGCACCTCAAGGTCTGCGTGTGGATCAACCCTTACATTGGTCAGAAGTCGCCATTGTTTAAGGAAGGCATGGAAAAGGGCTACCTCTTAAAGCGTCCAAACGGTGATGTCTGGCAGTGGGATCTGTGGCAATCGGGCCAAGGCATTGTCGACTTTACCAATCCAGAGGCCACTAAGTGGTATCAGGACAAGCTGCAAGCTCTCCTTGATATGGGCGTGGATTGCTTTAAGACTGACTTCGGCGAGCGTATTCCAACTGATTGCGTCTACTACAACGGCGCTGATGTGGAAAAGATGCACAACTACTACACCTACCTCTACAACAAGGCCGTCTTTGAGGTCTTAGAGAACAATGTGGGTAAGGGTAATGCCGTCCTCTTTGCGCGCTCGGCTATTGCCGGTGGTCAGAAGTTCCCAGCTCACTGGGGTGGCGACTGCTACGCTACTTACGAGTCGATGGCAGAGACCTTACGTGGTGGTCTGTCGCTGGCTATGTCGGGCTTCTCTTACTGGAGCCACGATATTGGCGGCTTTGAGAACACGGCTCCTGCTGATATCTACAAGCGTTGGTGCGCCTTTGGTCTGCTTTCTTCGCACAGCCGCTTACACGGCAGCAAGTCCTATCGTGTACCTTGGTTATACGATGAGGAAGCTTGCGATGTGCTGCGCTTCTTTACCAAGCTTAAGTGCTCGCTGATGCCATATCTCTACAATATGGCCCGCATCTCCCACGAGACTGGCATCCCAATGATGCGTCCTATGGCCTTAGAGTTCAATGAGGACAGATGCTGCGATCACTTAGAGACCCAGTACATGATGGGTGACAGCATCTTAGTGGCGCCAGTGTTTAGCCCTGAGGGTGAGGTTGATGTCTATCTGCCAGCTGGCAAGTGGACTTCGCTCATTACCAATGAGGTTAAAGAAGGCGGCCGCTTCTACCATGAGCAGCATGGCTACCTCTCACTGCCACTGTATGTCCGTGAGAATACGCTGCTGGCGCGCGGTGCTTGCGACACTAAGCCTGACTATGAGTACAATCAGGGCACTAAGTTTGAGCTCTTTGCGCTGCAAGATGGTGCTGAGTGTGTGGCTCAGGTCACCAACTTAAAGGGCGAAGTAGTGTACACCTTAAAGGCGGCACGCTGCGGCAACACCATTGCCTTTGTTGGTGAGGGTGAGGCTCTGGATATCAGCGTCTTAGTGCATAATGTGGATGTGGCCTCTAGCGCCGATGCTACGGTCGAGAAGACTGATTTAGGCGTGCTGGTCAAGCCACAGAGCGTGACCTCGTTTACGCTGGAGATCTAATAGGGCTCTAAGGAATGAGTGCTCTCATAGATGACGGCAGAGGGGAGGTGTGAGGGCAAATACACACCTCGAGATGAGTGGTGCAGGTGCGTCTAAGCCTATCTTAGGACGGTGCACCATGATTACCCTCAAGTCCGTCATTTATGAAGTCAGTCGTTCCTAAGGCGCTAAGCAGTAGGGCGCGGCAGCGATCGCGCTGCGATAGCAAGCGCGCTTGCGCTCGCGCTCATTGCGCTCCGCGTTCCTCCGAGCAGGCTCAGTCAGAGATGGCTGGGCCTGTTTGTTTTTGGGGCAGAACGTGTCTAAGGCCTGCTATGCCTTGCGCTGGCTGTCCTTGAGGTAGTGGTGGTAGTGGTAAAAGGCGGCAGTGCTACCGCTGCTGTGGTCTACTGCCTTGACCTAGAGTTGTCGGCGCATGCCCCACTCGTAAGAGTGGGGTTAGCCGACATTTAGTATTGGGGCTTTAGCCAAGCACAGCGTACACACATCC
>CASEBB010000157.1 GCA_949286015.1 uncultured Succinivibrionaceae bacterium | reverse complement strand
GAAACTCTAGCTAAGCTAGCTAAGCGCCATACTAGCAGGAGGCCATGTAGCCACTAAATCAGCCCTAAGTTACGTAACCACCAAACTCTGAGGAGAGCCCGCTTTTGGGGGCTTTTTCATCTCTGCACTTCAGAGGTTTCAGCTACGTGGAAGACAAGAGAGCCAGCAGTAATGTCACCGGCGTCAGTAATTGGGGCTGACACCAGCTTAGGCGACTTCAGCGCATCACGTAAAAGAGCTCAGCATCGGTAGATGGCCGATCCTCTAAGAGAAAAACGGCGTCGCTGTCAGCAGCTGTGAGGCTACAGACGCATAACGGGAGCTGGAGGAGTTAACAGCCCTGCGCTTAGATCTGTGGCACATCATCATTGAGCTGCTCTTGCTCTAAAGCCTCACGCAGAGGCTTTGCATCAGCACGCTCGGTTGCCACTTGCGCCGCAGCTGCACGCTCCACATCTTGGAGATCTTGAGCGGCCATGGTCTCGGCCACATTGCTCTCATCTAAAGACTCAGGGGCTGTAGCGCTGACACTCTCATCCGTAACGGTGGTAATGTTAACGCGAGGGGTAGCCACTAAGGTCAGCTCATCAATGGGGCCCGAGGTAAAGGTGGTGGTGTACTCAAAGTAATTAGAGCGCACCGTCGCGGCCTCAAAGTACTTATCGTCATGGTTGGCATCCAGCACTGGCTCTAAGCCAATTTGCCGTAAGACCTCATCAGCAAAGTCAGGCTGCGCATTGTGGTTGACCATACGCTCACAAGCCAGCACAAAGGTCTGGAAAGCCTTTAAGCTCTCAGGAGGGAAGGCGTCAGGGTAGCGCGTCTGGATTTGTACCGAGTTAAGTTCCTTGGAGTTTGGCTTGGCGTAGCCTTTGATCTCAATAGCGGTCGATAACACCGCCACAAAGCCCTCAGTGGTGTCATTGGCATTAGCCAATGGTAAAGAGGTGTCGGCTTGGTCAAGCAGCTGATTAAAGGTGTCACGAAAAGCTTGCGGATCGCGCAGTGGGTTTTGCACTTGAGCCACGATGTGCGCATCTTCAAGCTGGGACTCTTCGTACCACGAATAGCCCGCGCTAATAAAGTAGTAGGCAGCAACGGCCAGAGCGATTAAGCGCAGATTACGGCGCACGCGCTCGTGCTTTTCTTTCTTCTCTTCCTCGATTTGTTCTGACGTCTTAGCAGCAGGGGCGTTACGTAAATCGACAACCTTACCATCAGGTGGAACGGGCTTAAAGTCCATAGACATTTATGACGCGTGGCCTTTACAGGGCAGGGGCGTCTTCTCCTTTGTTGAGAGTGTGGGGAGTATGCCTGCTGTGGCGGCATCTCTGATTGAAATTAGGGGGAGTGAAAGTGGGAGCGGTAGTGGTAGATAGCGGCGTTAGCTGGGGTAGCAAGCAGCGCTAAAGCTGAGCTGACAGCTTAAGCTTTGGCCTTAGCGCTTCTTACTTGCCTTTAGAAGGCTGGGCTGATCAGAATCACCAGCGAGCGGGCAGCTACCTTAAGCTGCGTACCTGCACTGTAGCGTGGCATCGCAAAGACATTGACCACGTCATCAGGGTAGCGATCGGAGGTGTTCACCAAAAGGTACCAGTGACGCTTAGCATTGCGTGGCAGTGGTGGCAGCTCGATCTCTAAGTCCTCCCAATAGGCATTGACGAAGACATAGGCATAAATCGAGTAGGTGCCCCAGTAGGCCATTAAGCCAATGGAGTGTGAGTAATCCGACCAGTCTGGCTGGAATGGCTTCACGCCGTGCCACTGAATACGGGTGTTGCGTAACACCTTATCCAGCATGCTGTAGTCACGGTGGCGGTGGTTAGTAGACGAGCGCACGCGGATAGTACGACGGCGAATCATCTGCCGCGTAAAGAACAGCATCTCCTGTTGCTCTGGCGTGAAGTCCCAGTTCATGTAGGAGATCTCATTGTCTTGGCAGTAGGCGTTGTTGTTGCCCTTTTGGGTGCGTAAGATCTCATCACCCATGAGCAGCATTGGCGTACCCATCGACAACACCGTGAGGGCGATCATGTTCTTACACTGCCGCAGACGTAAGTTGTTGAGCTTCTCGTCGTCGCTCTCACCCTCGTAGCCATAGTTGGCCGAGTAGTTGTTGTCGTTACCGTCGCGGCCCATCTCGCCATTGTCAAAGTTGTGCTTGTAGGCGTAGGTCACGAGGTCATGCAGCGTAAAGCCATCGTGGCAGGTAATGAAGTTGATGCTCTTTTGCGGATCGATTTCGCGCTCGTTGTAGATGTCTGGAGAGCCGATCAGACGCAGCACAAACTTCTTAATGGCGCCATTGTCGCCACGCATAAAGGAGCGCACATCATCGCGGAATTGACCATTCCACTCACGCCACTTGGAACCGGCAATGTTGCCCAATTGATAGAGGCCACCGGCGTCCCATGGCTCGGCAATGATCTTGGCATCGGCAAGGCGCACATTGTTGTCGATATCAAGCAGTGCAGGGGCGTTTGGCAGAGGGGTGCCATTGGCATCACGCGCCAGAATCGAGGCTAAATCAAAGCGGAAGCCGTCGACATGCATCTCTTCTTTCCAGAAGATCAGCGACTCTAAAATCATGGCACGCACTACGGCATTGTTGGCGTTTAAGGTGTTGCCGCAGCCAGAGTAATTGTAGTAATCACCCTGCTCGTTCATGATGTAGTAGCTGCGCTTGTCGTAGCCCTTGTAGCAGTAGCAAGGGCCATTGGCATCACCTTCAGAGGTGTGGTTGTAGACCACGTCCAAGATGACCTCAATGCCATTGCGGTGCAGAGCTTTGACCATGTCACGGAACTCATCTAACGGGCCCATCATGGACTTGTCAGAAGAGTAAGCCTCGTGCACGGCAAAGAAAGACATTGGGCTGTAGCCCCAGTAGTTTTCCTTGCCAGGTAAGGCGTCGTACTTATCGTACTGGTAGATAGGCAGGAGCTCGACGGCGGTAATGCCTAAATCGACGAGGTAAGGGATCTTCTCGATAAGACCGCGATAGGTGCCACGCAGCTCTTCTGCCACACCCGAGCTAGGGTCTGCCGTAAAGCCCTTGACGTGCATCTCGTAGATGACTGTTTTGTTTAAAGGGTGGCGTGGGGAGCACTCAATACCCCAATCGTAGGTCGAGGTGTCGACTACCATGGAGCGGGCGGCAGTACGCAGGTTTTCAGCCTCGTCGTTGCCCTGCATGCGCTTATAGTCCTTAGGGAAGAGCACGCGCTTGCCATAAGGGTCAATCAGCACCTTGCCGATTTCGACGTGACTGGTGCGGGACTTGTAATTGCGAATCGCCTCGCGCACGCGCCAAGCGTAGACTTGACCAGCTTTTAAGCCTGGTACAAAGACGTGCCAGTAGTAGACAGAGCGGTAGAGCGCTGAAGAGAGGGTAATCACGCTTGGATTAGGGTCATCCACATCCTTAAAGAGGAGTAATTCGATGACCGAAGCGGCAGGGCAGTATACGGCGAAATTAACGCCGCCTTCTTCAATCGTGGCTCCCAATTTGCGGCAGTGGCCTTGGGAGATTACATACTGCTTGTCCAAACTAATTTCTCCATCAGCTCTCCCCACGAGAGCGGTCCTAAGAACTAAGCCACCTTGCCTGTCGGTGCTCATTGCTTAGTTGCAAGCAAGTGCACTTACATGGCCTACCACAAAGAGCAGACGTTCAAGAGCTGCGCAAAGGCTGCTGAGAGTGTGCTTGTACGTATGCACGGCCGCATGGCGGCTGTGGTTTTACTGCTTTTTAAGCAGCAGGTGGACGTAAAGACGTCAGTTTTGTGGGGTAATGTCTGTGTGTAGGCTGTCCTCGGAGCTTGAGTAGGCGTGTTGACGAGATGTCATAACATCTTGATAGAACGTCAAAAGGCGGCATCAAAGCCAGAGAGGTAAATCCTACCAGCAAGGGCAGCGTAAAAAGAGCACATGCAACAGCTGCGGCCGCAGGCAGCACATACAACCTGCAAGCAACTAAGGTTAGACCTACAGGTTAGGCGCTTAGGGTAGCTTGAGTCGTTGCGTGCCAGCATGTAGAGCAGCGGCAGTCCTTTTACGACAACGTGCCTCTAAAATTGAGCTGACGCTGCGTTGTTGTTCTACCGCAAGCAGGCCCTAGAGGCTGCTGGTGATACCTCAATTACAGGCGCCATGAGCATGGAGGAGTATGCGGGAGCACGCGTAAGCATGCAGGAGCATCGGCAGAAGCATCGCTCGCGGCGCGCGTACTGTTAGTACAGGGACAGGCACTACTGCTGTTGTAACGCTGTTTTTGCTGTTGCTATTTTTCTGCTTGCAGCTTTAGTGTAGCCCCAAAAGAGGGCGTGACGCCTGAGCTCGGCACTGCAAGTTAATACAGAAAAAGAAACCGTAAAGGTTTACGTTGGCAGCCACACAGTTAACTTTTCATTTTCTTAGGATCTGCTAAGAAAAGCAAGTGTGCTGAAGGCAGAAAGGGCATTCTTTGGCCAAGAATTAAGGAAGAACAGGGCAGAACATGCTTGTGCCATGATCTGGGGCAAAGTGGCTTGATGCGGCTGTGCTGGGACACAGACTGGCGCGGCAGATGGCGGTTGCTTATGGGCCTTGATGGGACTAAGAGGTGGCAAGAGGTGGTAAGCGCTATGGTGGGGCAGTATCCTGAGTGAGAACATTAGGGTAGAGCTCAATGGCGGTGAAGAGAGGTGGCGTAGGGGATCTTTAGTGCCATGCGGTGAATGCACCATAATGACAGCAGCATTGCATCTTTGGGTTGCAGCGCCGCAGGGTGGAGAAATTGAGCTACACTAAACTTAAGCACTGACCAGAGCAGGCTGGCAGGCCTTGTGAGGATAGGAACAGGGACAGAGGCGAGGCTTTAGCGCCTCGGCGTCTACCTGTCATGACCTCAGGTTACTCTGTGCGTCGTTACCTAACTCCACTCTACGCTGTTGTTTATGGCGAGGGCTTAGAGGTGACCTCTGGCTAGAGGCCCCACTTTGTAGTGAGCGTAAGAGCCAGCCAGTCTGCGCGTCAGTGAGCATCGGGCAGCTTTTCAGGATTTCGGTTGTAATGGAAGCACTTTCTTTTCATAAAGTAGCGGCTTTATCCCTCAATACCCAAGCGTTGGGCGTGAAGCAGAACTTAGAGCGGATCTTACAGGCAGCGCAAGAGGCCAAGGCTCAAGGCAAGCAAGCCTTGTTTGGTTGCGAGCTCTGTGTCAGCGGCATGGAATGCGATGACATGTTCTTAAGCCCAAGCTTCATTGCGAAGGTGCAGACGCTCTTAAGTGACTTCCAGCAAAAGCTGCCTGAGGACTTTATTGTCGGTGTGGGCGTGCCGCAGTACTTACAGGCCAAATGCTTTGCTGACCCTGAGTCCTTTTTAGCAGCAGTAGCTCCTCAAGGCAGTGTCACTGAGCATAGCGTCGAGGTGCAGGCTCAAGTGTCTAGCGAGGGCACGCTCACAGTAAAGACGCAAGAGGAAGTAAGTGAGCCTGTAGGCCCACTGGCAAGCTCTTACGTGTTGATGACTCGCGATGAGATCCTCTTTACGGCACCTAGCAAACTGCAATTAGCGCACGGCCGCACTGATTACTCGCAGCGCTATTTCAGTGCCGCCTATGATTTTCCTGGCTTTGATCTGGTGCACGGCTATGTAGCCCAGATTGGTACGAAAAAGGTCTTAGTGGCTTTTGGTGACTACCAATTCTTTATGTCGCCAGAGATGCAGGCTTATGTTGCGGATCATCACGACGACTTTGCTTTTATCTTGATGAGCGATGCCTATGGCTATGAAGTGGGCCGTCCACAAGAGGTAGAGCAGCACTGCTTACTGCTGTCGCAAGTCTATTCGTTGCCAGTGATCAGCATTAACAACTTAGGCTGTGAGGGTGGTGGCACCATTTACGACGGTCAGTGCATCTTTGTCGAGAACGCTGAGGTGGTCTCGCGTGCTAACCTCTTCTCGTTTAAAGACTGGGTAATCACGACGGCGCAAAGCGGCATATTACCGGCCTTAGGCGTGTACGATGAGATGCTGAAGGCGGTAGCCTTAGGTCTGCATGATTGGCTCATTAAGACCCACTCTAAGGGCTTTGCGGTGTCCTTATCTGGTGGTGCTGATTCGGCTCTGTGCTCCACCTGCGTGGTTTTGAGTCAGATTTATGCCTTACTTAACTTAGGCGTGACTAAGTACGTGCAGCAGCTGCAAAGCTTAGGGGTGCAGCTTGATTATGGTCAGTTTACTAATGAGGTCGTAAGTGCTGCCGGTGTTGGCCCTTATGATAGCTCGCTGAGTGCTGAGATCATCAATGACCTCATTGAGGTGCTGAAGAAGTACGTGATCCCAGAGGTTTTATGGTGCGCCTATCAGGGCTCGGACTACTCTGGATCGGTGACTCGTACTGCGGCCACGGAGATGGCCAAGTGCTTAGGTGCTAAGTTCTACCAATGGTCGATTGCGCCAGTGGTTAAGGACTATGTGCAGACCTTAAATCAGGCCTTAGGTTATGACCTGACATGGGAGCAGGATGACATTGCGTTGCAGAACATTCAGGCGCGCTCTCGTCTGCCTAGCATTTGGCTGTTAGCCAACCATAAGAACTTCCTGCTGATTGCTACCTCGAATCTCTCTGAGGCCGCTGTAGGCTATTGCACCATGGACGGTGATACAGCCGGTGGCCTGTCGCCTATTGCTGGTATTGGCAAGAGCACCATCTTAAAGATCAATCGTCAGATTGTAGCTGAGGGCATTGCCTTAGATGGCTTTGAGCAGCGCTTTATGGTGCCAGCCATGAGTTACATCGTAGCACAGGCGCCAACGGCGGAGTTACGTCCAGGTGGTGAGCAGACGGATGAGAAGGACTTAATGCCATATCCGCTTTTGGATACCATTCGTAAGCTCTTTACGGTGGATGTGCTGCTGCCTGAGGAGATTATCGCGGAGCTGTGCGCGCATAAGAACGACAAGTATGCAGAGGTGACGACCAAGGTGGGGGTGGCCAATGATGAGGACATTAAGGTTTGCGTGCAGCGCTTCTTTAGATTCTTCCAGCGCAATCAGTGGAAGCGTGAGCGTTATGCGGTGGGCTTCCATATTGAGGCGGATGACTCCAGTCCAAAGGGCTACCTACGCTTCCCAGTGTTAAGTTCTTCGCTTTTAGACTAAGAGTCTCGTAGCTACGCGGTCGTATCCGCATCAGTGAAGGAATGCGGCAAAAGGCCTCTGTTGCTATCTTGTTTTTAGGTAGTGGCAGGGGCTTTTTGTTTGGTTATGGTCAGAGTGACTGCGGAAATGTATGCTCTATGGCAGGTGATAGCAAAAGGGCGCCAAGCTCGAGGAGAGCTCAGCGCCCTATGCGGTGGCTAACGAGCTAAAGATAGCGCCCCAGTGCAGAGGGCGCCCATCAAGATGGGATGGCTAGCAGTGCCGCTATCCTATGCTGCTGAGCACAGCAGTATGCTACTTAGACAAGTTATGGACCAGCCAAACAAGTGGAATACCGAAGGCAAGAACGCTAACCAAGAGAAAAATCGCACCACCTAACTCCATGTCTTTTCCTCCTTGTGTTAGAAGCAAGCAGCGAGTTTGTCGCTATCACGACCAAGGCTGCAATGGTGCGCTGTACTGTGAGCTATTTGGTACATCGCCGTAAGGCGCGGGGAGCTAAGGTAGCGCTGTGAAAGCGTTTGGCAATTAGGCTAGGGGCAACCACTAAACGCCGCAAAGCATAACAGCTATTGGCAGATACTTTGTCCGACCATTGGGCGGTAGCCGATAGCAGAGACGTATCTGCAAATCCTGCTCTAAGGCTGATTATAGCAAAAGGGCGCTAAGCTCGAGCTGAGCCCTGCGCCCTCATAAGTGACTAACAAGCCAATGATAGCGACAAGAGGCTGAGGTATACCATCAAGATGGAGCTGCAAGAGGCATCTCTATCCTGATGCTGTTCTCAGCACAGTAGCAACGTGCTACTTACGATTGTGTCTTTCTCTTGCCTTTTTGATTAGCACACCTGCATAAACAGAAAAAGCAACAAACGACACGAGGATCAAAATGCCAATGGGATTCATATATCCTCCGTATCTAAGTTCAACCTAACGCAGTAAGTGCTGTTTTAAGCACACATCGCTGCGAGGTTGATAGGAAACAAGGTGCTGTACTGGCAGAGCGATTAGGAAGTACAGCGCCTTAATTTAGACGTGGAGCGCTAATCTATAGCGCCATGCACGCTTTGGAAAAGTAAGCTGCTTCCTGCCATACAAGCTAAGCAGAGCTGAAGAGCCTGCTTATTTAAGGCAATCCAAACAGCAAACATCACAAAGATTATCGGCTCTACTCAAAATGTGTGGGCCTCTTAGGGAGGCTAATGTGACAGCTCTTTGCTGATTAGCACTGGCCTTTAGCATAACTTACTAAGGCTGGGACATGTGCCTATACCCACAAATTCTGAGGAGAGCTAGATTCTCTAAGTCATGTCCAACAGCGCATTTAAGAGGCGAGCTGCTGTAAAAAAGAGAGTGACAAATAAAACAGCAACGACAACTGCATCTTCAGTTGGAAGAGAGTAGCGCTCGCTCCATAAGTAGGCTCCACAGGAGACTACGATTGTTGCCAGAAAGAAAAACAACTGTTTCATTAAATCAAATAAGCGATCGTCGTCCTTAGAGCCTTGCTTACCCTTCTGAGCCCTCATAGCGGATTGCTCATGAAGAGGTTTCTCTTCCTGCTTTGGATCGTGATCTGGTTGTTCAGACAAATCCCTACTCCTTTATTATACCGAACGGTTCTTTATTGTAACCAGGGGACACGCCCTATAAGAGCACATAAAAGCACAAATAAGGTGCATCGTTGCGTGCGCTTTTAGGATCCTATCCGCTTGAT
>CASEBB010000156.1 GCA_949286015.1 uncultured Succinivibrionaceae bacterium | reverse complement strand
AAGTTCCCTTGCTTTGGCCCATATTACCTTTAAGTAGGTGACCAAGAAACGCCTTATTTACGGGCTTTATAAAATTAGCCTAGACCTCCTCACGGTCGGCAATCAAGCTTGTGCGCAGTTGTTATGGCTTTTGGTATGACCATCTTGAGGTAGTGTTGGAGCGCTACCCACCACACTCTGAGCTGAAAAAATTTTGGTAGTTAATAGTTGTTACGTTCCTAACCTCACACCTTGAGGCAAGCACATGAGCCATGTGTATGGCGTTTCATGTTAGCCACCAAAAGTAGTGTAGGGGCGTTATCCACCAACCTCTGAGGAGATCCCATTAACCTACCGCAGAGATAAGTCGCGGTCGCAACGCTTGCTGCTCCAGAGCAGTTGTCTGCATCAAGAGGCTTCAACCCATTGCAAAGGCCGATTGTCAGCCCATAGCATGGGGAAATACTGTGCAGGAGCCAGAGGGAACAAAATGGAAAAGCGCTCTCTGCGTTGTGGGAGAGTAGGCCTATAGCTTAGCACCTATGAGGGGCACATAACAAAAAGCCCCAGCACAAGGCTGAGGCTGATGCGGCGCAAAACGCCGTGGTGTATGTTAATGCTGCGTGGCCATGGCAAAAGCCATGGACGCTACAGGGCAGCACACCGCGTTTAAGGCGCAGAGCGCGCTATGCTATAGCGCGGCGTGGTCATGACGCGTGGTGACTGCCACCGTGTATTAGTTCCAGATCTTGACCTTGTTGTGGCCAACCGTTAAGCCCTCTAATGGGCCCACATGGCAAGCCTTAACATCACGAGGCTGATCCTTTAAGTCCGTGTCGATAATAAGTGGCGTGCCATCTGGATTTTCGTAGGCTTCCTCACTTAAGCGCGTCTCACCTAAAGCGGCCGTGTCTAAAGCAGGGAAGGTGATGCTCAGCATCTCTGGGGTCACCTCCATCTCCACTTGCAGGCCATGCACATCACGATAGACCTTTAAGCTTGGGTTGTGCGCGCTTAAGACCTTAGTCTCCTCACGGGCAAAAGCTGGAGCGTCCTTGAGGTAGACGTTGTAGTTGATGTAGACCGGATCCTTGATCTGCTCAAAGGCCTCAACATCATCACGACCCGTGGCCATTGCCTTCTCGTGGTACTCCTCATAAGAGGCGCAGTGACCATCGTAGAAAGCGGTACCGCACTTCGAGAGCTCGTTACGGCCAGCAACGCCACCTAAGTAGTAGTTGCCATAGACGCGGTCATCACCAGAGTACACTAAGGCATAGCCCGCGACATCAGTGGAGTGTGGCAGGTGGTATGGGGTGGAGCGATTTAACACCGCTAAGTGACGGGTGGTGCCTGCAAAGAGGTTGTTGATGAGAGCCGTGCCCTGAGCCACGTTATCGAAGTTGTACTCCGAGGCAAAGATGTTGTTGTCCACCAAGCATGGGCCGTGGGTCACTTCGATCATAAGATCACGGTAGTTCTCGTAGAACACGTTGTGCGACACACGGGTGCCTTGAGCTTCCCAGTCGAGCCAGATGCCTAAGGTGCAGTCATGGAACTCATTGTGGTGAATCTGGGTGTCAATAGCCGCGTGTAGCTTGATACCAGCGATCTCGTGGCCAAAGTACTCATGCTTCATGGCCACGTTGTAGAAGTGGTTGTGGTGGATGTTGGAGTTGATGCAGCCCATGTGGCCCACCACACCATTTTGCCCGCACTCATGGAAGACGCAGTGGTGAATCTCATGCGAGCCCACCAGTTCCATGCTCCAGCCGCGCTTGATGCCCTTAAAGACGTCCTCTAATTGCTTTTGGTAGCCTGGCTTGCGCTTAAAGCGGATAGCCTCATTATCACCGGTGCTGATTTCCTTACCGAGGGAAATAGCGGAGGTCTTCACATCGTGCAGATCGCAGTACTCAACGATCCAGCCCTTTGACCAATAGGTGTCGATCATGCCGCGTTGCACGCCAGTAGGTGGAGCCCACTGGGTAGCAGCATGGCACATCTCAAAGCCGCTGACGGTGATGTAGTTGGTGTTGACCTGAGTTGGCGCAAAGCAGCACTCACGCACATTGATTTCAATGGTGTGCGCAGGCAGCTCGTTGGCGGTGTAATCACCAAAGTAAGCGTAGATGGTGGTAGTACCAGCCTTGTCATCGACCTCAGCAAACCACTGATAGACTGTGCGCTCGCTGTGAGGAATGATCTCAGATGGGCCGCACCAATCGGAGCATGGGCCCGTGAGGCGCTCTTTTGGATTTTTCAGCTCGTCTAAGCTCGTGGCTTCGTACAGGGACTTGCCATCAAAATACACGTCGCCAGTATGCAGGCAGTGTGGCCATGGATCCATCAGCCAGTCGCCGCTTAAGAGGGTCTTATAAGGGTTGTAGTTACCAAAGACCTTGCTGTCAAGCACCACCTTAAAGACAGGGACGGAGGCGCCTTCTAAGTTTGCCTCTTGCCAGCCGGTCACTACCTCAGAGCCCTTAATCACGACCTTGGCATTAGGGGCAGTCTTGTAGGTGATGCGATTGGTGTTGGAGCGGCCACCCCAGCGTGGTTGCACGCACTCACGATAGACGCCAGAGTGCACCAGCACGGTGTCACCAGGTTGCGCTAACTGGGCGGCGTGGTTAATGGTGGCAAATGGATGTTGCTCCGAGCCATCGTTGCAATCGCAGCCGCCCTGTTGGCAAACGTGATAAATCATTTTTGCGTAAACTCCTCACGTGATTTGCTCCGCTCGCAATGCAATGCCATTGCATAGCATGTGGCAGGTTGTCTTGGTGTATTGAAGCAGATCGTAGGCTAAGGAGCGACTGACGCCATAGATGATGGAGGTTAAGGCCAGTGCGTGTGTGTGTCCATCCTGAAGATAAGCTCAGGCTTGCCTGTTTCAGGCTTGCCTGCACCATTCATCTTAAAGTGTGGCCAGTACCCGCACGCAACCTTGTATCCCTCACCTATGAGATCACTCCTTCCTTAGCGCCATAGCGCCGCTACGTGGACTATGAGGCGTCCTGATAGCGGCGCAGAAACTTGTTAGCAGTGAGCATTAGGAACGACTGACTTAATAAATGACGGAATTTAGGGCACGCATGTAGGCCCTTCTCAAGATAGGCTAAGGCTCGCTTGCACCTTTTATCTCGAGGTGGGACGTTGCAGCTACGCACCACTATATCCGTCACTTATTAGCTCACTCTTTCCTTACCTACAGCTTATACAGCACCTACAGCACCAAACAGCGTGACCCGCGCGAAGCTCTACGGTAACACTGTAAGAAACGACTGGCTTAAGAGCTGACGGACTTGAGGGTAAGCATGGTGCACCGTCGTAAGATTGGCTTAGACTCACCTGTACCCTTCATCTTGCGGTGGGTGACGTTGCCAGCACACAGCCCCTGATCCGTCATTTCTGCGCTTACGCACTCCCAGCTGTAGGTAGTGCTGTGCTTAGATCAGGTCAAAGCCATCGCGGGCAAAGACTGGGGTGACCTCTAATGGGGTTGCTACTGTCACGGTCTGACCACCAGCAAAGACCTCATTAGTGTGGATGTTGCGCCAATTCGCGCCAGCTGGCAGATAGACCTGCTTTTGCTCTTGGCCCGCCTCATACACAGGAGCGATCAGCAATCTTGGACCAAACATGTGCTGATCTTCATGCTCGTAAGTTTGCTGATCCTCTGGGAAGTCATAGAACATTGGGCGAATTACTGGCGTGCCCTTAGTGTGCGCTTCCTCCATAATGGTCTTGATGTATGGCTTGAGCTTGACGCGGTAGTCCATGTACTTCTTGCAGATTTCATAGACGCGCTCGCCATAGGAGTAGACCTCATTAGGGCCACCGGAGCAGCAGTAAGCGCCGCCGGTAGTGCCCACTGGCTCTTGGCGTGGCTCACGATCGCCGTGCACACGCATCACAGGGCAGAAGGTACCCCACTCAAACCAACGGGCAAAGACCTCACGATAGGCCTCATCGTTGGCGTTACCACCGTGGAAGCCACCGATATCCGTAGTCCACCACGTAATACCGGCTAAGCCCATGTTTAAGCCAGCGGCAATTTGGTTGCGCATCGAGGCGAAGGTGGTACCGATATCACCCGACCACACTAAGGCGCCATACTTTTGCGAGCCAGCCCATGCGCAGCGCAGCAGATTGAGGATGTTCTCTTGCCCCTCTTTCTGCATGCCCTCAAAGAAGGTCTTTGCGTACATCACTGGGTACATATTGCCAATTTGCGCATTGGAACCGGCATAGTAGCGGAAGTGGTCAAAGTCGTAGACCTTGTACTCTGGCTCGGCCTCGTCTAACCAGAAGATACGCACGCCGCGATCGTAGTAATTCTTCTTGGCTACATTCCACACAAACTCACGTGCCCCTGGGTTGGTGGCATCAAAGTGAATGGTAGGAGCCATAAAGTCCATGGCGTACTGCACACCACGCTCGGTGCGTATTAAGTAGCCATGCTCATTGAGATCCTTAAAGTTGACCGAAGCGGTTTCCACTGTAGGCCAAATGGAGACCATGAGCTCGATGCCCATGTCCTTGAGCTCTTTGATCATGCCCTCTGGATCTGGCCAGTAGGTGCGATCAAAGTCCCAATCGCCTTGGTGCTCCCAGTGGAAGAAGTCCACTACGATCACATCGATAGGCAGACCACGCTTCTTGTACTCACGTGCTACATTTAAGAGCTCGTCTTGGGTGCAGTAGCGCAGCTTGCATTGCCAGAAGCCCATAGCGTACTCTGGCATCATTGGTACAGTACCAGTGACTGCTGCGTATTGCTCTTCAATCTCTGCTGGGGTATCGCCAGCGCAAATCCAGTAGTCGAGCTTCTTTGAGGAGTAGGCCACCCACTCGGTTAAGTTCTTGGCAAAGGTCACCTTACCAATGGCTGGGTTGTTCCAGAGGAAGCCGTAGCCTTGGGTGGAGAGCATAAATGGCACAGAGGCTTGCGAGTTGCGTTGCGCCAGCTCTAAGGTGCAGCCCTTTAAGTTGAGGTATGGCTGCTGGTATTGGCCCATACCGTAGATGCGCTCGGTGGCGTTTGGCTCAAAGCGCGCGGTGATTTGGAAATCACCACCACGGTGTGGCATAAACTCACGGCCGACAATCTCTAAAGCGCTTAAGTCTTTGGAGTGACCATCGAGGCGGTTGCGCGCAAACTCCTCTAATAAGAGCTTGCCGTCGCTGTTGGTAAAGACGATCTTGCCACCGGCGGTAATGGTGGCGGTGATCTTGCCATTGGTAATGGAGCCGCAAGGGACGTCGATAAAGTTCTCGCCTGGGAAGTTGCTGACTACACTTTGGCGCTCTTTCCACGTCTTGACGATGCAGTCTTTGTTGGCATCACCGGCAGCGTATTGCGCTGGCACCTCCATGCTGAGGGCAAAGTCATCGGCACTGTAGTCATAACCCATCATGACTGAGCGGACGCGCAGAGAGTTTTTGCCCCATGGCTCGATGCAGGTGGTTTGACCCTCGAAATAGCGGTAGAGCTTACCGTCTTTAGCCTCAATGATTCCGGCCATTAGAATAGATTCCTCACTGTGACTACAGCAAATGCATGAGTGTGCAGTATCTGACGCTGCAACCTGTGCCCCATTTCCTCACAAGAGGCATCTGGCGGCGCTGTGGAGTTCTGTGTGGTGACCGCAACAGCAGCGCAGTAAGCGCTAATGAGCACAGCTCACCCTCAAATGAGGTTGTAGTGCAATGGCCTTAGTTTAAAGGTTTGCAAAAAGTTTGGCGTGCACGGACACATTTTTTTGCAAAACTATGATGAAGATCATGCTTTTAGCGGAGCGGTGGTGGCGCTGGAGGTGCGCTCAAAAGCTGATAAATAAAGGGAAAAAGAGCGGCTGCACCACAGAGCTTGGCTCTTTTTGGTACCTGACAAGAAGCGCAAAAGCCTCTGCAAAAAATGCAAAAGCAGCGGTTACTGGTGGTGGTAGAGAGAAAAGTGTGCGCGTGCTGACACGAGCTGCGGTGACGAGTGAGGTTGGTAGTGATGGAGTTTAAAAGTATTGACCACAAAGCGGCGCTTGAGGTCATCAAGATAAACCGCTAATACAAGCCATCCAATAGTGATCTTCAAAGTAGATAGCTGATCGGTGTGGCTCGGTAAATACTTTTGAACTTCATCAGCAGGGAGGGAGAGAGTTCTTAACAGGCGTGGTGCGCGCTACGGTGGGGTGGCTGGTGAGAGCAGCGGCTTGGCCCTGAGAGCAGAGAGTAAGGCGCAGCAGCCGGTATCTGGAAAGTGATAGTGGTGGTGTTTCGGCAGGAGTGATCTCATCAGTGATTGCAGCAGGCTGGAAAGCTGGCACCTACCTCCACTTTGAGATAACTCGAGGTAAATGGTGCAGTTTAGCCTAAGCCAGCAAGCCTGCTTGCCTGCAGATGGGCATGCAGGCTTGTTTGCCCTAAATGCCGCCATCTCTTAAGTCAGTCTCTCCTGAACTCTTACAGTGGCGGGCAGAGAGGGCATAAAGAGCTGTGCTGCTACTTTTGCCCACTGCTGCTGAGCGTGGCCAGAAGCCTACGCCTGAATGTACTTTTGCAGGTGCTCTTTGAAGCGTGCAAAGTCTTGCTCGTGGGTTGGGTTCTTGTAGATATCGTAAGCAGTGAAGCTTGGCAAAGGCTTCATGCCTAAGAAGGCCATGGTGCGGTGCACTTGCGTCATGTGGCCATCGATGCCCTTACCTCCAAAGAAGCCATCGGCATCATCAAAGGCGTAAGCAGGGGCATTCCATGTCGAGCACATCATGTACTGCTTGTCAGTTAAGATGCCGCCGCTGCCATAGCGGGAGCTTGGATCGGCACGGTGGCGGCCGTCACCATTGCTGATACCAGAGCAGACAAAGACGCAGTCCATGTACTTCTTTAGCTGCCACGGCACACCCATCCAAAAGCCTGGGAACTGGAGAATGATGACGTCAGCGTCTTTGATCTTTTGGGCCTCGGCGTTAACGTCGTAGTCAGCGTCGACACGGGTAATCGTGACCTCGCAGCCCATTGCTGTTAAGGTCTCTTGAGCCAGAGCGGCGTAATGGTGGTTGAGGGTGCCGTGGGCCATACCCTGCTCCACACCGGAGTCGATGATTAGAACTTTCTTTGCCATGCAGGCATCTCCTTAGCTAAAACTAAATTGAGATGCTGGGCATTATAGCGCTGTGCAGCGTGGCTGCGGCGGTCTCCGCAAAGCATGGCCTAATGGTAAGGAGGCAAGAGAGTATCCCAGAAAGCAAATCCCAAAGGAGGTCACGGCCTACAAGCAGATGTTTTACCCTGAGAGTAGGTGTTTGCTGCGGCGCTACTCTCGAGATAAGGCACTGTTAGGCGCTTTCGAGATTGCCTACGGTGGCAAGATGGTTAAAGAAGAAGAGGAGGAGAGGATAAGGAGCGGAGCAAGTACACTGCCTGTAAGCACAGGCAGTCGTTGTCATCACTAAGAGGCAGGCGAGGCAAACGCACGGAGGAAAAGGCGCTTGCCTTTGAGAGCAGAGAGTGGAGTAGGGGGACAGCTTGGTAAGGCGGGTAAGGCGTAGCTTACGGGGTATCTCTTGGTGCTTTTTGCTGAGCATTACACGGTATTCTGAGCGCAGCGCCGAAGATAGCTGCCGCTTAGAACTCAGGGAAGAGGCCGTCCTGCTTTGGCTCTAAATCCTTGAGCAGGTCTAAGCAGTCTTGGTAGTCACCACCTACCGCATTTAAGGCGTTAATCACCACCGTCTTGCCATCCTTGCCACCGGAGAAGAGATAGATACCCTTAGATTGCTTCACCGTAAAAGGCAGTACGTAGTAGGAGCCTTTGTCCTCAATCTCACCTGCCTGCTGGCCAGATTTGATGAGGTTGTCCTTAGTGGCTTCTGCCATATCTTTGGCATTAAAGTCATTAGAGGCCACGAGGGTAATGGTCAGCGCGGTGCCATTTTCCTTATTCATGAGTACAGCAGCCAAGCTGTTATCAGCCTCACTCTCGGCCATCTTCTGCCATGGCTCGTTAAACTCGAGGGTGTAGTACTCGTTATCGATGGTATCGGCGAAGACATTAGCGCTCAAGGCCAGCGCTACAGAGGCAAGAGCCCCCATTACGAACTTTCTCATTGCTTTTCCCTATTTTGTGCAGCGGAGCATCAGATAATGCTCTGGTTGCAATGTGCAGGAAGAATTCCAACTTAGCTCTTGGTACAGCGTGTCATGATGTCCACAGGGGTGAGGGTAAAGCTAAGAGCTTGCGGCGCGGGGTTTTTAGCGGCTATGGATTTTCACTGTGGGCCATAAGGTTACAAGAAGCACCATATCAGCGCAGGCGTGCACTCAGGAGCAAGGCACACTGGGGCGCTGTCCATACCCGCGAACTTAAGCTCTTATGGTATCAAGGAGCTCAGGTGGATTCTTGCTACAAGTGGCGACTTACCAGTGAACCATCTGGAGATGAATCTTAAGGCCACTATTCTCGCGTGACGTCGTGGCGCACGGAGTTGGGGCGACCCTCTTTAGGTTCGTGGGTATGGGACGCTGTCTGGTGCACGTTGGGGCGCAGGGTAAAGCCAGCAAGACTGGTAAAGCTAATGGCATGTAGGGATGGGATAAAGGGATAAAGGGCTAAAGAAGCCGGTGACTAAGCGCTAACAGGAGCAGGGAAGAGGGGATTGAGGGTAAGCGAGGGCACAAGAAGCATAAAAGGGAGTCGAGCGATGTTGTCGCATACACCTGAGAGGTAGTTGGTTGCGGGCGTTTTCCCCTTGTGTGAGCACAGCTAAAAGACAAGACCAAGATCAGAGGTGATCCGAGGGGGTTAAATCGCTGGTGCTTTAAGTAGTGAAGAATTCGGAAATTAACGAAGAACCCTTACCCTCAAAATAAGGGCAACAGACATTCATCATGCCTGTCCAATGCCCCTAATTGATCCCATTCA
>CASEBB010000155.1 GCA_949286015.1 uncultured Succinivibrionaceae bacterium | reverse complement strand
TTCATGTGTCTATCAGGGATCGTGACCATTTTGTTCAACAGATGAACCAAATTAGGTCACACCTTTTTAGTGCATCCCGTGATTAAGATAAAGAACCGGAGAGCCCCAAAATGCTCTCCCTGTGGTGCAGTTAAACAACCTTACTCACAGGTGACACTACTGCGGATGCTGCTCACTACACGGCAGCGCTTAAGCGCCTCGCCTCAAGTAGTGAGCGCAAGGGGCGCAAAGCACTCTTAACACCTACTCCACTATCCCCAACCTCTCCTCACTAAAGGAATTTCTCATGGCGAAAAAGGGTCTGGTACGCGTGCCTTTCTATCCACAATTACAGGTACTCTCGCCCCTGCATCCAGATGTCCCGCTGGTCATGTCCGTCCTGCTCTTTTGGATGGCACGCAATAGCGAGCCCACCTTTTGCGAGGTGCGCCATAACTACCAAATGGCGCTGCATTTAGGCCTCAGCTTAGAGCGCTTTACGCAGTGCCTTGAGGTGCTCAAAGCTCAAGGCCTCTTTCTTAACCATGAGATCGTGATTCCCCCAAAGGAAGTCACCGCCACCAGCAAAGACAAGATCGAGACGCGCCTGACCCTGAACTTTGCGGCCTTAGAGGCCCTGCTGCAACAGCCAGCACAAGGTGCTTTTGCCCAGCAAAGTACTTTTGCTGAGCGTGGTACTGCCGAGCTAAATGCTGCCGAGTCGCAGGTGGGTGCAGCGCCGCTCAAGATGCCGGAGTGCCCAATCAGCACCAAGCTCCTGCAGCATGCCGCTGATGACAGCTTCGACTTCTACGACGTCATCGACGAGAAGTTTCTTCCCGTTACTCAAGGCCTAAGCGGTGTCATTGCCGGTGAAGAGTTTAAGCAAGCCGCGCTGCTCACAGCACAGGTAATGGTCTATTTCAATGAGTACCATGAGGAGCTGGCCTTAAAGGCCATTGCCCCTGGCTGGAAGCTCTTACTAGCCATTCCTCTGGGACAGAGCTGGCAGGAGTATGCACAGGAGCTGGTAGTGCGCTTCCTACGCTCAGGTGAGCGTGCCATTGATCTTAACTTTACTGATGGCAACTTCTTTTTGCCGGATAACGATGAGATCAAAACGCCTCAGCACATCGTTAAGCACTTTGGCAAAAAGAATGAGCCGCGTGTAGTGACCTCTATGCTACTCCTGCTACTGGCAGCCGCGCTGCCACAGCGCTTGGCGTTTTTCAGTGAACTAAGTATCAGTGCCTTACGTCCGGCCTTACTCTTGGCGGCGCAAATGAGTCAGGCGCTGCAACTTGAGGTGCAATGGGAAGCTTGCTGTGGTCAGCTCTACTTCCACAAGCGCCGCTTGAATCCTCAAGAGCTGCAATCTGAGCAGCAAGCATGGCAACAGGTGTTAGCCGAGATCAACAACCTCCAGAGCAGCCCACAGCAACACCAGCAGCAGCAGTAAAAGCTGCGTACCACAGTGCGGTCGTAACAGTCGCTTACAGCGCCCGCTCCCAGCGGTGGTGCTTCTGCTCTGATCTCTGCTTTCTGCTCTCTGTTACTTTCGATGATAGAGCCGAGCAATGGCTCGTTGTATCTTTTTAGTGCAAGCTCCCAGAGCTTGTGGAGTTAGTTAAGGTGTACAGCGAAATTAGGCGCGGTTTCTTCTCCGCCCTGCCCCTCATGATGGGCTTTATCCCTTTAGGCATCATCTTAGGTGCGCAAGCCAGTCAAGTGGGTATTAGTACTTTAGGTTCGTACCTGCTTCCAGCCCTCAATTTGGCCGGTGGCAGTGAGTTTGCGGCTTTGGGTTTGTGGCAGGCTGTACCACCTGTAATCATGATCGTCATTACGACCTTTCTCATCAACTCGCGCCACATCATCATGGGAGCAGCCTTAGCCCCTTACATTCGCCAAGAGAGTGGCCTGCGCATCATGCTCACCTACTTCTTGATGTGCGATGAGACGTGGTCACTGGCCTTTCAAGATATCCAGCGACGTATGGACAATAAGCAAAGCCCTTTTAGCTTCCACTACTACCTTGGTGTGGGCTTAAGCTTGTGGCTAAATTGGTCTTTCTCGGCGCTCTGTGGCAGCTTATTAGGTCGCTTCTTAGGAGACCTCTCGCTCTGGGGTTTTGCTATGGCCTTACCTGCGACCTTTATTGGTCTGTCTATTGGCTTGCGTCCTCGCAAGGATATGCTGCTCTATATCCCTATTGCCATCAGCTTTATTCTCTCAGGTGGCTGTGCCGCCTTATTCGATGCCAAGTACGCAGTCGGCTGTGGTGCTATTGGTGGACTGGTGGGAGCTTACTTTGTGCAAATCTACAAGGAAAAGCACGGTATTGCCGCCACAACACTGCCAGGGGTGCCGGTAGAGAGTGCAGCAAACGCTTCGCCAGAGACCGAGACTCGAGCAGTAAAGACCGCATCTACAGAGTCTGAGCATCCGACACCAGTGGGCAAATAAGACCAGAGAACCAAGCTCCAACACTAATTAGCGACCTGTATGGGAACTTTTTCCCTCTGGTGCAAGCGCCCATAGCTTGTAGAGTTAGTACAGATGTACAGTGAAATACGGCGCGGCTTCTTTTCCGCACTCCCAATTATGATGGGCTTTGTCCCTTTAGGCATCATCTTAGGTGCGCAAGCCAGCCAAGTGGGTATTAGTACCTTAGGCTCATACCTGCTCCCTGCCATTAACTTCGCAGGCGGCAGTGAGTTTGCGGCTTTGGGCTTGTGGCAGGCTGTACCACCAGTGCTGATGATCGTCGTTACAACCTTTCTTATCAACTCGCGCCACATCATCATGGGAGCAGCCTTAGCCCCATACATTCGCCAAGAGAGTGGCTTGCGCATCATGCTCATTTACTTATTGATGTGCGATGAGACGTGGTCACTGTCCTTTCAGGATATCCAGCGGCGCAGCAACAATAAGCAAAGCCCTTTTAGCTTCCACTACTACTACTACTACTACTACCTTGGTGTGGGCTTAAGCTTGTGGCTAAGCTGGTCTTTCTCGGCACTCTGTGGCAGCTTATTAGGTCGCTTCTTAGGTGACCTCTCGCAATGGGGCTTTGCTATGGCCCTACCTGCTACCTTTATCGGTCTGTCTATTGGCTTACGCCCACGCCACGATAACCTGCTCTATATCCCCATTGCCATCAGCTTTATTCTCTCAGGTGGATGTGTCGCCTTATTCGATGCCAAGTACGCAGTAGGCTGCGGTGCTATTGGTGGATTGGTGGGCGCTTACTTTGTGCAAATCTACAAGGAGAAGCACGGGCTCAGCGCCAACACGTCGCTTCATTCCCCTGTAGAGCAAGAGCCCCATCACTCGCAACAGCATGAGACGCAAGTAGCAAAGTCAACCGCTGCGACCGTGGCAGACACTACCAGCACCGTTAGCAATACAGACAGGACAACACAATGACTCACTTATGGCCAAGCTCCCTTGAGCTGCTGACTATTATCCTCATGGCCATCACTACCTACTTTACCCGCACTGTAGGCTTTGTCTGGCTGCGCAAGCATAAGCTCAGTCCTCGAGCCCAAGCTGTCTTAGCCTCCAGTCCGTGCTGCGTGATGGTGAGCGTGGTGGCGCCTTACTTTATGACCACCGACCCCAAGACTCTGGTGTGCTTAGCCTTTTGTATGATGGTAGCCTTTAAGTTTTCTCTGGGTGTCACCATCTGCTCCTCTGTGCTGTTTATGGCGCTGTTGCACCATCTGTTTTAGGCGGTGCTTTGCTGGTGATGACAGGTAGTGCTACCTCACTGTAGCCACTTGCCGCAGTGTCTAATGTAAGGACACAGCCACGCCGCGCAAACCACGCTCACACACTCCCTTGTGTGCACTTGGCAATACCTGCGGTAGCAGGTGAGTATCCCAAAAAGCAAATCTCAAAGTGGGTAACTGCCTACAATCAGGTGTTTTACCCTGAGAGTAGGCCATTGCTGCAGCGCTACTCTCGAGATAAGGCGCCGTCAGGCGCTTTTAGGCTCTACTCAGAGTTTGGTGGATACCAAAAAGCAGCAGCCCCCAGAGCTCCAGCATGGGGCCGATGTGTAAGAGTTTGGCGTGCCCCACCTTGAAGTGGTGTGAGTGCCTTATCCACCAAACACTGAGTAGAGCCCGCTTTTAGGTTTCCTACGCAGCAGCATCACGGGCGTTTTCCCCAAGTGTGAGCACAGCTAATTGCCATTAACCTATCTCAAAGATAAGTTGCGGTAGCAACCATACCCACGAACCTAAGAGCAACCAGCACAACTCCAAGCCCCCTAACCATCGCCCTCATGGTGATTAAGATGCCCAAACCAGCTTGTAGGCTCTATAGCAGCCTCTGGCAGCACTAAGCCTCATAGGGCATCGCCGTACATCAAGAGCATCCTAAAGCCATGGCGGGCTTAAGGTCGCGGGTATGACTGTTAAGCCCTCTTGCTGGGGAGCCAATACCGGCCCTGCCATTCTTGCACCCCCAGTCACCAGACACGCAATCTGAGCACTGCTGTCTACAGCTTCTTGGCCCTCTAAGGCTTTACCAACCTCATATCCCCAGATAATTTCCTCCCCAAAACGCCTTGATACCCACAGCATGGCGCCAAAAGCGCTTTTGGCTTATCTACGCTCTTTTGTAGACTACTATCGCACTTTTTGCACACTATTACCTCTCCAAAGTTGTAGATACTTGCTCTTGCACGCACAGACGTAGCGCAAAAAATGCAAAGTAATAGCAGATGTGTGCATAGCAACACTCCCCCGACTCCCGTCACTGTCACTAATTACCATCACTTCCACCACTCCCCTGATCAAACGCTCAACTGCTCTGATGCGACCACTTCAGGCGGTACACCTTGGGTATACAGGTTTTTGTATACTGTTTTGGTGCAAAAGCAGCCACGAAGGCTGTCTCCGCGCCATTTGCGCAAAATAAAAAGCAAATTTTGAGTGGTAGCTCTTATTTTTGAGAGCACAAGCATTGCTTTAGCAGCAATATGAGCATAATAGAGTGCAGGTTCCGTCAGGATAACTTGTAAGCGCTGGGTAAGGTACTCTATACCAGTGCAGTGCGCCGCCGCATTGCATGTCCACTACCAGCAAAAGTCTATATCGCGGTATAGCTTTTGCCGCCAGATGACTCTGTACAGAGCTCGGCCTTTAAGGTGTAAAGCTCTTGAGGCGTCTGCAGTATTAGAAGGATCACCCCAACACTAACGCGCAAACAGGCGCTACCTCTTTTCCATGCACTTGCCTCTGCGGCAAGAAAGCAAGCTCTTTAGTGCGCGGCCATCAGGAGTGCTTAATCCTGACTCCGCTTTTTTGCAGTTTCGCTTGTTGCATGCTCATGCACACTGCAAATACAAGTTGCCGCCCTCAGATCAGTCATCACCGGCGCTCTTGACGCCGTGGGAGCTGATCACGCTGAGGGACAGTTTACTAACAGATCAAGCGGACAATTCTTGTTAAGGAGACGAAGGTTGTTAAGGAATGAGTTTGTGGGCAGCATTGCCCAAAAGGCTGACATTTCGCAAGATGACGCCAAGAAAGTCATTAAGGCTTTCGCCGAGACGGTAACTGAGGCCTTAGCTCAGGGTGATAATTTAGCCTTAATCGGCTTTGGCACTTTTGAGGTACGTGACCGCGCGGCTCGCAAGGGACGCAACCCACGCACGGGTGAAGAGGTGCAGATTCCAGCCTCGAAGCTGCCAGCTTTTCGTCCAGGCAAGTCCTTAAAAGAGGCTGTCAACAAGAAGTAGTGCTAGCCAATATAGCTAAGCTGTAGCGTCTACACAGACGTAGCCGCAGTGTGATAACCCTAAGGCGTTATCCACCTGCGGCAGTATTGCTCAGCAGTCTCCTGCTTAAAGCTGGAGTCTATTGAGCCCTTTCACCGACAGGAGCCTTAGTGCTCCTGTTGTGTTTGTGGGCACCTACAAGCGCCCACAGCACTCTCTGGCAGCTGTAAGCTCCAGAGCACGCCTAAGCCCTGATGGTTTTTGCCTCGCGCTGGATCTGCCAGCTTGAGGCAGTTCTGCCTTTACTCCCTGTCTATTAGCCCTGCTCTTCATCCCCGCCTGTAAGCCCAGTTGCTCTCTGCAGCGCCCGCCCCAATTCATGGCCATAACACCGTCAGCATCAGCACCGTTGGTCACACCAAAGTACCCCCAAAGACTCTGTAAGTGGTAATGAGCTTGAGCGCTCAAGCAATGGCTCTCTTCAGTCCCCCGTAGGAGCAAAGCAGCGTAGGTAACCTAAAAGCGCCTGATGGCGCATTATCTCGAGAGTAGCGCCTGAGCAAACTCCTTCTCTCATGGTAAACCACCTGATTGTAGGCAGTTACCTCCTTTGAGATTTGCTTTTTGGGATACTCACAAAGCAGCACCTTTCCCCGCAAACGTGCTCGGCCCTTGAGCTGACGCCACCTCCCGTGCCCGCTGTGCCTAGAAAGTACTACCGTCCTATGTTAAGATTTAGCCCTCAAAAATGCTGTTTTGAGCGCGTGCGGCACTAAGCACAGCCCCTACTTGCCAAGTTGCCTCCTTGAGGCAGCGGTTGGTTTTCACTGCCAGTGTGGGCATCTTCTTAGTGTGAGGCGCAATACCCGCTTAAGCCCCATATGCCATGCCCAGCCTACTCAGGTGCAATCATGGTCTTACAGCTCACGTGCACGCTCCCGCGCTGCCGTGCGCTAAGACCGGCAGTATGCTCTCTTGGTAAATGCTAAGCTCCTGCTCATTTTGCCCCTGTACAATCACAAAGCAGCAGTGCATGGTAGTCACTTGAAGCTTCGTGCTACGGTCTCTAAGACTTACAGCGCCGAGCACACGGTGACAGCTTGAGGTCACGCACGCAGAAACTATTGGTGGTGCAAATGCCCCTGTGGCAGGGGAGCGTTTGCGGAGATTTTGTGGATGTTATCGGATAAGCTTCATGCCGGAGCCAACAGTAAGCTCTTCAAAGCCTTACTGGCACTTATTGTGGTCTCCTTTGTTTTAACCAGTGTGGCCAGTTACCTGATACCACGCCTTGACACTGATCCAGTCACCATTGGTGAGTACAAGATCACCTCCAGTGAGTGGACGGAGCAGTACAACCGTCGGGCACAACAATTACACCGCTATGGTGCTGAGGTCGCAGGCTTATTAGAAAATCCACAATACGTGGTCGAGCTTAAGAAGCAAGTCCTTGAGAGCATGATTAACAACGTCGCTTTTAACAGCGCCGTCTGGAACATGGACGTGCGTATTGGCGACGAGCAGGTGCGCGAAGTCATTCGTGATACCCCTGCTTTCCAACAGGATGGCCGCTTTAACAACGATCTCTACTTAGCCACAGTACGCAATATGGGTATGAACCCAGAGTACTTTGGTGAGCAGTTACGCGTTTCCTTAATGAGTGAGTCGGTCTCGCGCCCATTAATGGCTGCGGCTACGACCCCAATGCCATATGAGCTGCGCAACATCGCCTCGCTTTTAGCGCAGCGCCGTATCGTTAACCTCTACACGGTAGATAGTGCAGCTATTGCCGAGGGTGTGACAGTCACTGAAGAGCAGGCTCAAGCTTACTACAATGCGCACCACGATGAGTTTATGGCCCCTGCCAATGTGCGCTTTAACTACCTGCTGCTGTCCTTAGACGACCTCAAGAAGCAAGTTGAAGTTACCGACGCCAAGCTTGAAGAGTTCTTTAACCTCTATCAAGAGGACTTTGCCCTGCCAGAGCAGCGCCGTATTGGCCACATCATTATCCGCGCTAACAGCGAAGATGCAGCCGAGCGGGTGCAGAAGGTGGAGCAAGCTTTAGCCGCCGGTGAGAGCTTTGCTGACGTGGCTAAGCAATACTCTGACGATGCCGCTACCAAGGACAATGGTGGCGAGATGGGCACCTATCGTCGTGGTGAGCTCGCTGCGAACTTAGATCAGGCTGCCTTTGGCTTACAAAACGTCGGTGATGTCAGCGCTAAGATCGAAGATGGTGCTGGTACCCACTTTGTGTCGCTGTTAGAAGTTATCCCTGCTCATACCCCATCCTTAGATGAGGTAAAGGATCAGGTCACCACTGCTTACACCGATTCCCAAGCTCGTGAGATGTTCAATGAGAAGCTCACGACCATGTCTGATATGTCCTTTGAGAACCCAGACAGCTTAGATGTCACCGCTGAGAGCTTAGGTATGACTATCCAAGACTCGCAGCGCTTAAATGAAGGTGATCGCTCCGCTCCATGGCCTTTAAACACCCAAGCAGTGCAGCGCTTAGCCTTTAATGAAGAGGTTTACACCTCTGGTGTCAACAGCCAGGTGATCTCCATTGATGAGAACAACTCCATTGTCATCAATGTGGTCGAGCATCACGATCAGAGCTTACGCCCATTTGCTGAGGTTAAGGACTTAGCCTTAGAGACGGTCAAGCAAGAGCAAATCAACAAGCTCGCTTATGACACCTTAGAGCAAACGGCCAAGGCGCTGCAAGCTGATCCAAATGCGGCCTTACCAGAGCATGTCTCGGTGCAGGCTAATGTGGAGATTGCTGCTGGCACCTCAAGCGTGGCTCCTCAGTACAGCCAAGCTATTTTTGCGCTGCCACGTCAGGTAGAGCGTGCTTACACCATTGCGCTGAACAACGGCGCGGAGACCTTAGCCGTGCTGCAAGAGGTCAAGGATGGTGATAGCGCGACCTTACAGACTTTTGAGCAGATCTTAGCTGCCCAGTACGGTCAGTACTTAGGCATCAATGCGCAGAATGCGCTGTATCGTCAGGCGCGCTCGTTAACTAAGATCGAGTACAACCAAGACGCGATCAATCTGGTAACGCAAAACAACTAATCCACAAAAGATAGTGCTCTCAGCTGCGCCCGTTCTCTCAGCTTGAAGCCTCCCCAGTCTTACGACTGGGGATTCTCCTGGACCAGAAGAAGCCTTTTCGGCAAAAGTAGGCGTGACACTTGCGTGCCCTTGATAGTC